>DCSN01000002.1 GCA_002325645.1 Pseudanabaena sp. UBA1465
ATGAGTGTCGGGTATGTCACTAATGAATCACAATTTTCGGAACTAACCACCGCTTGAGCATAAATTTTTTGGGATGGTTCAGTTCGATTTAGTTGAGGCATTAAGGAAATTCTTAATTGAAATTACTGATAGAAATCACTCTAGCAAAAAACAATCCAAATTTATGTGTATTTAATGGGTGATCGCTATATATCAAACCATTGCTATATTTACTGAGCAAATAGTCGCAGACTTGTAATTTTCAGTGAGGATCGCTTTATCATGGGCAGTATCTAGATTCTTTGTATGCAGCTTTTGTATGTCTGCTCCCTTATTACATAACGATAAATCCCAACGCGATCGCCATCAGCTTTCTCTCAAGATATTGCTGATTGTTCCATTTGTGACACAGGTGATCGCGGCGGTGGGGGTTACAGGATGGCTATCGGTACAAAATGGACGTGAGGCAACTCAAGAGTTAGCCCCTCAAATTGGGCGAGAGGTAACGAATACGATTGAAGCCCATGTACGGGGATATCTCAATGCACCCTTAGGAACATTGCAGGCCTATGGGGCAGTCGCGAAGTCTGGCAATTTCAACTTTGAGAACTTAAGCAGCCTAGATAAAGGCTTAGATAAAGGTTTAAATAAATTATTTTGGCAACAGATGCGCCAATCTCCAAACTTGTATTTTTTCTATGCCGCCAATCCTCAAGGGCAATTTATTGGGGTGGAACGGAGAGAAGGTAATTCTTTAGTGCTACATCAGGTTCTATCTGTTAATTTATTACTCAAATCACCACCTCAAAGATCAATTTATCGCTTAGATGATAAGGGTAAAATCCTTAATCAAATTGAGAAAAATTATTTCGATCCTCGCGATCGCCTCTGGTATCAAGGAGCCATTAAATCCCGTCAAATGGTTTGGAGTTCTATTTATCTATTTGCAGCACGTCCGATTTTAGGTATTACTGCTTCTTTGCCGATTTATAGCGAAACTGGCAATTTACGCGGAGTCTTAGGAATTGATTTAACTCTTTCTCAAATTGGTGATTTTTTGCGACAGCTACAGATTTCTAAAACAGGACAGGCTTTCATTATCGAACCATCAGGAGAAATAGTTGCCACATCAACTTCAGAATCTCCCTACCTATCGACATCTCAAGGGCAAAAGCGCATTCATTCTTTAAAAAGCCAAAACCCCTTATTAAGTTTAGTCTTTCAAAATCTGCAACAAAAATATCCTAATCCTGCCAATATTCCCAATCATCAGCAAATCCAAATGCAATGGGAAGGGGCGACTCAATATGTCCAGATTACGAGATTACGCAATACTCAGGGACTAGACTGGCTGATGATTGTGGCAGTTTCTGAGCAAGACTTTCGCGATCGCATTGACATTAATACTCGCAACACAATCATGCTATGTGTCTTAGCCCTAGTTTTTGCGAGTTTGACAGGTTTCTATACATCAAAATGGATTGCAAAACCAGTCCAGAAACTCATTGATGCTTCCCATTTACTTGCCACACTTTCCGTCTCAGCCGATCTGGCAAGTGGGCAACCCTACCATCCAATTGAAACCGTAAATGTGCGTGAGTTATCCATTCTTGCAGATTCCTTTAATCAGATGGCGCAACAGTTGCAGATTTCATTTATGGCGCTTGCCCAAAGCAAAGAAGAATTGGAGATTCGGGTAGAACAACGTACTGAAGCGCTAAAAGCCAGCGAGACTAAATATCGAACTCTAGTTGAAGTTGCTAATTGTATTATTTTGCGAAGAGATACCACAGGTACGATTAAGTTTCTTAATGAATATGGCTTAACTTTTTTTGGCTTTTCTGAAGAAGATCGGGTGATTGGGAAAAATATTGAAGGTACTATTTTCCCAATTAATGATGATCCCAATAATTCTAATCTACCGATTTGGATGAACAATAGCGATCATCATGCTGAGCTTTATATGTTCCAAGAAAGCCAAAATATGCGTAATGATGGAGAAAAAGTATGGATATCTTGGTCAAATCGTCCCATTCTTGATGAAGAAGGAAATGTCTTGGAAATCCTTTCGATAGGTGTAGATATTACTGAACGCAAGCGAATTGAGTCCACCCTTGAAGAGTTTTTGAGTTTACAAAGAGCCACCCTCGAGTCGATCGCCGATGGTATTTTGGCAGTGGATCGGATTGGGCATATCACTAGTTATAATCAGCAATTCGTGGATATGTTCGGTCTATCCCCAGAAGTTCTATCGATGCCTGATTATGCTTTGCGGTTAGAATTTCTAGCGGAACAAATGCTAAAGCCGCAGGACTTTATGCAGCGATCGCAGGATTTTTATCAACATCCAGAAATGGAAAGTTATGACCTGTTGGAACTAATTGACGGAAGAGTATTAGAGCGTTATTCTCGTCCTCAAAGGTTAGGCGATCAGATTATTGGTCGGGTGTGGAGTTTTCAGGATATATCGGCAAGGGTCAAAGCTGAACAAGCTCTCAAAGAACAGGAAGCTTATTTACGATTAATCATTGATAGTATTCCCCAACAAATCTTCTGGAAAGATATCAATTTAGTCTTTCGAGGCTGTAATAAAAATTGGGCTATGTATGCCCAAATTGATTCCCCTGAAAGTGTGATCGGTAAGACCGACTACGATTTGATTAGCAATCCCGAATTAGCTAACATCTTTCGGAAGCGCGATCAACAGATTATGGAATCTAATATTCCTGAACTCCATGTTCTTCAGCGTAAAATCAATCCCGATCAAAAAGGACAATCTATTTGGCTTGATGCTAGCAAGTTGCCCATCATTGATGCTGATGGTAAAACGATTGGAATTTTGGGTGTATTGGATGATATTACCCAACGCAAACTGGCGGAAGAAGCTCTCTATGCGGAGCAGGAAAAATCTGAACGCTTATTATTAAACATTCTTCCCAAAGCGATCGCCGATCGCCTCAAGCAGTCCCAAGGCGTAATTGCCGATAGTTTTGAGTCAGTCACGGTGCTATTTGCCGATATTGTCGGATTTACCCAAATCTCTTCGGCAATGTCTGCACAGGCTCTGGTTGATTTGCTCAATCTTATCTTTTCTAATTTTGATACCCTCAGCGAAATCTATGGATTAGAAAAAATCAAAACCATTGGTGATGCCTACATGGTGGCGGGTGGTATCCCTGTTCCCACAGAAACCCATGCCGAGGCGATCGCCTCAATGGCGTTAGATATGATTGATAAAGTGAGCGAACTTCGCGAATTGACGGGGCAGCAACTCCAAATTCGGATTGGTATCCATACGGGGTCAGTAATTGCAGGGGTAATTGGTACACAAAAATTTATTTACGATCTTTGGGGAGATACGGTCAATATTGCCAGTCGGATGGAATCTCACAGCGAAGTTGGGAAGATTCAAGTCACTGCCGACACCTATCAACTTCTCAAACATAAGTTTGATTTAGTTGAGCGCGGTGCGATCGAGGTTAAAGGTAAAGGCAAAATGCAAACCTATTGGCTCACCAGCAAAAAACTACATAAATTAGCTAATCAAATATTTGTACCGCCCGCGTAGCGGGCGGTACAAATATTTCGGTTTTACAGCGCGTTGCGCCTTGTTTTTTATTGATTTCTAGCGACAAATCGAGGTGAAGGACTGCGGAAAAGATATTGAAAATCCTTTTGCCGATCGCTAACTGATTCGGGTCCATAGCCCCAGAGACTCTTGTAATAAAAGAAGGAAATCCCTAAACCACGCTCTTGAGTGGCGATCGCCTGTGAGTAAATCCTTGACATGGGTACATTGCTATTCCTTAGTCCCGATAAAATAGCGATACCTGTCGAAATTTTATTCTGAACCTCAGCAATTTCAGGACGACTAATTTGGGCGCGAAAATCATCAAGCTCACTGCGATAAACCTGCACGATTAACTCATCGACAATGCCTTGACGTACCCAGCCCAGCCAGTCTTGAAGCTGTTGTTTATAGGCAAACTCGTAATAGTTGGGAGATACTGAAAAAATCAGATTGGGCTTTCTCTGTTTGACCGCTTTATTGAGCCTTCCCATAAAGGCACTAATTTTATTAGCTCGCCAACGTACCCAATCAGGATCATTAGGATCGGCGGGAGCGTTTTGTTTTGTTTCTTGGCGATAGAGATTGAGGGTATAGCGATCGTAGCCAAAGGTTTTCGGGAGGCTGGTGTGATCGTCAAACTGAATGCCATCGAGATCGTAATTAGAAACTGCTTCTAATACTAATTCCGTGAGAAATTTCTGAACCTCAGGATGAAAGGGATTGAGCCATGCCACTTCCCCTGCGGCAGTAACTGAAGTATTATCGCCATCGCGTTCTTGGGTAAGCCAATCGGGATGTGTGGTGGCAAGTTCTGAGGTGGGCGGAGCCATGAAACCAAACTCAAACCAAGGCATTACTAATAAATTATGCTGATGCGCCTGTGCAATCATATCGGCAACCAGATCCTGTCCTTCATTGCCACGATAGACAAAGGGCTGAATTCCTGCATTTTGAGCAACGGCACTGGGATACATCACATAGCCAGAGTTCCACACGACGGGGTAAATCGTGTTGAAGTTAAGTTGCTTGAGTTGTTGCAGCGCTTTCCCAAGCTGAGTGCGATCGCTAAACATTGTGAAGTCATTACTGGTTAACCAGACTCCGCGAATTTCTTGTCGAGGAATTACGACTGGCGGCGGACTTGGGGCGATCGGTTGTGGGGTTGGTAGATTTAGTTGCTTCTGCTGATTATTTTTGGGGATTGGCTTTGCTGCTGGTTTGGCGATCGCCTGATCATTACCCCAAAATGTAGGCATCACATCAGGCAATACATCAGGTAGCAAATTATGAACAACTAATGTTGTCGCAAAGGCGATCGCAAAAAGTAACGACAAAAAACGTTTGCGCGATCGCGACATTTGCCTGAAACTATTACTGACAAAATATTTTTGCCATTCTTGGGACATGAAACCCCGTTGCATTAGTTTCATGAGTTGCCTTAGTTGCATAAATATGAATAATTAGTTGAATAATTAGTTGAATAATTAAACTAGGTAAAAATACTAAGTATGTAGGCTTAATTAAATATAAAAACCTAAAACCTGCGGCGCA
>DCSN01000066.1:0-12891 GCA_002325645.1 Pseudanabaena sp. UBA1465
AGTTTCGGTTTCGGTTTCCACTGCTTCCACTGCTTCCACTGTTTCCACTGCTTCCACTGTTTCCACTGCTTCCACTGCTTCCACTGTTTCCACTGTTTCCACTGCTTCCACTGTTTCCACTGCTTCAGCTACAACTTCTTCTTCAGGAATTTCAGGCTCTTCCATCGCATCAGGAACTTCATATTCCTCTTCTTCAGCCGACGCTTCAACTGTTGCCACAGGAATTTCCATGACCGCAGGAGGGGCATTGAGTTGTTCGCGATACTTCGCTGCCATCTCTTCAGCCTTAGCGTAAACCAGTTGAGGATCTTTGACCATATCCCCTGGTTCTGATTCGAGTTGCTTGGTGGAGAGCGAGATTCTGCCACGTTCAGCATCAAGATCGATGATCATCACCTTGACTTCATCATTGACGTTGAAGACGTTGTGAGGGGTTTCGATATGCTCGTGGGAGATTTCGGAAATGTGCAGCAAGCCACTGACACCACCGATATCGATGAATGCACCGTAGGGCTTGATCCCACGGACGACACCGATCACGACTTCGCCAACTTCGAGCTTGTTCATCTTCCGCTCAACGAGGGCGCGACGATGACTGAGAACAAGACGGTTGCGGTCTTCATCCACTTCCAAGAATTTGAGGGGCAACTCTTCGCCAACTAGTTCTTCCTTAGGCTTGCGGGTGCTGATGTGAGAACCAGGGATAAATCCGCGTAGTCCTTCAATTCTGACCAATGCGCCACCACGGTTGGTCGCAAAAATAAGCGATCGCACGGTTGCGTCTTCTGCTTGTAACTGACGAACACGTTCCCATGCTCTCATGTACTCGATCCGACGGATCGAAAGGGTTAGTTGTCCTTCTTCGTTTTCGTCAGCAAGAATGAAAAATTCACGAGTTTCATTGTTTTGTAAAACTTCTTCAGGCTGATCAACGCGGTTGATTGACATTTCCTGAATCGGGATATACGCTGCTGTTTTTGCACCAATGTCAATAAGTGCGCCTCTCGGCTCAATGCTGAATACTGTACCTGCAACGATGTCGCCAGGGCTGAAGTGATAATCGTATTTGTCTAAAAGTTTTGCAAAGTCTTCATGAGTGAAGCCGACATTGGTAGCTGTAGCAGTTTTGGCCCGATTGATCATAACTAAATTTTTCCTTGTTCCTGTTTTGAATTTATCTGGATTTCCTCCCAGAAATGTAAGAGCATTAGCCATTAGAGCTTGTTGCGGTTTACATCCTACGCCTATTGATATTGTTAATATTTTATTGATATTTAGTAAAATGTATAGGCATAGGTTTGCAATTATAGCGCACTTAAGCTATATCTCGAAAGTGTTAGCAAATATTTTTTTTGATCGACTAGAAGGCGATCGCCCGATTGCGTCCCTGTTCTTTTGCTGTATATAGAGCTTTGTCAGCATAGGAAATTAAAATTTCGGAACTTTGATCTGCGGTGGGAATCAAGCTAGAAAGACCCATGCTCAGGCTGACGGTATGTCCGATAAAGGTTTCATGGGGAATGGCGAGATTCGCGATCGCCGTTTGCACTTGGGCAGCAATTTGTAACGCTCCTTCCTTGTCTGTATTACAAAGAACGATCGCAAATTCTTCACCGCCATACCTTGCCGTTAAATCGGAGGGACGTTTGGGGACTTGGGCGATCGCCTCTGCGACTTGAATTAAGCAATCATCACCACCTTGATGTCCGTAACTATCGTTGTAACGCTTGAAATAGTCGATATCGATCATGATTAACGCTAGGGGATTTTGTTCGCGCTGATGACGTTGCCACTCGATCGCTAAATAATTATTAAAGCAGCGACGGTTGGCAATGTGAGTCAAACCATCCAAATTAGCTAGGGATTCCAATTGACGGTTGGCAATCACTAAATCGTTGGTGCGCTGTTCTACGCAATGTTCTAAGGTTTCAAATGATTCTTTTAGCTGAATTGTCATACTGTTAAATGAGTCAAACAGAGTATTTACTTCCGCAATACTTTGCGCCTCTGGAATTTGGGCGACTGGATTTTCTAGCAGGACAGAATTTTGCCAATCCCCCTTGGCGATCGCTTGACTAGCTTTACTTAAACGCAAAATTGGATAGGTAATCCATCGGGTCATCACAATTCCTAGCCCTGTCGCAATCAGTAAAGTAATCGCCGAGATTAAGATCGTTAGCCTGAAATTGGCTTGAATTTCCCCAATAAAGTCGGTATCAGGAATCACAACCACCACCAGCCAATCTAAGTCACGGCGATCTTGGTAAGGCGCGACTTGCACAAATAGCGTTTTTCCTTGAAATGGAACTTGTAATTGGAGATTATCAGGAATTTGGTGAAAAGCGCCATATTTCGCTTGCAAATAAGCAGCGATCGCCCTTGTTTGTGGATCTTGGCTTTGAGTAGCAGGGAGACGAATTAAAGCTCCTTGAGCATTTTTTAAATATGGAGTTTCCAGAGTTGACGTGGCAACTAAATCTCCAGAACGCTCCATAATAAAAGTCTTTCCCGAAGGAGAGAAGTTGAGGTCATTTAAAAATGTACCGATCCCAGCCAAAATGATGCCACTGCTAAAAACTCCTTGCAGTTTATCTTGATCGTTGTAAATTGGCACGACTGCATCAATTCCTAAAGTAACTGGCACTTTATACCCAAAAATTGGCGACCAAACTTGTTTTTTAGACTTTTTTGCGGCTATATACCAAGTAGTTGACCGCATCCCCACTGTAATCTCATAAACAAATTTTCTACCTCTTCCTTGATTATCAATTAGATAATATTTACGCTTATTAACATCTGCTAAGCTCACTTCACCTAATACTAATGTACCTTTCTGCAAGGTTTCGCCAGACATTAACACTTTTTCTCTAGATAGAATTTAGATGGCGATCGCCATCCAATCATCTAATCACAAATGTTATATTTAAATATAACTATGAACATAAATTATGCACACTACAAATCTTCGCAAAGTGGGCGGATCGATCATGTTGGCGATCCCCCCAGCCTTCCTTGAAGTCTTGAACTTACAATCTGGCGTAACTGTCGGAATTGCTGTCGATGGTGGACGACTAATTATTGAGCCACAGTTAAAACCACGATATTCTCTAGACGAGCTTTTGGCCCAATGCGATCGCAATGCACCGATAACGGAAAGCGATCGCCCTTGGCTCGATATCAAACCAGTAGGTCATGAACTGTGAAGCGCGGGGATATTTATTTAGTTTCGCTCGATCCAACTGAAGGACATGAACAGCAAGGTACTAGACCAGTTTTGATCGTCTCTCCAGACAAATTCAATACTCTAACTAAAGTCCCTATCGTTGTACCAATTACATCGGGTGGTAACTTTGCGAGAACCGCAGGTTTTGCCGTTTCTTTAGACGATACTGGAATCCGCACTAAAGGCGTAATTCGTTGTGATCAACCACGTCCTATCGATTTATCTGCGCGTAAGGCTCGAAGACTAGAAAGTGTGCCAGATGAAATCATTGATGATGTATTGGCTAAAATTGTGACTCTATTTAACTCTTAGCTACTCTATTCTTTGTAATTTCACCATAAAAAAGCCATCCATATCATGTTCATGGGGCAAGACTTTCACCCAGCCGCGATCGCTTACAAAGTGAGCCGCAGGATTATCCACACTTGGTGGCACAATTTGCCAATCAGGATGATTTTCTAGAAATTGGTTAATCACTTCTTCATTTTCAGCAGGATGCAGCGTGCAAGTACTGTAGACAATTACGCCTTCAGGTTTTACCCATGTCGTAGCGCGATCAAGAATTTCTGCTTGAGTTTTGGCTAATTTATAGGGTTCTTCAGGGGTTTGTCGCCAACGCGCATCGGCATGACGATGTAATGTTCCTAAGCCAGAGCAAGGCACATCTAATAAAACGCGATCGCATTTTGTCTCTAACACTTTTTCCGCATCAAATTCCCGCGCATCAATTTCAACAGTCTGCACATTGGTGATCCCCAGCCTTGCCGTATTTTGATCAATCTTTTTAAGACGACTAGCCAGACGATCTAGGGCGTAAACTTTGCCAGTATTTTTCAAGCGATCGCTAATATGCGTCGTCTTTCCCCCAGGGGCCGCGCAAGCATCAATAATGATCTCATTGGACTGCGGATCTAATAAATAGGTAACCAACTGAGCGCTGGCATCCTGAACTGACCACCAACCCTCTTTAAATTTTGGTAATTTACTGACATCACCAGCACCCTGGGCCACACGGATACCATCTGGTAAATGGGGAATTGGTGCGGCCTCAATTTCTGCCTCGCCAAAGGCGGCTAAAACTTGATCCCGCGTTGCGTGTAATAGGTTGACTCGTAAATCTAAATGGGGCGTTTGATTAAACCAATTACAAATATCGGCGATCGCCTCTTGACCAAATTCTTTTTGCCATAGCTCAATTAGCCATTCAGGATAACTATAAAAACTGGCGGGATCAGTAATATTGGCAAGGATATCTTCCTTCTCCTTGGCTCTGAGTATGGATCGCATAATCCCATTCGTAAAGCCAGACAAGCCTTTTAGATTATTTTCTTTGACTAATTCCACAGTAGTATGCACGATCGCCGATGGCTTAATGCGATCGAGAAAACATAGCTGGTACACACCTATCTGTAGAATTATTAATAGATCTGGTGGTAATTTTGTGGTTGGTTTTTGTGAAAAGTTTTGCAAAACCGCTTGCAGGGTTTTTTGGCGGCGCGTACATCCGTAAACTAACTCCGTGATCAGACGGCGATCGCTTTCTGGGAGAGTTATATTACTTTGTCGCACCCGCGAAAGTGTACAGTCAAGTGCAACATCGGCGTAAGCGTTTCGTCTTTGAATAAGGCGGAGAGCTTCTAGGGCAATCTGTCGAGAGTTCTTACTCGTCATCGGCAATTTATAAGGTCAACTTAAAGGGCAATTTACAAAGCTATTTAATGGGGGCAATCTAAAGTATTGATGGCAGAATTCAAGAATTAGTAAAATTCAATGATTGCCCTGTAGACAAATGCGACCATTATTTGGTATCTAAGAGCGTAGATCGAGATGATTTTTAATCATCTGTTACAAAGCTGTAAAAAAGGCTTGCATTTCGAGGAGAATTTCGGTGATTATTGTGGGTGTGAGGAGCGGCAATGGTTGATACTGGTGTGAGAGTTAGAAGAGCAAAGTTTCCGTCAGGAAGTAGCCTCGCAATTGGGTTGGCAATTGGTTTAATCAGTTTAATTGTTGGTGTCGATCTTTTTCTGCATCCTAATATAAGTTCTACTCTATTATTGCCCTTTACCTTTGGTAGCGGCGCTGTCGCCTTCCTAGGGACTTTGGCTGTACCTGCTCTACGTCGCCTTAAGGCTGGACAGATCATCCGTGAGGATGGACCTCAGGCTCACCTTAAAAAACAAGGTACGCCGACAATGGGCGGGATATTTATTATACCTGTCGGAATTTTGTTGGGTTTAGTTTGGTCGGGTTTCAATGACAAAGTAATTGCTTGTAGTTTACTCACCCTCTCTTTTGCCTTTATCGGTTGGTTAGACGACTGGAAGATTTTACGCCGCCATTCCAATAAAGGTTTATCTCCTCGCGCCAAACTTTTACTGCAAACATTCTTCGCCGCTTGTTTCTGTGGATGGTTAGCTTTAACCCAAGACTGGCAAGCGATCGCCACGATTAACCTCCCCTTACATTTTGTGATCCCCCTTGGGCTGTTGTTCTTTCCCCTTGCCCTGTTTGTTTTTCTCGGCAGCAGTAACGCCACCAACCTCACCGATGGTTTAGATGGCTTGGCAGGTGGTACGGGCGCGATCGCCTTATTTGGGATGGCGTTATTGCTCTTTCCCCAAAACAAAGAATTAGCAATTTTCTGTATGTGTCTAAGTGGTAGCTATTTAGGCTTCCTCTGGCACAATCGCTATCCTGCCAAAGTATTCATGGGTGATACGGGATCACTCGCTTTAGGTGGTGCATTAGCATCTACTGCAATTCTTGGCAACTTGCTCTGGGCTTTTTTAATTATCGGCGCAATCTTTATTTGGGAATCAATCTCAGTGATTGCACAGGTTTCTTATTACAAGGCAACCAAGGACGAAACAGGGATGGGTAAACGCCTATTTAGAATGGCTCCCTTTCATCACCATTTAGAGTTAAGTGGTTGGCATGAGTTACATATAGTTAGGGCTTTTTATCTGATAGGTTGCTTTCTAGTGGGACTAGCTCTTTTAATCGGCAAACTTTAAATTTTTTTTAAGTAGAGGCGGTGCTTATGCACCGCCTCTTTTTTTTAGATATTATTTATTAAATCGCTAGATGAGACATTAAAATTACCTTGTTGCCTTATTGCCGCCAAACCTCAATCGCACTCAAAGATAAGAAAACTATGCCTCAAACAAAAGTCCTGCTGCTATCGGCAAATCCAGCGAATACCGATCGCTTGCGGGTTGAGGCAGAATTTCGCGAAATTGCGGAATGTTGTCAGAAGTCGAGTTTGCGCGATCGCTTTGCCATTGTGTCTAAAGGCGCGGTTCGCATCGATGACCTACAGCCGATTTTGCTGCAAGAAGTGCCGCGTGTGGTGCATTTCTCAGGGCATGGGGCGGCGGCAAATGGGTTGGTGTTGGAACATGATGATGGCACTTGGCAACTCGCACCGACTGAAGCCCTTGCGGACTTATTTCGGATTCTGCAAAATGGCATTGACTGCGTGGTGTTGAATGCTTGCTTCTCGCAGGTGCAAGCCGAGGCGATCGCCCGTTATGTGCCGTATGTGTTGGGGATGAATCAGGCGATTGGCGATCTGGCGGCGATTTGCTAAAGGTTTCTATGGGGCGATGTTTGAAGGCAAATCGGTTAAAGAATCTTTTGAGTTGGGCAAAAATTTAATTGCGCTGAAAAATATTCCTGAGACGCAAACGCCTGTGCTGTTGGAACGCAGCCATCCGACTCAGATTTTGCCAAGGGTGAATATGGCGATCGAAGAGCCTGAAGGGGCGGTGCGGATTGGTTCTGAATTTTATATTGCGCGATCGCCTCAACAGGAACAATGCTTTAAAGCGTAGGGGATGGGGATATCCCCGTGATGATGGAAGTGGTAAGTGGAAGTCAGTAAAGTAATAGAAGTTCTCAATTTTTAAAACATCTAATTCTAGCCAAGCCTCTGCACAGACAATTCTTTTAGTAGAACTAGGAGCGCTTGTAAAATCAATTCCGTATATTCTCATAATAAATTCTAAGCCTTGATGAACAAGGGGCTTAAGTCCCTTGTCTGCCCTAAGCAACTATCGATTTCTAACCTTAATTTCAATTTGCGCGGGAGGCGGAGCAGTTGGCGATGGAGAAGAAGTAACAATAGGAGCAGGTGTTCCTGTAGTTGGTGTCACCGAAGGAGAAGCCACTGGATTTACTGTGGGACTGGCGATTGGATTTACTGGGTTGATATTTGGTGTCGCGATCGCCTTATCCTTGAGACCAATTTTTAATTGATAGGGAGTTTCGGGAATACCTGAAATGCCCCTTAGCTGAACCACATAAGCACCATCATTGGCGATCGGAACTTCCGCAGTCAGAACATTTGCCGCATCGGGCAAAGCAATTCCCTGTTCATTAAGTACTGTCATGAAGATGCCATTACCTGTAATCGCCGTACTGAGTAATTGCCCAGATTTAGCTTGGACGGTATAGGTATGGACACCGTTGCCAGCCATTTTGTTGGGAATCACTAAAGAGTCTTTATTTGCCTCGACATTGATCACCTGACTCACCGTGTCGGGAGCAGATACAGTGGTAGTAGGACTGGGAATTGATTCAGGGGCGATCGGCTTGGCGACGGGCTGGTTATTATTGACAATTAAGGATGGTTGGTTGTTCCGCATCATTGATGGCAGCGCAAAGGCCGCAATCACCGCTACGACTGTCAGTAGCCCCCCAAACAAAAATAGAACTCCAGAGTTTGAGTTAGCCGATGAAGATACAGGTACAGATCTGCGGGTTGCGGCGCGATCGCCTTGTCCTGTAGATGTTGATCGGTAATTCGTTAAACTACTGGACTCCGTGAGAATGGTTGACCTCACGATTTTGCTAGTAGTGGCTTGGCGCTCAACTTCGGTCATCGTCGCAAAGGTGGTGATACCTTGATTGACCTCTTTTACTGACTGATAGCGCTGGGTATAGTGGTAGCGCACCATCCTTGTTAAAACCATCGCTAAGCCATTACTAACCTTGGCTTTATCCCGCCACACTAATTCCCCTGTCGCAGGATCGGTAGGTAAATCCGTAGGAGCAAAACCTGTCAAGGCTTTAATGGCAACCATACCGAGGGCATAAATATCGCTGCTGTAATTGGGTCTACCTGCACATTGCTCACTAGGCATATAACCTGGTGTGCCAATGGTGACAGTAAATCGAGATTCTCCTTTTTCATCGGCAGCCAATTTTGTATTACTATCCTGCATCGCTCGGACTGCACCGAAATCAATCAAGACAATCTTTTGATCTTTCTTACGGCGAATTAAATTATCTGGCTTAATATCACGATGAATCACGCCTTCAGAATGGACAAACTCCAAAACTTCCAAAACATCCTTCAGGATTTTGAGTACTTCCAATTCACCGAGTTGTTTATCCCTAAGAGGAGCGTCAATATTTTGAAGTTGAGCAAGAATGTCCTCCTGACTTTGATGATCTAGATCAGACACTTCAGGCAAGGGTGCTTTTAATTCATCATGGAGCGATCGCCCTTCGACAAATTCTTGCACTAAAAAGAACTGCTTGTCTTCCTCGAAATAGGCAAGCAGTTGAGGTATTTGATCATGATTGCCGAGCTTTTCAAGGGTTTCCGCCTCAGTGTTAAATAAACGTCTAGCTTCACGAATAAAATTGGGATCATCACTGGCTGGCTTGAGTTGCTTAACTACGCAAGGCGGTGAACCCGGACGACGCATATCCCTAGCGATAAATGTATGCCCAAATCCTCCCGCACCAATCTTTTTAATCAGTTTGTAACGTCCATCAAGCACTTTGGCTGGCATTGCGATCGCCTCTCTAGTTACGAGCTAAGGATTTGTAGATATCGTATTCATAGTTTTATTGTATAGGCATTAGGGAATCTTGGGCATAACTGGGATTAGAATACGCGCACGTCTTGAGGCAAGAAAGCGCGATCGCTGGGCAGCATCGCGACAGGTTCCGTGAGCATAAAATCACCTTTGACGATCCAATCTTTGAGAGTTTTGGCAGCCTCTTCCGATAGATGTAAACTGGCGAGGGGGGCTGTCCGAACCGTTGTGCCTGCGATCTCGATTCTGCCCGACTTGAGTTGAGCATAGGAAACAGAACCAAAGATTGGGCGTACCCGTCGCGGAATTGAGTAATCAATTACAGGAGCAACTAGTTGCTCATCAAGGACTGCGGCTCTCGCCACCACTTCTTCATCGATCACAGGTAAAGGCACAGCAACACCCATCATCAGCGATGCTCCATAATTGCGGAAATAGCAACCACGCACCCACTCAGGAGTCATTTGCTTCGCATCACCAATCAGAGCCAGAGTTGCGGCAGGACCAATGGGAGTACGGTTCTCTAAACGCTTTTGCAATGGAAAATGTTGGGTTCCTTCCCAAGCCACATAGCCAATACCGCCACCCATAAAAATGCGTGTGCCAATCCCAATCAATTGCAAATCAGGATCGTTCCATAATGGCGAAATTGCCCCTGGATTAGAATAGACGGCATTTCCTAAACGGGGTTGTAGAGGTCCTAAATAAGTGTAGAGAGTATCTTCTCCTCCATTTACACCGACAACAAAATTTTGATAGAGATTGCGCGGATTAAAGAGATAGAACTGATTAATCGAATCCTTCGTAATTGTGGTCTCGAAATTAGCACGCGGATAGCAATCATTGGGATGTCCGATCGCTTTAAAGTTAACTGTCTTCCCTGCAATTAAATCAGCAATCACATGACCACCGCCGCGATTTTGGATACCTTCATCACTGGCTTCAGGTTCTTGGGTTGCACCTAAATAAATATCAACGGCTCCAAATCCTGCATAGGCGGGGACACCATCAATCCAACAAGTGCGAATCTTGATCGGTGGATCGGTATGTCCTAAGTTGAGAATTGCCCCCGATGATTCCATTGGCTCGAATGTGCCTGTAACAATCACATCAACCTTTTTGGCGGCTTGAGTTATACCAATATCCGCAACAAGGCTTTTAAGTTCTGTTGCTGTGAGGACTTTAGCCTTACCAGCTTTAATTTTGTTATTAATATCGGCGATCGTCTGTGACATAGGGATTTTAGGGATTTACTAAATTAAAATTATCTGGAAATATATAGCAATTTCCATGCTGATGAGGTACAGACAAGGGGCTTAAGCCCCTTGTTCAAATAGCTTGAACAAAATCTCATTGTTTAAAATGTTTAAAATGTTTAAAATGTTGGTAGTGACCAACCATTATTAGACAATGTACCTGCATGAATGCGATCTAAAGCTCTTTTACCTCCCCAGCGATCGACAATTTTATCGTCATATTCATCAGCAATTTCCATTACAGCTTTTACGGAGGCTTCTAACTCTTTCATACTGCAAGTTGAACCGACGATAGAATGTTCAAAGAGAATTTCATTGTCGGGAGAAATACCAAAAGCTCCAAAAATCATCTTGGCGTTTTCTTCTAATAAATATCGCATTAGGTCAGGTTTTAGTTCGGCTCCGACTACTACATACGATCGCGTGTTAATTACCGCATCATTTTCTTCGTCCCAAGGAAAAACTAATATTTCTACTAATGCTGATCCGACAAACATTCCTAATCCGGGGAAATCTTGGCGAGCGCAGGGATATTTGCCAAAAATCTCTTGAATCCACGTTACTACTTTTTCATAGCAGGCTTCTTGAGCGTTGGTTTGAAATTTCAAGTTATTTGCCTCCTTAAGGTTGAGTAAACTGGGTGATTTTGGCAATCAGCATCGTAGCTAGGATAATCAGACTATACCTATAGGCAGTTACATTTTCCAAGCTCTACTCACAATATTGCCCTAAAATAAAGACGATGTAAAATAGCATTTTTATCTCCCTAATTGCGGTTAAAGGTCGGCAATTAAACCATTCAAAAGCAATAACGCCTTGTACTATGATGAATAGATCTTAAGAGATATTCAAAACTCGCCTTACGCTTAGGAGGAAACATAGTTGGCTAGTCGCTTCTTATTTACATCTGAATCGGTTACGGAGGGACATCCTGATAAAATTTGCGATCAGATTTCCGATACGATTCTTGATACCTTGTTGGCTCAAGATCCGCGATCGCGTGTCGCTGCCGAGGTTGTGGTAAACACTGGATTGGTCTTGATCACAGGGGAAATTACAACCAAAGCGCATGTCAATTACGTTGATATTGCCCGTAAAAAAATTGCCGAAATTGGTTATACCAACGCCGACAATGGGTTCTCGGCAAATAGCTGTGCGGTGATCGTCGCCCTTGACGAACAGTCTCCAGATATTGCTCAGGGTGTGAATGTTGCCCTCGAAGCCCGCACTGGTGAAGAAGAAGATGCGGCCCTCGAAGCAGTTGGTGCTGGCGACCAAGGGATTATGTTCGGGTTTGCCTGTGATGAAACGCCTGAATTTATGCCCATGCCGATCGCGATCGCCCATCGCCTCGCCCGTCAGCTATCCGTCGTTCGCAAAAATGGCACGTTGCCCTATTTGCGCCCCGATGGTAAAACTCAAGTCACCGTGGTTTATGAAGGGAATAAGCCCGTCGCGATCGACACGATCCTGATTTCGACACAGCATGATGCGGCGATCGATAGCATTACTGACGAAGCCAAAGTACAAGAAAGAATCAAGGCTGATCTATGGACTCATGTAGTTTTGCCTAGCTTTACCGATACCTCTGTTAAGCCTAGTGACCAAACTCGCTATCTGGTTAACCCCACAGGCAAATTTGTGATCGGTGGACCTCAAGGTGATTCTGGACTCACTGGACGCAAAATTATTGTCGATACCTACGGCGGCTATGCCCGTCATGGTGGTGGCGCTTTTTCTGGTAAAGATCCTACAAAAGTCGATCGCAGTGCCGCCTATGCGGCGCGTCATGCTGCCAAAAATATTGTGGCGGCAGGTTTGGCGAGTAAGTGCGAGTTACAAATTAGTTATGCGATCGGGGTGGCGCGTCCTACCAGTATGCACATTGAGACCTTTGGCACTGGCAAGGTTGATGAAGATACCCTATTGCGTCTAGTCAAAGACAATTTTGATTTGCGTCCTGCGGCAATTATCAAGAACTTCGATTTGCAAAATCTACCTAGCACTAGAGGTGGTCGTTTCTATCAAAATGTTGCCGCCTATGGTCACTTAGGACGCAACGATCTCGATCTTCCTTGGGAACGCTTGGACAAAGTAGAAATCTTGAAAAAGAACATTTAATACAAGAAAGGCTCGCTTAGCGAGCCTTTCTTGTATTTCTCTTTGTTTGCTGATCGCGCCAGATTGCAAACTTTAACTTGATTGTTTTGATACACTGGGGATCGATCATCAGCGTAAAATCAAAATCTCTGTCGCTGTGGAATCGACAAACTATGGAAATCGATCAATGCTACAAACTTTTTGGTTTGACATCTAACGCCACGTTAGAAGATGTCAACAAAGCTTATAAAGCATTAGCACTGCAATGGCATCCCGATCGCATTCCTAGAGACAATGTAAAACTCCAGCTCCAAGCCCAAGAAAAGCTCAAAGAAATTAATCACGCAAGGGACAGCTTGAGAAAAGCGGCGGAACAAAAAGAATCCAACTCTCAAGCCAGATATTCTCAACAAAATAAACAGACTCATCAGCATCAGACCAAATATCAAAGCAAATACCAAAGCCATTCTCAAAGCCATTC
>DCSN01000066.1:12946-24468 GCA_002325645.1 Pseudanabaena sp. UBA1465
CAAAGCCATTCTCAAAGCCATTCACAGCAAAAAACATCAGAACGTACTACCGAACGAAATTACTACTATCAATCGCAGTCTCAGCCCTATCAGTCCTATCAAACCCGTCAGCAAACTAGCCAGCAATCTCCCCAACCTGACCCGCACAAAACCCAAAAGTCTACACACTCATCTACACACTCATCTACATACTCTCAGCAACATTCCCCAAAAACAGATCTCATTGGGGCAGACTTTCATGGGGCAAACCTGCGCGAGAAATATCTCGAAGGTAGAAATTTGAGCTATGCCAATCTGAGTAATGCCGATTTAACCGATGCGTTCCTGCATCGCGTCAACTTTGAGGGTGCGAATTTACAGGGAGCAAATCTATTTAGGGCAAACCTATTTCAGGCTAACTTACGCAATGCTGACCTACGCGGGGCTAACTTAATCGGAGCGGATTTAAGTGGGGCAGATTTAAGTGGGGCTAACTTAAGCGGTGCAAGGGTCGGCTTTGGCGAAAAAATTATGGTGAAACTCACGAATGTAAATTTCCAAGGTGCGACGATGCCTAATGGCTCTGTATATTCCTAGTAGCTTTCCACAAAAATAGCGGGCATTGCCAAGTTTTAGTTAGCAATCCACGCTATAGAGGAATTATCCGAGACATTACGCCATATTAGCCACAAGAAATTGACAAAGCATCCGCAAAATCGCTTGACTTGTACTGAACTACTTAACAATTTTTTATCTGAAGTTTTGGATTGAATTAGAAGATCATTGTTTTATCTATATCTAAGGGATGATTTGTGATCCCCGCTAATATCGTAACTTTAAAAGTATCAACTATAAAAATTTAACACTTGCACCCATATTTGCTCTGCTTTTTATAGAATTTATCAATTTAAAATAATTTAATTCAACATACTTAATAATTTAAATATACAGACTCCTTCCGTTAATATTTTTATCAATTTTATTTTTAAACTCTCTAAATCAAAAAATATTACAGTTTTTAACCTAATTTGTTTCCATTGAAATCAAAAAATTATAGATGTGGCACATAAAACTAGATTGAAAATAATAGTTTGTATGATCTGGTAAATAGAATAACTAAAAAATATAAATATCTAGGTATTTGGATTCGTATAGCTTTAAAATTTTCTCTTTCTGGATAAGGGTCTCACTGTATATAAGCTAAATCTATATCTCTAAAATTGTCGTGTCTCATTAATAGGTAAGCGTTAAATTATTACGCTTACCTATTTGTGTTTCAAAAAATATTTTTAGTTTGAATATATAAGCTTTTTAATAATTTACTTTTTGGAATGCGTATATAACTTTTGTATAACTTTTGTATAACTTTTGCTATTTGATAATGTTATGAAAATCTAATAGTGTGAAATAGAGAAAATAAAAACCCTTAAGTAATGAACTTAAAAAGCTTGCTATCCAAGTTTTAGTAAATCATTGATGCGATGAATTCAAACCAGAAAAAATATACGGCTAAACCGACAAAAGCCATTTCCATAGCTTGAATCATTGAATTGAGATTTTTAAAAATAAAAACAAAACTCGATAAAACTTGGAATATTGCTTGTCTTACCACTTTATCTCTATGTACAACTCTTAGAAAACCTTCATTCGCATCACAAATAAGAAAACAAATTACAAGTATTTTCCAACTTTTTAACGTTTAAAAAAATCTATGGCTAACTTATCTCATCTATCTATGTTGTGGACGATCTCTTTGCTGTCTCTATCTTCTAGCCTATCATCACCAATGTTAGCGACGGACTTAAATGATCAGAATACTAACAATGATCTCAATTTGACTTTGCAAGAAAAATCGACATCAACTAATAACTTCAGTCAACAATCATCAGTCCCTAATCAACCTAAATACGTCATTGAGTTTCAGGCAAAGTCATCTAACGAATGGCTGATCATGGTCAATCGGCAACCTGTATTTTCAGTGAAGGATTTACCTAGTGCCGCGATCGCGACGGCTAAACTTGCCGTTATTTTGAATGCAACCGACTTTGACCCTCAGCAGCTTGAGCCATTGGTCATGGACGGAGAATATGTGGGGAAATATAAAAACACGATTTTATTTAGCATCCCTAAATCTGAGGTTGTTAACCCTTCGCTAAACTTGACCCAATGGATTAATAGTCTCAGGGTGGCAACTGGGGCAGAGCCAATGACTTTGGTAGAAGCCCAAAAGCAAATGCATCAATTGACAGCTACTAGCGAAAAAATGGATGGTATTGCTTCTTGGTATGGCCCTTATTTTCAAGGTAGACAGACTGCTTCGGGTGAGCAATTTGAACAGCAAGATTTTACGGCTGCCCATCCTAGCCTCCCTTTTGACACCTATCTCAAAGTTACTAATGAGAAAAATGGGCGATCAGTGGTGGTGAGGATTAACGATCGCGGTCCTTATATTGGTAATCGTAATCTTGATTTGTCCCATGCCGCAGCGATCGCGCTCAATAGCGATGAGATCGGCGTTGTGCCAATTACAGCAACGATATTAGTACCATTCAGATAAAAAAGCGCCCCTTGGGGCGCTTTTTTATCTGAGGTTTTCGGTGCGTGTGCCGATGTCGAGAAACTGAATTAGCTTGACAGGATCGGCATTAAACATAAAAGCTCTAGCGTCGGATGTAACCTTATAGCCTTCTTTTTCGGCAGCTTTTTGAGCAGCATAGGGGAGGGGACTAGATAGCTCAAACATTAAGCGAGCATAGGGATCATTCAGGACTTCAACGGTATTCGGAAAGGATACGGGCTGGGTATATTCTGCGGAAAGATGAATATTATAGAGAAGCACAGAGCCATCGGAGGTACTCAATTTTTTGAGGTTGAGGGCTTCTTCCGTCGGATTACCATCGGTAGATTCACCGTCGGTAATATTAATAATCGTCGGTGGGTAGCTATTGGGATGTTTTTCAATCCATTCTTCTAGCAGAATTCTCGCCATCGCAAAGACGCTACACATCGCTGTACCGCCGCTTGCCACTGGCTTAAACCAGATCGGGAAGTCATTGTAAACCTCGACTAAACCACCCATGCCATCAGGTAGTTTTTGGGCGCGTTTTTCTAATTCGGTGGGATTTTCATAAATCTTGCTGATGGGGGCGATCGCATGGTTGCCAACAACGCCATCAAGCGCCGATGAAACTTCGCTGTTGTAACCAATTACGCCCACATCAAAGTAATCGTAAATTTCATTACCCTTGACACACCTTTGACCGAGGGAGTCAAGCAAGCGATTGACCGCATCGGCGACTGCCTGAGCTTTTTGGATTGGTTCATTAGTTTTATGCAAGCTGGCATTTGCGCCTTTAGCCGTTCCAATGGTGGCACTTTCACTCGAAAATGCGTCTGCCATCGATCCAGATTGATCGATCAAAAAGAGAAAACAACTAGGTTGGCGGCGACTGATCTCTGCTGAGTAAGGCATATTAAACTTACCCGATTCCTTATGTAAGTATGTCTCAAGAATTAACTTCAGTCTAGCAAAGGTAAGCCCAATAAACTTTTTCGCAATGAAAATTCAGCTATTTATCTTAAGCGATCTGTTCTTTTGGGTTTGGTCGTCCGCGTAGCGGACGACCAAACCATCTGGATTTTTAATAAAGTTCATACTTCATTAGCTGACATGGCAATGCGCCATTTAATACAGCGATGCGATGGGAAGATTTCAAGCCGATGGTTTGAGATAGTTCCTTATTGCCGCTAAGGACAAAAGCTGTCCATCCCTTAAATTGTTGTTTGAGAACATTCCCTAATTGCTTATAAAAAGCGCCCAAATCACTATCTCTTCCCAATCTCTCACCGTAGGGAGGATTGCAAAAGAGAACTCCACTATCAGCAGGGGCGACTACTTCCGCAAGTTCTAAGGCGGAGAAATAGACATGATTGGATAAACCGCAATTTTTAGCATTGATGATTGCTTGATCGACTACTTCAGGATTGCGATCGCTGCCCCAGATTGGCGCAGGCAAAGCATCTAAACGATGATCATCGGCTTCTTGAATCAAGGTTGCTAAAAGCTCTTGATCGAAATCTAGCCAAGTCTCAAATCCAAAATGATCGCGAAACATTCCAGGGGCAATATTTAGAGCCTTTAAACTTGCTTCTAAGGGTAAAGTTCCTGAACCGCAGAGAGGATCATAAAACATCTGATCAGGTTGCCAGCCCGACATCTGGATCAGGGCAGCCGCAAGGGATTCCTTGAGGGGAGCCGCACCAACGGCGGGACGATAACCGCGACGATGGAGGCTATTGCCAGAGCTATCGAGGCTGACGGTACAGCCATTGTCATCGATATGTACTCCGATGCGTAAATCTGCTTCCTGGATATCTACATCCGATCGCTCGCCAAATCGTTCCTTTTGCTGATCAACGATCGCATTTTTGACTTGGAGTGCGGTGAAATGGGTATGATTGAGGTGATCATTTTTGCCCGTAGCATTTACAGCCAAAGTCATTTCAGGGGTTAAAAACTCTGACCAATCGATCGCTTTAATTCCCTTATAGAGATCATCAGCATCAAGGCAATCAAATTGATCGAGGTGCATCAGGATACGGAATGGTAAACGCGCCCAGAGATTAACGCGATAAAGCAAGGTGCGATCGCCTTCAAAGCTGACCCCACAAAATCCTGACTCAACAGCATGAGCGCCCAGTTGTTCTAATTCCTGTGCTGCAAGGGATTCTAAGCCCCTCGCCACAGTCGCAAAATATTGATTCATAAATCTATGATACTTGTAAGTCTTGCAATTTCTGTAATGCTGCGCCACTGCTGATAATCTCTTGGGCATAGGCGATCGCTTCGGTAATATCTCCATGCAGTCCATAGAGCCAAAGATAAAAGCCACAGTTCCACAATACGGAGTTGAGATATTCGGAAGGTTCCGCTTTTAGTGCCGAGATGATTTTAGTTGCCATTTCGGAAGCATCCGCGATCGCAGGATCTTCCGAGCTAAATCCATAGTTCTTTGCGGATAGAGTCAATCTCTCAAAGCGATCGCCTCGGTTGATACCGATAATCGATGTCCGCGATCGCGCTAAATCCACACTTCCTTCCAAACCTTTTACGGTGGCAAATTCATGAATACCATGCTTGGCAAAAGCTTCGCGAATGTTTGTCTCGGTGGGTGGATGCACAAATCCTGACACAATAAATTGCTTGCCTTGATAGGGCGACCACATTAACTCAAGGGTGGCAAAGGGTGGGCGTTTACCGATTTGTTCACGATAGGGAACTAGCCCTTGAGCAAGGGGAAAATGTTTGGGTAAATAGACAAAACCTAAATTCTGAGTTTCTAAATTTCGCTGTACCTGCTCAATGGTCAAATTTTGCCAATGCAAACCCAAGGCTTGCCAGATTTCCATAAACGGTAAGCCTTCCTTGGTGGGCATCCGATCGCCGCCATGCATCAGCAGAGGAATCCCCGCCGCCGCCAATACGATCGCCGTCACAGGACTGACGGGCGCAGTCTTCGATCTACCGTCGTAGGGTGAGCCTAGCACCAATACTTTTTGATCGGAGGCGATCGCGGCTACCTTTGCCCCTAAAAGTTTATAGGCATCCAACATTCCCGCAATTTCTTCACTGGTTGGACGCTTAATCCGATGGGCGATCATAAAGGCTCCAATCTGAGCAGGGGTGGCGACACCTTGCAACATCATGATCGTTGCGGTTTCAGCCTCTTGGCGCGTCAAGTTTTTGCTGGTATGTGTACCACTACCAACTTTACGCAAAAATTCGCGAAATTCGTTACTCATTAATCTTGATAGGGAATTTAAGGCAAAAGTCGGTTAGATGTTGAATTATAGCCTAATTTTCAAAAAGCTTGCTTAGCAAGCTTTTTGAAAATTAGGCTATCACAAAGCCGAATAAGTGAGTGAATTTTGCTGTTGGATGATCTGAGCCGCCAGTTTGCAAAAATATTGAATCGGTGGAATCTGAATGCGATCGCTGGTGGTGACTAACACAATTTCGCGGGTCAAACTTGGCTCAGTCAGCGATCGCACGACCAAATCAGGATCATAACTGAGTTCTATCAAAAAAGTCTCAGGTAATATCGCGATCAGAGTTCCTTGCTTGACCACACCTCGAAAAGCTTCCAGAGAATTCAATTCAATGGTCGCATTTAAGGAAATTCCTTGACGATTAAACTGATCCTGCACAAGACGTTGTAATCCATAGCCATCTTTAAAAACTACTTGAGGGAAGTTATGCAAATCTTTCCATGTTAGATTCTCCTTTTGGCTTAGGACATGATTAGCTGGTAGCAATAATTGAATTCTCTCTTCATAAAGTCGCTGCACCACCATTTCCGAACTCGCCGTCAAAAAAGGATTATTCATGACGATCGCAATATCAATTAAGCCATCTTTGAGAACCTTGAGGGCGCGATCGCTTCCCAATGTGGTTACTCGCAACTGCACATTCGGATAAGTCTTAGAAAATTTCTGCAATATCGGTGGTAACTGATAGGCACAAGCCGAAGGAATTCCCGCTATACATAACTCGGTTTGTTTGCCAGATTGGAGGTCAGTTAGTTCCTGCTCGGCGGTTGCCCAAATTTGACAGATTTTCTTGGCATGGGGTAATAAGTGATCGCCACCCAATGTTAATTTGGCACTTCCTTGACGATGAAACAAGGCAATCCCCACGGTAGCTTCAAGGGACTGCACCTGTCGGCTAATAGTTGATTGGCTAACTCCGCATTTCTGCGCCGCCTGCTGAAAGTTGCCCGTTTCTGCAACTGCCAAAAAAGCCTGTAACTGTTCCAAACGCATGAGAAATAAACGATAACTGGTTGAACCTGTCATCATTAAGCCGTTTATAGGTTCTCAAAAAAGTAGCATCGGTAACAAGTCGAGCAAAGGCAGCACGAAGTGCTGCCCTTGCTATAGCGGTTTTCAAATGACTACTGTACAGACAATGCAAAAAATGTAGTGGCAATTCATGAATTGCCACTACATTTTTTATGCCACACTCAACTGAAAACCGCTATAATTCACCGTCAAATAAAGAACCTGATAAGTAGCTCGGCATAGTCATAAACATAACTACTTATTTAATGGCGCGGCTTCGCCGCACCATTAAATGCAGACCCATTAAGGAATAAATGGAATAAATTGCCTGAGAAACTTACGGAGTTTTAATAAGCCGATGACTTCACGCACTTTAGGCGAAACTAAATCTTCAGGGGGGATATTATCCAGCGATCGCAGCTTCTCCATCAGTTCCGCATATTCGGCGGCGGATAGTTGTGTACCATCGATCGGCGATCGCGCATCGGTGTAAATTTCAGTACGCAAAACCTCTTCGGGCGGATCTTCTTGAACTGGTGTTAATGATTGCGTTTCGGCAAATATGGGACTGGAAATTAAAAATAGAGTTCCTACCTGTAAGCCAAGAATTGTAGCGATCAGGGAACCAGATGTTTTGTGGCGTGGCAAAGCCGCGCCACAAAAAGTTGGAGAGCTATTCGGGCTATCTTCCCAATCGATTTGGCACATCTTCACAGCCTCCAGGAATAGTTTTACGCGATTTCTTACCACACCATGCACAGATATATTTACGGGTTTCTTCAGATAAATCGATCGCCTTACTAAAGTCTGCATCTTCTACTACCGCACCCGTATATTCACCTGTTTCAAAGTTGGGAAGATGCTGGCGATCGCGGGGCGAAGCAGTCTCTAGATTGCCATAAAACATCCTGACACGGCTAAGATCTGTACCGCGTAGATTTGCCTTAGCTAGGATTGCGCCGCCAAAATTTGCTCCCGTCAGATCGCAATTACTTAAATTAGTTTTAATCAAATTTGCCCCACTTAAATCAGCATTACGCAAATCTGTACGGTCAATATCACGACCCGCCAACATCATTCCCAGATTAACGACTCTAACCCCATTGGCTAGATCGACCACATAGCCACCAGTGCCATCCAAAATCGGACGACCGAGCAATCCATCACGTTTGAGAGGAGTTAATAGATTTGCACTGGAGAGAAATCGGACAATTTTGGCGCGTCCATCAGCATCAGAGCCACCCAGTAATGCAGCCGTCCTTGCTTGGGCGATCGCCCTTTCTAGAGGCCAATCCTCTAATTGTCCTTGGGGATCGAGAACTAGATCGGAAATTCCTTGAAAATAAGCATCAATGGTTTGCTGTTGGGTGATGACATTCTGTTGTCCTGTGAGTTCTTCGGAAATTTGATTTTGTCGCCAAGCCACCCACACCGCTAAAATCGCAATCAAAATCTGTCCTACGGCTCCTAAAGCCTCCCATTTTAAGCTATCAAACCATCGGGCAAAGGAAGCATCAAACCTTGTCACATGAGCCGCAATGAAAATGGCACTGCCAGCAATCAGGCTTGATAGGGTAATGTCCCAGTGCTTCCCTAAAGGAGAATTGAGGATTGTATTTAATAAGGATGGCAAAAGAATCGGCAGAACGATGATCGAAATCACGCTCAGGCTGATATATACCAGTTCATTGTGATCTAAGTAAATAGCGGCGATCGCTACAAAAGTCGCGATCGTGGCGATGATTAGACCAAATGCTTTAATTCGAGAATTTGGTAGAGCCAATCTAGTTAATCGCGTTAAATCTACTACTACAAAAACTAGAAGCTTGGGCTGCCCACTACGCAGACGACACAAGCTTTGGTTTTGTTTTTTAACTATGCTGAATTACTTATAGCAAAAAAAAGCGACGCTAAACGTCGCTTTTTTACTCTTAAGCTTCTTCTTTTTCTTCGCCCTGTAGCTTTAGCAAGAAGTATCCGAAGGCAATGCCGACAGGAATTAATACCATCGACAAGACCATTGCGTTAACTAGTTCTCCCATGATTTTTCTCTAAATAAATTTTAATAAGTTAAGATTGCTTTAGAAATTTTACAGTATAGCTGTCGCCACCAACGTTATAAACTCCAAAAAGGAAGGTCAGTGCTTCGCACTAACCTTCCTTTTTACAGGATTACCTCCACATCGATCGCATCGGTATAATCTTCTTCATCGCGATCGGGCTGACTATTCTGAGATTTATAGGAATCTGCGGGTTGTTGATATCCCCCATTTAGCTCGGCTTCATCTAGCAAAACAGGACGAATCTCATAATGTACTCTGAGGTTAGCTGGAGCGCTGCGTTCAGCTTCACGCACAAATCGATTTGCCTCCCATTCCGCATGAAAAGTATTGATCAGCTTGAGCGTATTCACCCGTTGGCGTTCTAGATAAGTCCAGACTTCCCAAGCATTGTACTCTGGCTCCTTCGGTATTTCAGGTGCTTCTGGTTGAGAAATTTCCTCTAAATTATCTAAATTATCGGGATGACTGGGAGATGTTGCCTCAGAATTTGCGCGATCGCCACTGGTTTGATTTACCGAATTCGATGTTTTTGAATCCGATGACACTGATTTAGTAGCGGGTTTTACATCGGCTTGTGAAGGATCTGAAGCTGTTGTATCGTCAGACTTTTGATCTTCTGGTTTCCTTTCTGAAAAACCATTGCCCTCGGTATCTGGCGATCGCCTGATACTTTTGATCTCCTTCGCCCGAATTTGCTTAACTGAAGAGCCATCATCGGCGATTGCCCTTACCTCGATCGCGGTTTGGGATTGATCAACCCATCCCTTAAAAACTACCTTTTCACCATTGATTGATAGGCGATCGCCCACTTCCAATGCAAAGCCAGCCAAGGACTTAAACAGAGGCTTGGCATGGGGTGATGAGCCAACACCGCCAGCCCCATTACCATCTTGGTTGTGGTTATTATCATTGGGGATGTAATTATCAGCCTGACTGGATTTCCCTTGGTCAATCAGGCTTTGGACTCCCCCAATTGCATTCTCAGTTCGCTAATTTGGGAATATAACGGGGCAAGACAATTTTCAACATAGGTCAAAAGTTCAGGATGTAAAACGAAAGGAACTGGCTCTGGTGTTGTTTCGGTTTTGCTCTCTAACTGAGTTTCAAATTCGCGACTGACTATGGCCAAGATCCAATCAGCGATCGCCTGTTGCTTTGCATCAGCTTGAGATTTGATTTGGCTCAATAAAGGCAGAGGAAAACGAAGATTTACCTGTTTTGTCCTGTGAGGAGTTGCCATTAATTGACCTTAACTTAAAAATTTTCAGATTTCGATTATAGCAATCGCAAGGCTAGTAAAATCAAAACCCAAACATAAGGTCGGCGGCGCGATGCGCCGCCGACCTTATGTTTGGCTAAAGCTTACATTGGAATAGAATAAAATTGTGAAAATAATTTAAAAACTATTTGAATTCTAATGGAAATTTACCTAAAGACATCGCCACTAGTAATCCTAAAACCAAGCTGGAGCAAGCGAAAGCAGACAAGACCCCCAATAAAAAACTATTCCATACAATAATCATCTTGCCGTTCTCCTGAATACGTTTTTAGACTGTATCTACATATATAGCTTATTACTTTAGAAAAATTTGCATAGGATAGCAGACAAAAATTAACAACTACAGCCTGTTGAAACTTCAAGTAGTCCAAAGAAATTTTGAAAGCGTGGCTCTGCCACGCTTTCAAAAATTTCTTTGGATTTTAATTAATCGCAAAGCGTTGTAAGATGTGTCCCTGTACTTTGCAACCCCAAAACTATGACCGATTGGCAACTCGCCGCCGAGTTTGAAGACATTCTCTATCACAAAGCGGATGGAATGGCAAAAATTACGATTAATCGTCCTCAAGTTCGTAATGCTTTTCGTCCCAAAACGATTACGGAAATGATTGCCGCCTTTGCGGATGCGCGAGAAGATATCGAGATTGGCGTAGTTTTGTTGACGGGGGCGGGTCCTGCCCCTGATGGTAAATACGCCTTCTGTGCGGGAGGCGATCAAAAAGTGCGCGGCGATGGGGGCTATATTTCGGAGTCAGGCGTACCGCGTTTAAATGTCCTTGATTTGCAACGACTGATTCGCACGATGCCTCAGCCTGTGATTGCGTTGGTGGCGGGTTATGCGATCGGTGGTGGTCATGTGCTGCATGTGGTTTGCGACTTGACGATCGCTGCCGATAATGCCATCTTTGGGCAGACTGGACCAATGGTGGGTAGTTTTGATGGTGGTTTTGGCGCTTCCTATTTGGCGCGATTAGTTGGTCAGAAAAAGGCGCGAGAAATCTGGTATCTGTGCCGTCAGTACGATGCTCAGGAAGCTCTGGAAATGGGCTTAGTGAATAAGATTGTGCCAGTGGAACAACTGGAAGCGGAAGGTATTCAGTGGGCGCAGGAAATTTTAGATAAGAGTCCCTTAGCAATTCGTTGCCTCAAGTCCGCCTTTAATGCTGATTGTGATGGACAGGCGGGTATTCAGGAACTAGCGGGCAATGCCACGCTGTTGTTTTATATGACCCAAGAAGCTCAAGAGGGTAAGCAGGCATTTCTGGAAAAGCGCAAGCCTAATTTCCGCCAATATCCTAAATTGCCCTAGCCCATACAGCGCTTTGCGCTAGATTAAAACCCAAAGAAATTTTTAAAAGTGC
>DCSN01000066.1:24528-27876 GCA_002325645.1 Pseudanabaena sp. UBA1465
GCACTTTTAAAAATTTCTTTGGGCTGCTTCATGCCGCAAATAGCCGATTGATTAGATCTTTTCTTTAGCTTCTTTAATAATGCGATTGCTCTGCAAAATATTATTAATTTGATTGAGAACTTCAAAATCTGCTTCAGGAAGATTTGCAGTAGATGGAAGTTGAGGATTCTTTTCTAGAAAGCTAAAGGCGCTGCGGAAATCGTGGGGTGTGGCGGCGATCGCATTGTCAAAATGACAAGGAACAATCCGTACAAAATTCCAACTCGCCACCTGATCCGCCCATTTAATTACCGTTTGGGGGTCGCGATTGAGAATTAAAGTTTGGAGAATTGGCGCAACGAAAATACGACCATTACCGCGTAAGTTCTCAAAGGATTGCTCCCAATCTTCTCTCCATCTGAAGGGAAATAATCCAAACAAGGCTTTGCGCGATCGCTCTGGCGCTTTAAAAATATCCAGTAGAGATTGCCAAAAGGAAACGGTATCGAGAACTTGAGGACGAAAGTAGAACAAAAATAGAGAGGTTCTTTGCCAGCCTCGGATTCGATTTACTTCTGTATCTGTAATTGTTTCTGCTGCACTATCTCTTGCATGAAATAGCAATGGATAGGGATCAAGTTGTAATATTTCAGGAGGTTGTTCAGGAATAGAAACAATGGTATCGGTGACTAAGAGAGTCTGCGATCGCTTATCAAATAGTGCTACCTCCGCGAACCTTCCCACACCCAATTCAATGGAACCTAAAACCGCATAGTCAAACTGATCGGCAAAGGGAACCTGTGAAACATCTTCAGGTAAAATCTTGGTGCGCCCCCAAGGTAAGCCCAACCAACTCAGTGGCAAATTAAATGGGAAACTCCATTGATGCGGCGAAACATAAACCTCTGCTGTGGGGAAACATCGCGCAAAGGGACCCACAAAAACCTTATGCTCAATCCCTGAGACCGTTGGCAAAATTATATATTTGACCTCTCCATGTTCGGCGACAAGCTCCTTAACGAGGCGAATACATTCGGGAGTCGGCGCAACGGGTGCATATACTAACAGTCCACCAGCCGCTAACTTCACTACCGTCATTCTAATCGGTATAACTACATAAAAAATTCCTTGAAGCTGTTCAAAAGTCCAGATCGCATCTTTGACCACTTCCTGGCGAATGGTGCGCCTCTGTCCATAGGGATAAAGCGGTACAACTTGCCAAAATTTCCATGCCCAGTCCTTGGGGCTAGTTGGCTTATGCTCAGACTTACTAGGTATTTCTTGGGTAGTCATCAAACTCGATCTCGTTACGCAACTTTTGCGGATATTAACCTCCTGTAGCTCTTGAAAAACTTCTTGATATTTCGCTAAACGCTGAAAATCTCGATCAGTCGGATTACTAATCCGACTGATATCCATGTTGTGAGTCAAATCTGCAAGCTTAACTTTACGGGCGATCGCATTAGATTTCACCCGCGAAACATAATCCTCGTAAGCCTCACCATCAAGTTTTGTAATGGCAGCGATCGCCTCAACAATAAAGGCAGGAAATCCCTGCTGCACCAAATCCGTAATCTTTAGATCAGAATCCTCGATCGCATCGTGCAGAACCGCCACAATCTTACTTTCAAGATCATCCATCTGCGCCATTACCGCTAAGGGATGAGAAATATAGGGCTTGCCTGCTTTATCGACCTGCCCCTCATGGGCTTTGGTAGCGATCGCGATCGCTAGAGCCAGCAGATTTTCATCGACAGGATGACCTGTAATTTTTAGTTTTGACTCAAAGTTTGTCATAGCAACGAATACAAGTAAGGGCGATCGCTATTTCATCAGCACATTGCTGCATTGCGGCAATATCTCTAGAACTAAGGGGATTAGGGCGCAACCATCGCATTGATATTACTCCCAAAACCTCTCCACGGAAAGTAATAGCGATCGCGATATTAGTTTTATAGGCTTGATCAAGATCGGATGGGTTAAAACTAACTTGCGATGTTCCCGAAGCGATCGCTGTCTGCACTAGCGGATCGGTTGCCAAATCCCAAGATAAATTTCCGCATATAGCTTGAGTATCAATCAGAGTCCCATGCTCAACAAGCTGCAAAATTACCGCATCCGCACCAAAATTTTGCCAGAAAGCACTCGCTAAAGAACATACAGAATCCGATAGCTGCTGAGATCTTTGAGCAATTTCCCCAATTACTGACAACAAAGCATTTTGAGCCTGTGATCTAATTAACTCTTCAGACCTTCGCTTCAGCAAATCATAATTTTGAGTCGCCTCCGACACAACCAACTTCAGTTGTTCTGGCTCCCAAGGCTTAGTAATATATTTATGAACCTGTCCTGAATTGATCGCATCGATCAGATCTGTAATGTCTGTATAGCCCGTCAGCACAATTCGCATCGTATCAGGAAAATCCGAAACAGTACGCCTGAGAAACTCTGTTCCCTTCATCTCTGGCATCCTCTGATCGGAAATAATTGCCGCCATTTCTCCCTCTTGGGCAAGAATTTTTAGCGCCTTAAGACCACTATCCGCCCGAAATACCACAAATTCTTTACGAAAAGTGCGGTATAGCAAATCAAGATTATCTTGCTCATCATCCACTACCAAAATCTTGGGCTTTTTGGAGAGATTAGATTTATTTGGCTCAGTAGTAGACAAAGAAGGTAAATTCATCAGTAAAGTCTAACAAAAACTGACTATAAATGCAGTAATCTTTTGACACTCTCAGCGAGTAAAGCGACTGAGATTCCAGAGTAATTAAAGTTTAATTCTCTGAGGCGCAGCCAAAGCGCCTCTACCAACTCCCTTAAGGCAAAGCCCTAACATTGTTGCTACTTTTCTAAGTATATTTGCAGCACCATTACAATCTGCATTGATGTACCAATTAAGCAAACCAGTACAATACAAACCACGCTTAACCCGTCTGCCAGATTCTTTCCACCCATCGGGTTTTGCACCAATAGTAGTCTGCACAAACTTTTGATTAGTTTTTGCTCCCATACCAGCGCTATCCTTTTGACCGATATTCCAGCCAAAAACAATCTTGCTAAGCCCATTAGCTAGGCAACGATTGACCACAATCTGCGCCGCCTTGTTTACTGAGTCACGCATTTGACAGTTACGTTTTTCAGTAATCCTAGCCAATCGATTTGACCAGAAGCCTTGAGGCTTATTTTCTTTGATAGTGGCAACCGATTTGTTGTACCACTGGTTCGGCGACTCTAACCATCTGCAAAGTTTAGATTGCTTGGCATTGGCAGATAAAAAGCATCTAATTTAAACCATGTTTTGACCTTTAGAGCCAAGGGGCAAGCGTAGCAATCCATCCTGTAGCGTGACATACCCGACACTCATTT
>DCSN01000200.1 GCA_002325645.1 Pseudanabaena sp. UBA1465
AAATCATGCTGTCCTTATCCAGCGATTGTTGAGGAATCTTTGGCGGATTTGGTTTCTATTTTGTCGTCGCAATCTGTTAGATTAGCTAATCAAAGATGGTTGGCTCTGAATTTGTTACAATATGATGATCGCCATCTGCCGGATTTGGGGCAGGATGTGTTACAACGCATTGCTGAACATCGCCATCGCATCCATCAAACTTTGGGAGAGGATACTGATTTATTGATTGCTGATAGTCGCTATAGCTGGATTCATCACATCATGCAGGGGGTAATGGAACGCCCAAATGTTGTCAAACAAACAGTTAGCGATCGCATTGATCGAGTTGTTCTTAATCGCTGGTTAGGAATTCCGATCTTTTTGGTTGTAATGTACCTCATGTTTCTGGTTTCAATTAATTTTGGCGGTGCATTTATTGATTTCTTTGATATTGGCATCGGTGCAATTTTTGTTGGTGGAACTGCCCATTTATTACAACAAATTAATGCTCCGGGCTGGTTAATTGGGTTACTGGCTGATGGTGTGGGCGGAGGAATTCAAACCACAGCAACTTTTATTCCTCAAATTGGAATGCTGTTTATTTTCTTGGCTCTTTTAGAAGACTCTGGCTATCTCGCCCGGGCAGCATTTGTGATGGATCGCTTAATGCGATTTATGGGATTACCGGGTAAATCTTTTGTGCCGATGATGGTGGGTTTCGGTTGCAATATTCCGGGAATTATGGCAACGAGAACTTTGGAAAATCGGCGCGATCGCTTAATGACAATTATGATGAATCCTTTTATGTCCTGCGGCGCGCGTTTACCTGTTTATGCCCTGTTTAGTGCAGCTTTCTTTCCCACAAACGGACAAAATATCGTATTTCTGCTGTATATTATTGGCATTTTCGCTGCTATTTTTACGGGATTAGTGATGAAAAACACCTTATTTCGAGGTGAGGCGGCTCCTTTTGTGATGGAACTACCGCCCTATCACATTCCAACTTTTAAAGGAATAGGTATTCGCGCTTGGGAACGACTAAAAGCTTTCATCACTAAAGCGGGTAAAATGATCGTAGTGATGGTGTTAATTTTGGGATTAATTAGCTCAGTGGGGGTTGATGGTTCTTTTGGTAAACAAAATAGTCAAGATTCAATTTTGAGTGCTTTTAGCCGCACGATTACCCCAGTCTTTTCACCAATGGGAATCAGTCAAGAAAATTGGCCGGCTACAGTCGGTTTATTTACAGGAGTCTTTGCTAAAGAGGTGATGGTGGGGACGATGGATTCCCTCTATACTGCTTTGGCAGAACAAGAAGGAGGCGGTAATAATACTGAAGAACCTTTTAATTTTTGGGGTGAGATTGGTAGGGCTTTTGCGAGTATCCCTCAAAATTTAGCCGATTTAACTAATCAGATTCTCGATCCTCTGGGAATGGGTATTATGAACGATACGGGGGATTTGAAAGCAGCCGCAGAAACTCAAGAAGTGAGTTATACAACCTTCGGAAAAATGGCAACTCTGTTTGGGAGTACGACGGCAGCGATCGCATTTCTGCTATTTGTTTTATTGTACTTTCCTTGTGTTTCTGCGACAGCCGCCGTTTATCGAGAAACTAATTTAGGTTGGACGATTTTTGTGGCTGGCTGGACAACTGGATTAGCCTATTGGGTAGCGGTATTCTATTACCAATTTATGACCCTAAATCAGCATCCCGGAAGTGCGATCGCTTGGTTAGTTGGTTTGGCTTTAGTGATGGGAGGTGTTATAATTGGAATGAAACAATTTAGCGATCGCCGCCGTTACCTTAAACTAACAACAAGGATGTCGGAACCTTCGGTAGAAATTGCTAGGAGATAACCGACTTTGTAATTCTTACAGTTAATTACGACCCTGTTCCCCATTCCCCATTCCCTTCTTATGATTTTGCAAGAAATTCAGCAATATTTACGCCAGCATCCTGTTAGTTCTCTAGCTGAACTTTCCCAACACTTTCACAGCGATCCAGATGCTTTGCGCTTAATGCTAGATCGACTAGAAAAAAAAGGGCGAGTTCGCAAGTTGGAAACAAAAAAATGTGGCGGATGTCAGAGTTGCGCCTCGGAAACCCTAGAAATTTACGAATGGGTAAATTCCTAATTAATTAAGGAGATACTGTCATGTTATCAACAGCTATGATTGAGCGGTTAAACGAACAAATTAACTTAGAAATGTTTTCCTCCCATCTTTATTTGCAAATGAGTTCTTGGTGCGCTTATAAAGCATTAGATGGTTGCGCGAAATTTCTCAGCCAACACGCCGATGAAGAAATGTTGCATCAGCGCCGTTTGATTGACTATTTGCAAGAAACAGGTGCATTAGTTATTTTAAAAGGCATGGAAGCACCTCCGACCGAATTTGATTCTCTCAAAGAGATGTTTGAAAAAATCTATACCCACGAACAATTCATCACGGGTAAAATTAATAATCTAGTTCATCTGGCTAGTACAGAACCCGATTATTCAACTCTACAATTTCTACAATGGTATGTAGCAGAACAGCATGAAGAAGAATTTTTGTTTAAGAGTATTCTTGACAAAATTAAACTGATTGGTGTAGAAGGTCAGGGGCTATTTTTCATTGATCGAGAAATTAGCACTATTGCTACAACCAGAGCAATAAAAAACACTGCCAATACCACAACCTCTGCTAATGTTAAACCCTGAAACCAAAGGAGATATCAATGTTAGAAAACCTCAAAATTGCTTTAACTGAAGCCATTGAAGATGAATACAAAGCGCGGGCAACCTATCGTTTAATCCTGAATAAATTTGGAGCAATCCGCCCCTTTGTCAACATTGTTGAGTCGGAGGAACGTCACATTCGGGCGCTAATGCCCTTATTCTCCAAGTACGGAATTGCCCTTCCCGAAGACAACTGGGTACAGCGAGTTGAGGTTCCTGCCTCTGTGCAAGAAGCTTGTCAAGCGGGTGTGCAAGCCGAGATTGAAAACGCACAAATGTATCAGCGATTACTGGATTTAACTGAAGGCTACCCTGACGTACAACGAGTTTTTTTGAACTTGCAATCCGCATCCCAAAATAATCATCTGCCTGCCTTTCAACGCGGTGCAGAGCGAGGAACTGCCCAATCTGATCGAGGAAGAGGAGAAGGACACCGACAGGGGCGAGGTTGTAGAGGAAGGAGAGGGTATGCTAGAATGGGATTAAGTTAGGTAAAATTTGCTGCCCAGATACCAGACTTTTTCAAAAAGTCGGGTATCTAGTATTTCGAGATTAATTATCGGATTTCAAATAATATGACTCAAAAACAATGGTACGAATCCCTGTTCGAGAATTACGGACAAAAA
>DCSN01000120.1:0-15894 GCA_002325645.1 Pseudanabaena sp. UBA1465
TGAATATCATTTATTTATCGCATATTGCTAATACTAAAAACAACGATTTTAGGCACTTTTGATGCTAAGTATAATTACTCATCGCCAAAGTGAGATGCTCCCGCCTCTTGGTCATTACCCAAGGCAGGAAATTGGCAACTGAATCTCAAATCCTTAACTAGTGATGACGATCGCATAGTTGTCGCCATTCGCAGTGTGGGGGCGGCAGGGGCGGCAATCCCCTCCCTTGATTGGAATGGTAATCGTCTGCTAATTAGCGATCGCTGGTCAATTAAAGATCTTCCCAAACAGGCTAAGGTTTATTTAGGCAGCGAAAATACATCGGGCTGGATGCGTGAGCAATCTGACCGTTCGCAATGGCAAGATCCCCATGGATGGAGTTATGCTCGCATTGAACTTAATCCTAGTGACAATGCAAATTTGCTGATTGAGGATAATCAGGCGATCGCTGACATCGAAACCCCATCCACCGCTCTCACTTCTAATCTAGTTCTGGATTTACCAGATCCACAATTTAGCGATAGCCTCAAAGCGACTGTTGCTCATCTCACCATGGGAATTGCTGGCAACCGCACCTATCCTAGCGATCCCGTCAGTTATCCTCTATCGCGTTTCCGTGATGGCGCTTATCAAATAGTGGCCCTAGCCCGTGCGGGACAATTGGATTTAGCTAAGCAACTATCCCCTTATTTTGCTGAAAATGATTTCATTAATAGCATCCTTCCTGAAGCCGATATCCCTGCTCTCGGTATTTGGGCGCTCGAAGAAGTTGCGATCGCCATCAATCAGCCCGACTATGATCGCTGGCTATGGTCACATATTCAGCGCAAAGCTAAACTGATCGGTGATATATTATCGACCAATCGCCCCGGCTATCCCATCTTGAGCGCAGCTAAAGCTCCCTTTGCCGAGAACTCTGAATTTGTGAGGGTGGATCTAGGAAAAATGGAAAACACTCCTGATGCGATTAATATCGATCCTGCGGCTAATAGCATCAATTATCGTGCTTTGCTTGATGCGGCTGCTTTAGCCGATCGCCTCAACAACCGCGAGTCTGCCAAATTATGGCGATCGCAAGCCGAAAAGTTAAAAGCAGCTTGGCAAAAGGATCAACCTATCACGCAAGCCAATCAACAACCAAAGTCAAAAATCAAATCCCCTGAATTTTCCGCCTTTACCGATGGACTTTGGCCGAGTGGTATTGCCGAAGGCGATCGCGCCGCCCTCACGCAAGTCTTCCAAAAACGTTGGGCTGGTTTAAAGGATAATTCTGGAGCCTTTAGCCCCGCATCACAATCAATCCAAACGAATATTGCTGAAGCGCATCAATGGCTACTGCTCGATCAGCCAGAGTGGGTATGGCAAGCACTCCAATGGACTTGGCAAAATCAAGCATCCTCTGGTCTATATACTTGGTCAGGCGATCGCCTTTTGCAGCTAAGTGATAACGCATTACCCAAGAGCTTTTCCCAATGGCAACGACTGCGAGGACGAGTTAACTCAACCCAACTCACTCCCCATTACTGGACATCGGCGGAGATGCTACTGCTTCAGCTAGATATGTTGACCTACAGCGATCGTTCCACCAGTCCATCCACTTTAATCATCGGTGCGGGAATTCCCAAAGATTGGTTGAGCAAATCAATCAGCGTCAAGGGTCAATTAATTGATGGCAATCTCGTGGATTGGGCTTGGGATGGCAAGCAAATGAATGTTCAAATTAAAGGTGAAAACCTTTTAGTTAAATTAGGTTCAGCATTTCCCAGAGAAACACAGCTAAAGTTAGAAATTATGCCTAAAGACAGCCTAAAATCAGAAATTTTGATTAAGGAAGCTTTTCGATCAAATTAGAATACAGCCTATTTAGATTTTGGGTATAACAGATAAATCCTCAAAGAGGTTGCTAAGCAACCTTTTTGAGGATTTATCTGTTTTTTAAGACAACACAAAAAATAACTTATTCTCCCCTACTAATATCTTTTTAATAACCTTTGTATAACTTTTATTTTAGTATTTTCTTATATAAGAATTAGTATAAAGACAATTAAAGTTCAAATATCGCTTGCAATTCTTCTTGACCTAAGATACTATGCCTATAGAATTTATAATCATATGCATTTTGCCTATAAATAACTCTTAATCTATAAATTATTTCGGATTGGTATATATGAAAATATCTTTGCAGTCAGCGATGTTGGGAATTTTCAGAATAGAAATCAGTAGGAAGTTCAACTTTAAGTAGCAGACAAAAAACTCGTCTTGCTAAGAACATTAATAAGTAGAAATTTTGGGTGTAACTAACATGAAAGCTTCAGAAAATCAACTAAACTTTGAACTTGAAAAATTAGCAGTTTTGGGTGGCTCGCCAATTTTTCAGGAAAAACTTCATGTTGGACGACCCAACATCGGAGATAAAAAACGATTTATAGAACGTGTTGAAGACATATTAGATCGTAGGTGGTTGACCAACGATGGTCCCTATGCAGAGAAGCTTCGGCATCAACTAATCGAATATACAGGCGGAAAACATTGCATTCTAATGTGTAACGGAACTGTTGCCCTTGAAATTGCTGCTCGTGCTTTGGAACTCAAAGGCGAAGTAATTGTTCCCTCTTTCACATTTGTCGCTACACCACATGCTTTGCAATGGCAAGAAATCACACCTGTTTTTTGCGATGTCGATCCTTTAACACACAACATTGATCCGCTCAAAATTGAAAAACTAATCACACCTAAGACAACAGGAATTCTAGGTGTTCATGTTTGGGGGCGACCCTGCAATATCGAGATGTTGACCAACATTGCTAATCGCTATCATCTTAAATTGTTTTTCGATGGCGCTCATGCTCTGGGATGCTCCCACAAAGGTCAAATGATTGGGAACTACGGAGAAGCTACTGTTTTTAGTTTCCATGCCACTAAATTTATGAATACCTTTGAAGGTGGTGCAGTTGTTACAAACGACGCTCAACTTGCTGACAAAATGCGCCTCATGAAAAACTTCGGCTTTGGTCCGGGCTATGACAATGTTATTTATAGCGGCATTAATGGCAAAATGTCAGAGATTTCAGCGGCAATGGGAATGACTAATCTTGAGAGCATACAAAACTTCATTGACATTAACTTCCGTAACTATCAGCAATATAAAGCCGAATTGGCTGACATTCCTGGAATCAATCTAGCTATTTATGATGAGTCCGAGAAAAATAATTACCAATATATTATTCTCGAAGTTGATTCTGAAAAGGCAGGGATTACGCGAGATCAGCTAGTGCAGATTTTACATGCTGAGAACATCCTTGCACGGCGTTACTTCTACCCTGGCTGCCACCACATGGAACCCTATCGATCGCATTTTCCAAATGCCAAACTTTTGCTGTCACAGACTGAAACGCTGTCGCAGAAAGTTCTTTCTCTTCCCACTGGCACTGCTGTCGATACTGAAATTATCAAAAGAATTTGTGGACTCATTAGGTTCATTGTTCAGAATGGAACGGAGATCCGACAGATGATGTCCGAGAGCAAAATGCAAAGCGAAGATGGTCATTTTGAGCATCTTCGCTCACAACGGTTAATAAGCTAATCGGCATTCATCTTTCCAAGCTACATCCCTTGATGTAAGGGTCTCACGCCCACTTTCATGCAACTTAAATGCCGATTAGCTTAGCAGATCATTAAGTAAGTAAGCTTATCCACCTAAGTACAGTAAACCCAACTATTTTAATCTCTTGATTATGATATCTCAACATTCACTTCCTCTAGTCAGCATTATTATAGACTGCTATAACCAAGACTCCCTTGTTAAAGATGCGATTGAAAGCGCAATCTCTCAATCATATTCAAACATAGAATTAATAGTGGTTGACGATGGATCAACTGACAAATCCAGAGAAGTTATTTCCCGTTATGGAAATTCTATATTTCCAGTTTTTAAACCCAATGGCGGTCAGTCATCAGCACTTAACATAGGATTTAAAGAAAGTCATGGAGAAATTATTTGTTTTCTAGATGGAGACGATCTATTTTTTGAAAATAAAGTCTTCCAAGTTGCTGATGCATTCGCATCCAATCCTGAAATTGATTGGTGTTTTCATCCATTAAGATATATTAATGAGTCTTTAGATAAAGTAATCACTGACTATCCATTACCACCAAGTGATCACTCTTGTGAAATTGATTTCAGGAATAATATAATCAAAAACGGAGTAATTCCTGTTTGGGGGCCTGCAACTTCTGCGATTTCACTCAGGCGCTCTCTTGCAGAAAAAATATTTCCAATCCCTGAATGCCTTAAGATTGCGAGTGATGCTTATTTAAGATACCCTTCTTTAGCATTAAGTAAAGGATATTTCTTAAACCAGCCTTTGTCATATTTAAGGGTGCATGGAAACAATGTATATAATTCTAATATTAACGATGATGTAAGCAAAAAACGTTATGCGAAGTCACTAATATTACAAGCTAATGCTTTACGAAATAACTTTCCAGAGATGGCAAAAGTATCGAACAAACTCTTTGCGTGGGGACTAGCTGATTTAGGAAAAGATTTTGAATTAGAGATGCAAAATCTTATTCATGATTATTGGTGCGGTATTTCCTTTTGGGAAAGAGCAGAAGTTTATTTCAAGCGTATCTATCATCAAGCAAAGCAGATTGCTTTGAAAAATTCATAACCCATCTTGAGAAGATTTTATCCTATACATGTATTGCATCAATGGGGCAAGAAAGCAGTTCAGTATCGTCTTCACATGGATAAAGAAATGCCTAAATCACTACCAATCTTGCTCAGGTTCAATATGGCAATTTATAATATTTTTCTAATATTTACTCTGCCAATATCTTTATCGCTTACATTAGGCTGTAATATTCTGTTAAACATTAATCCTGTATCTTCAGAAAATATTGTATTTCCTTCTGATGCAGGAGTAATTAATGTAAAAGTAAAGTATGGAGCGAAAGGAGATGGAATTACTGACGATACAAGGGCTATTCAGTCGGCATTAAATGCTTATCCTAATGATAAACGCATTATTTATTTACCAAATGGAACTTATCTTGTTTCTAATACACTAACTTGGCCTGCTGGTAAACCAGAAACGGGTAATGATTACAAGCATACAATCCTCCAAGGACAAAGTGAGAAGGGAGTAGTTATCAAGCTTAAAGATCGTGCGGCAGGTTTTACCAATCAAAGTGCGCCGAAAGCGGTTATTTTTACAGGAGATGCTCCTGCTCAACGATTTGGCAATTCAATTAGAAATTTGACTGTAGATATAGGAGCAGGCAATTTAGGAGCGCATGGTATCCAATTCAATGCCAGTAATCAAGGAATCATAAGCCATGTAACGATCCTGTCTAGGGATGGTCAAGGCAGCATTGGCTTAGACATGGACTTTACCAATGAGATTGGACCACTTCTAGTCAAAAAAGTCACAGTTAAGGGATTTCAGTATGGCATTATGACCTCTAATACTGTAAATAGCCAAACCTTTGAAGATATTCTTCTAGAAAACCAAAGTGTTTGTGGACTACTAAACTATGGGCAAGTCATTAATATCCGTAATTTAACTAGCGACAATACAGTGCCTGCGATTAGCAATAAACTGGGACAAATGACTATTATCGATTCGTCGTTGAATGGTCGAGGTAAGGCTTCATCTCAACCTGCGATTGATAATGGCGATCGCATGTTAGTCAGAAATGTTAGCACTTCAGGCTATCGCGTAGCGGTTGAAAGTGGTAGAACCTCTGTTTCTGCATCGAAAGTAGATGAGTTTGTGACAGGTTCCATTATAAAACTATTCAACTCACCGCCAAAAACATTAAATCTGGCGATTAAGGAAACTCCCGATGTGCCTTGGGATGATCCAGTAAAAACTCCTTGGGCAAATGTGGTTAGCTATGGTGCAATCCCTGACGATGGCAAGGATGATACGGTTGCAATTCAAGCGGCGATCGACTCTGGTAAAACTACGGTTTACTTTCCCGCAGGCGGTACATTTGAAGTCAAAGGGACAATTCTTGTTCGCAATAATGTCCAACGAATTTTGGGGACGGAAGGCCGGGTCAAAGCGATCGCTAAGAATGCAGGTTTTAAAATAGTTGATGGGAATAGCTCAATAGTTGTGATTGAGAGAATTGCTAATGGCTATGAGTTTCCCCTGATATTTAACAATGCATCTTCGCGCACTTTAGTATTAAAAAATTTACTTGATGTCACAGGTAACATGACTGGCTCTGGCGATGTTTTTATTGAAGATGTAGGCGGTGGTAATTGGTATTTTGGCAAACAAAATATCTGGGCTAGACAATTTAATGTAGAAAATGCTGGTACACATATTACAAACGATGGTGGTAATCTTTGGATTCTAGGATTAAAAACAGAACGTGGAGGTACGATTATTGATACTAAGAATGGTGGTAAAACTGAATTATTAGGTGGTTTGGCTTATACGACTAGCCCCTCATCTGACGGCACACAAAAACACCCTATGTTTATTAACAATGAATCTTCTATATCTATTACTATGGCTGAAATCAACTATGGTGGTGCGCCTAATTATGAAATATATGTCAGTGAGATAAGAAATAATATTATTCGCAATTTACTGAATAAAAGCCTGCCAAATTACCTAGGTAGTGGTAAGCAAATTCCACTTTATGTTGGCTATTAATTTGCCAAACAAAGACAGATCTCTCCGATTCGTCAGGTTACAATAGTCGAAATTGTAATTCATAATCTCAAATTTATCTTGTTTATCCTATTTGTTATCATAACTTAGTTCTTTATTCTTACTGAAAAATGCATAGTCTTAAAAGTACTCGCGTTGCATGGCTTCTTCCTGTAGCATGGTTCTATTGGCAGCCTGCTTTGAGTGAATTTAGCCAATTATTTCCTAAGACAACTGTATTTACGGGTTTATTCCCAGGGTTTGCTAAAGGGATTGAAGGAAAACTTCAAGTTGAAGTCGTTGGCAAATTTCGAGTAATTGAGATCAATAAAGATGAGTCAAGCTACGGAGATAACTTCACTTATCTATCTCCAAAAATCATTAATCACTTATTTAGTCTCAAGCCTCAAGTGATTTTTGCTAGTTCTTTTGGCGTATGGACAATTTTGGCTTTACTATTCAAACCTCTATTTTGGTGGCGAGTGATCATTGCCTATGAAGGGAGTTCGCCAGGAGTAGATTATCGAAATTCAGCATTGAGGCTGTTGATTCGGAAGCTAATGGTATGGATGTCCGATGCTTATGTTACTAACAGTCATACTGGTAGCGATTATTTAATCGAGATTTTAAACGCAAAGAAAGATCGGGTGTTTGTGCAGCCCTACGAGATTCCCGATGAGCGCACATTGCCAAGTAGTTCTGAGGTTCAAGAAGCTCCAATTGCACAACAACGCCCAGTATTTTTATTTGTTGGTCATGTGATTCCCCGCAAAGGATTACCTCTGTTATTACAGGCTTGTGCGGTACTGCAATCTAGAGGCTATGAGGGTTACACTTTACAGGTGGTGGGCGATGGTTTGCAGCAGCAGGAATTAGAGACTTTTTGTCAAGAGCATCATCTGAGCGATCGCGTTCAGTGGTTAGGGCGAATCCCCTTTGATCAAATTAGATCTTATTTTGACAATGCTGATGTATTTGTCTTCCCAACTTTAGAGGATACTTGGGGAGTGGTTACCTTAGAGGCGATGCTGCTAGGTAAGCCCATCCTTTGCTCTAAGGGAGCGGGAACTTCAGAACTAGTGATTGACGATCAAAATGGATATGTGTTTACCCCAGATGATCCTGATAAGCTGGCTGACCTGATGCAAAAGTTTTTGGATGAGCCAAACTTAATTGCTACTATGGGCGATCGCTCGAAGCAGATTATGGCTCAATACACCCCAATGGCGGCGGCTCACTGCTTGGCAAAGATTACTGAACTCGTGATGTTAAAATAAATCGAAAAAGCAAAATGAGTACACCAAAAGTTGCAATCCTGACTCATGACATTAGTGGAGGCACATTTACAAATCTCTGTACGGCCCTAATCCGAGGATGGCAGAAGCTTGGAATAGATTGTCATTTAGTCATTCTTGATGCAAGTGATGAAGAAATATCTAGATTCCCAGACATTCCCATTGTGTCTTTAAAGGTCAAGCGTACAGCTTTTTCCTTGTTTTCCACGGTCAAGTACTTAAAAGAATACCAGCCCGATCTGCTTTTACCGATGCCTTGGTATTTTAATATCGTGGCAGTTTGGGCTAAGTATCTATCAGGAAATAAAACCAAGGTGATTCTGGGCGAACATAATATTATCAGTCTAGAAGCGAGTGTTGAACATCGAGATAAACTACATCTACGATTTTTACCAATTCTGATGCGGTATACCTATCCCTTTGGCGATGGGTTGGTGGGAGTGTCAAAAGATACAATCACTGATTTAGTGGAAACTCTCAAGATTGCGGCTAAAATTCCTATGCAGGTAATTTTGAATCCGATTAACGCTACTCTTGTAGAAGAACTAGCCAAAGAGCCAATAACGCATCATTGGTTCCAAGATTCCGAAATTCCCGTAATTGTCACAGCAGCACGATTAGCCAAGCAGAAGCAACTGGATGGTTTAATCCAAGCCTTTGCTCAGATGGTAAAAGTAACTCCAGCTAGACTGTTAATTTTAGGAGAAGGGCCTTTAAGAACTGAGTTAGAGGATCTATGTAAGAATTTAGGTGTGGAAGATTCAGTATGGATGCCAGGATATGATTCTAATCCCTATCGCTATATGGCAAATTGTGATTTGTTTGTATTAGCTTCGGCTTGGGAAGGCTGCCCGATCGCTTTGGAAGAGGCAATGGGTTGTGGAGCCGCAGTACTTGTCACCGATGCTCCTGGAGGCATGAAAGACATTGTGGATTATGGTAAATATGGTGTAGTTGTGCCGACTGGTAATCCCGAAGCTTTAGCCCAAGGAATGTTAAAAATATTGACACAACCAGACTTAAAGCAGCATTATCGAGAACAAGCAAAACAGCGATCGCAGGATTTTGATTACTTGAAGATTAGCCAACAATACTTAGATTTTTGTCAGTCGATTTTAGCTGCGCCCTCTAGTCAAAAGGAGGTCGTGTAACCATGAAAATCTTGATGTCGGCCTATGCTTGTGAACCAGGGCGCGGTACAGAATTGGGCGTTGGGTGGAATACAGCCCGTGAAGTGGCAAGATATCACGAAGTTTGGGTATTGACCAGACCTGATGATGGGCGCGAAGCGATCGAAGCCGAGTTAGCTCTTAATCCAGTTCCCAATTTGCACTTTATCTATTTCACCTTACCGATTTTGGGTAGTATCTGGAAGTTAGGTCAAGGAGCATTTCAACTGCACTACTATCTTTGGCAAATTAAAGCTTACTTTGTGGCTCTGAAATTACATCGTGAGATTGGCTTTGATATCGCGCACCATGTCACCTTTGTCAAATATTCCACGCCTAGTTTTCTATCGCTATTACCAATACCCTTTATTTTTGGTCCCGTCGGTGGTGGTGAGTCTACTCCAAAAACTTTTGAGGAGAACTTTAGCGGACGCGGTAAGATTTACGAATTTCTGCGTAATTTGTCCCGTTGGCTTGGTGAACGCGATCCGTTTACGCGGATGACGGTTCGTCGCAGCATTCTCAATTGGGCAACAACCACAGAGACTGCTGAACGACTTACCCAGATGGGTGCAAGCAATGTGGAGGTGCTTTCGCAAGTAGGCTTATTACCAGAAGAAGTGACCTATTTAGAGAAATTTCCCTTGCCAGATACTGCTCCTTTAAGATTTATCAGTATCGGCAGGTTCTTACACTGGAAAGGATTTCATTTAGGATTACAAGCTTTTGCTCAAGCAAACTTGCCCAAAGAAACGGAATATTGGCTGATTGGCAAAGGTCCAGAGCAAGAGCGTTTACAGCAACTTGTTTGCGAATTAGGCCTTGCTTCCCAAGTCAAGTTTTTGGCTGAGATGCCTCGCGATGAGTTACTCCAGAAGCTAGGAACTTGTCTAGCGCTTATCCATCCCAGTTTACACGAGTCAGGCGGCTTTGTCTGTCTAGAGGCGATGGCATCGGGAAGACCTGTGATTTGTCTAGATCTAGGAGGTCCAGCAGTACAGATAACAGAGGAAACAGGATTTAAAATCATCGCCCTAGATCCTGAGCAAGCTGTAAAAGGTTTAGCCCAAGCGATGAATAATCTTGCTCATGACCCAGCCCTGCGATCGCGGATGGGGCTTGCAGGTCGTCAGAGGGTAAATCAACTATTTAACTGGGCAACTAAAGGCAAGTTTCTCGTTGATATTTATGAAAAAGTTTTGGCAAAATCTTTAACAAAAAAGGAGAAATAGATGCGGGTTCTAACGGTTCATAATTACTATCAACAACCTGGTGGTGAAGAACAAATTTTTGCTACTGAGAGCGCCTTGCTAGAATCCCATGGGCATGAAGTTTTTCGCTATACCGTTAATAATGACGAAATCACAAGTACTAATCCCTTGGTTTTGGCAAAAAATACTTTCTGGAATAGCAAGGTTTATGATGAAATGCGATCGCTGATTCGCGAAAAAAAGCCTCAAGTTGCCCATTTTCACAATACATTTCCTCTCATTTCTCCCTCGGCATACTATGCCGCCAAGGATGAAGGCGTGGCAGTAGTCCAAACATTGCATAACTATCGACTTCTATGCCCTAACGCGCTCTTTTTTCGGGAAGGGAGAGTCTGCGAAGATTGCTTAGGTAAAGTACCATTACCAGCGATCGTCCATGCTTGTTATCGTGGCAGTCGCAGTGCTAGTGCGATGACCGCAGCAATGACTAGCTTTCACTCTGTATTAGGAACTTGGACTAAGGCGGTAGATGTATTTATTGTTTACAGCCAGTTTGCGATGGATAAATTTATTCAAGGGGGAATACCCGCCGATAAACTTGCCTTTAAAACTAACTTTCTCCATCCTGCCCCTAGCCCCGATCAAGGTGATGGTGGCTATGGCTTATTTGTCGGTCGATTGTCGGTCGAAAAAGGCTTAGGGATTATGCTAGATGCATGGCGACAACTAGGTGGCAGAATTCCTCTGAAGATATTAGGTGATGGACCAATGTCTGGACTAGTCACGGCAGCCGCTAGGGAAATGCCTGAAATTGAGTGGCTAGGACGCAGACCCTTCGAGGAAGTGTATGACATCGTGGGCAAGGCTGCTTTTCTAGTATTTCCTTCTGAATGGTATGAAACCTTTGGCAGAGTAGCGATCGAAGCTTTTGCTAAGGGTACGCCAGTGGTGGCCTCGAACATCGGTGCGATCGCCGAACTGATAGAGCATGGACATAACGGAATGCTGTTTCGACCTAGCGATCCCACCGATCTGGCAGACAAGATTAAGTGGTTGCTAGAGCATCCTCAAGAATTAAAACAAATGCGATCTACCGCAAGAAGTGAATTTGAGGCTAAATATACTGCCGAAGACAATTACAAACGATTGATTGAGATCTACCAAGGTGTTTTATAAGCTTAAATTAAAAATCGTCAAAATATCAATACTCTTTACTTGAGATAGCAGGATTAAAGAATAATGAGGACAGCTTTACCATCAGCACCCAAAGCAAAAGGTTATATCACAAACTCCAACTTAACATTATTTGGACTGGCAACAGCGCTATTCTCACGAATTTTTACTGCTTTAAAGATTCCGACAGCAATTAATTTTTTGCATTTTGTTACTATTCCCCTTGCTTGTGGATCGGTGTTATGGAACTCTCGCAGCAAAGATCCTCAACAAGTCGCTATTTCTAAAAAGATTTTATTGGGTTTATTTTTTTTCTTAATCGTTGTTTTTGCTAGTGCTTTGCTAAATGAGGCAGGAGCAATTAATGCGGCTCTAGATTATTTATTACTTGCAGAACCATTTATTTTGATTTTAACCATTGTCAGTATACCAATGACAACGGAAATCTATCAGCGCTTTCGCAAATGGATTTTACAAGCTTCCATGATTAATATGCTATTTGCCTATGTCCAAAAGTATATTTTTCGCATGGAGAGACTTGAAGGATTTGAAGATAATATCAAAGGTATTTTTATTGGACAGGGAGCTGGACATGTACTAGGCGGTTCGGTTGCAATGACCTTTGCCATCTACTATTTCGTCACTGCTAAAAGCAAACCACTTTGGTTTCGGACTGTCATAGTTTTAGCTTGTCTAAATCACATTATTGTTTCTGACACTAAGCAAGTATTACTGACATTTATAGCGGCTTATGTAATTTTATATCTTGTCAATATCAAAGACATTAGAAAGACATTAATCTATTTGATTGTTGGTGCTATAACCTTGGGTGGTTTCTATTGGGCAATTTACAATATTGAAGCATTATCAGCCTATACAGTATGGATTCGCCCAGAAATTTATGGACCCGATGGAGAAGCAACCCGACTAAAATTCACTACCTTTCGACTTGTACCGCAATACTTTCAATCACCTCTGAACTGGTGGTTGGGATTAGGTCCTGGACACACGGTTGGGCGACTGGGAGGCTGGATGCTTGAGACTTATTGGAATTTATTATCACCACTGGGAGCAACTATACATCCTGTTAGTAAAGAAATTTGGCAAGCAGTCGCGGACAGTTGGCTAGGAGATCAATCTAGTATGTTTTCTCCGCTATTTGGTTGGGCAGGAATCTGGGGAGATTTAGGTATTCTCGGATTAACAGCTTACTTTTACATAGCATATTTAGTCTGGCGTTATATTTGTGTAACGGATCTTTCTAAATATTTAATGTTAACAGTATTTGTGTTTGGTCTAATTTTCTCGCAACTTGAGGAGCCAGGGTATAGTCTTTTTGTGGCTAGTATGATTGGATTGGGTTGGCAAGATGTCAAAATTACGGCTAGGGGAGATCGAACTGATTAAGAAATTTCAAAATACCAGCCGTGACTACAATTTGCACAATCACTTGTACAGGAGTTTGTCTATTATCGCCACCACCGCCTTCACCCCTTTCTTGGGCTAATGCGGGATAAGAAATGCTGAGAAATACTGTAAGCACAGTAAGGATGATAAAAAACTTGGGTTTGAAAATCATTTAAGTTCAAAAATTATAAATTACTTTGATAATAACAAATTTGGGTAGTCCTAAATAGATAGGAATAGGCGGCGCGATGCGCCGCCTATTCCTATAAATCCTTTCTTGTTTGGGACTACCCAAATTTTAAATTAATTCAAGAAATTCAATAACTTCTATAAAGTTTCTATAAAGTATAGGTAGAATATTCGCACACCTAGAATCTTGCACTTAATACCATAGGCTTTAGTAACAATTGCATGAAAGTTGAAATTACCGCAATTCCCGATGTTTTATTAATTACCCCCAGAGTATTTGCGGATGCCAGAGGATTTTTTTATGAGTCCTATAACCGTCAGGCTTTTGTGGAAAAAACGGGTTTAGATATTAATTTTGTCCAAGATAATCATTCCCGATCGCAAAAAAATGTTTTGCGAGGATTGCATTATCAAATTGGTCAACCTCAGGGTAAATTGGTCAGGGCTTTGGTTGGGACAATTCAAGATGTTGCTGTGGATTTGCGGCGAGATTCACCAACCTTTGGTAAGGCAGTGAGTTATATTCTCAGTGCTGAGAACTATCAGCAATTGTGGATTCCTGCGGGATTTGCCCATGGATTTGCCGTATTGTCTGATGTGGCGGAAGTGGCTTATAAAGCTACAAATTACTATGCGCCCAGTGAAGAACGTTGCTTATTATGGGATGATCCTGATGTGGCGATCGCATGGCAACTTGATCAGCCTCCTATGTTGTCTCCTAAAGATGTTATTGGCAAATCATTAAAAGAAGCAGAGTTATTTGTATGACCTCAGAAACATCTCCAGCCCAGTTTCAGACACAGTTTCAAAAAGTATTAGTCACAGGTGGAGCAGGATTTATTGGCTCTAATTATGTGCATTATGCCCTTGCTCATCATCCAACATGGGAGATTGTCGTTTTAGATAAGCTGACCTATGCTGGCAATTTAGATAATCTCAAGGCTGTAAGCGATCGCATTACTTTTATTGAAGGTGATATTGCTAATCCCGAAGATGTTGAAAAAGCAGTGAATGGTGTGGATGCTATTCTCAATTTTGCGGCTGAAAGTCATGTTGATCGGAGTTTGCGCGATCCTCTTCCATTTATTCGCACAAATATCGAAGGGACATTACTCCTATTAGAAGCTGCGAAAAAACATCAAATCAAGCGCTTTCTCCATGTTTCTACGGATGAGGTTTACGGTGACTTGGTGGGCAGCGATCGCCATTCCTTAGAAGCTGATCCCTTAACGCCGCGCAGCCCTTATGCCGCATCGAAGGCGGGAGCCGAGCATCTAGTATTTTCCTACGGCATCAGTTACGGACTAGACGTAGTAATTACACGCGGCTCCAATACCTATGGTCCCTATCAGTATCCCGAAAAGATTATTCCTCTGTTTGTTACCAATGCCCTAGAGTCGAAATCGCTTCCCATCTATGGCAAGGGCGAAGCGGTGCGGGATTATCTCTATGTGGAAGATCACTGTTCTGGGATTGATACGGTGCTGCACGCAGGTAAAACTGGCAATGCCTATAACATTGGTGCGCGGGTTGCCATTAATGGCATTGAAGTTGCGAAGACGATTTTGAGCTTGTTGGAGCGTCCTGAATCCTTGATGGAGTATGTCAGCGATCGCCCTGGTCATGACTATCGCTATTCCGTTGATCCTAGTGCGGCGGAAGCTTTGGGATGGCAACGCAAATGGAATTTTGAACGCGGAATGGCTCAAACCGTTGATTGGTATAACCAAAATACTGATTGGTGGCAGGCGGTCAAAGACAAGAAGGTATTCCAAGAGCATTACAGCCAATGGTACGCCCGATGACAAATCCACTCAAGGTTGCTTTAATTGGCGCAAATGGTCAGTTAGGTTCGGATATTGCGAAGCATTTTGCTGATTGCGATCGCTATCAATTCACGCCCCTAAATCGTGCTGATATTGATATTAGGCAAGAAGAATCAGTACATCAGGTTTTGACCAGTCAAAAATTTGATGTGGTGATTAATAGCGCCGCCTATGTGCGAGTAGATGACTGTGAGCAGGAGGTGGAAACTGCCTTTGCGGTTAATGCTTTCGGGGCTTTGCATATTGCCAGAGCCTGTCGGGAAATTGATGCTCTTTGCGTTTACATCAGTACTGATTATGTGTTTCGTGGCGATCGCCCATCCCCCTACACCGAATCTGATCTGGCTGATCCCGTAAATATCTATGGAGCCTCTAAATTTACTGGCGAGAACCTAGTCCGCCAAACTACGCCGCGATCGCTAATTTTGCGAATTTCCAGCGTATTTGGAAAGGCTGGCGCAAGTGGTAAGGGTGGCAACTTCATCGAAACGATCATCAAAAAAGCGAAGGCAGGCGATCCCCTCAAGGTAGTCAATGACATGTTTATGTCACCGACCTATACCTATGATGCTGCGAGATTGTTAGATGCCCTTTTGCAATCAGGCACAACAGGGATCGTGCATGGTGCAAACGCGGGTAGTTGTTCATGGTATGAGTTTGCGACTCAAGCCTTGGAACTCGCCCATATCTCCCACCCGATCGCCTCAATCCCTGCTTCGGCATTTCCCACCAAAGCCACAAGACCGATGAATTCCGCCTTAGTTAGCGATCGCTTAGAAAGCATCACTACTTTTAAAATGCGTCCTTGGCAAGAAGCTCTGACTGCCTATTTAGAGGAAAAATCCTATCGTTAAATAAATACGGGCGACACAAAGTGTCGCCCGTATTTATTTTATTTATTCTTACAGCGCTTTGCGCTTACTTAAAACCCAGAAATATTTTCAAAAGCGGCG
>DCSN01000120.1:15971-17374 GCA_002325645.1 Pseudanabaena sp. UBA1465
CGCCGCTTTTGAAAATATTTCTGTACTACTCAAAGCCTCAATAGACTGTATTAAATATTGAAAATATGCAAAATATGAAAGCTCTAATTCTCTCAGGCGGCAAAGGCACAAGACTCAGACCCCTTACCTACACAGGTGCTAAACAACTCGTACCCGTTGCCAATAAACCGATTCTTTGGTACTGCATCGAAAGCGTTGTGGCGGCAGGAATTACGGATATTGGCATTGTCATTAGTCCTGAAACTGGTGACGAAGTTAAATCAAAAACAGGAAACGGCGATCGCTTTGGAGCCAAGATCGAATATATTCTCCAATCCGAACCCGCAGGGCTTGCCCATGCGGTCAAAATCTCCCAGCCCTTCCTCGGCGACTCGTCTTTTATCATGTTTCTGGGCGATAACCTGATTGAATCAAAGCTAGACAAGTTTTTAGCTGATTTTCAACAAAAACAACTAGATGCGCTGATCCTATTGCGACAAGTCGCTGATCCCAGAGCCTTTGGGGTGGCCACCGTTGACGAAACAGGTCGAGTGCTGCAACTGGTGGAAAAGCCCCAAAATCCTACCTCTAATCTGGCTCTTGTCGGGGTGTATTTCTTTAAAAACACCATTCACACCGCGATCGCCCAAATCGCACCATCCGCTAGAGGTGAGCTAGAAATTACCGACGCGATCCAAAAACTAATTGATACCGATAAAAATGTGGCCGCCTCGGAACTAGAGGGCTGGTGGCTAGATACAGGTAAAAAAGACGATATCCTTGCAGCTAACCAAATTGTGTTGGATGCCAGACTGAAATCAAGCAATTTGGGAAAGGTTGATCCCGATAGTGATATCAGTGGGCGCGTCCAAATTGGGGTTGGCTCTAAAATAACCAACTGCAAAATTCGCGGTCCTGTGGTAATCGGTGAAAATTGCCATCTCGAACACGCCTATATCGGTCCCTACACCAGCATTAGCGATCGCGTCACGATTATTGACACAGACATCGAACATAGTGTCATCCTCAGTGATACCAATATCACAGGCATCCACCAGCGTATTGTCGATAGTGTGATCGGTCAAAGAGTGAGGATGAAGGTGTCGCCGAAGCGCCCTCAAGCCTTGCGGTTTCTGGTTGGTGATGATTCACAACTGGAGATCATGTAAAAAAAAGAGGCGCTTTGCGCCTCTTTTTTTTGTTTATAAAAAATGGCTTTGCCATTTTTTATAAACAGATGTTTTTTAGCGAGAAGGACCTAAGCCAACAGCGCCAGCATAAACTGCTTGACTGCCTAGTTCGGCTTCAATTCTGAGCAAACGGTTGTACTTCGCAACACGCTCACTGCGACAGAGAGAACCAGTCTTGATCTGACCTGCGCGGGTCGCAACCGCAAGATCGGCGATCGTGGTGTCTTCGGTTTC
>DCSN01000120.1:17479-24527 GCA_002325645.1 Pseudanabaena sp. UBA1465
AAAGTCTCGGTCAAACTACCGATTTGATTGAGCTTGATCAAAATCGCACTCGCGCAACCTTCACGGATACCACGCTCTAGACGGGTCTTATTGGTTACGAATAAATCATCACCGATTAACTGAGTGCTGGTAAGTTGAGCAGTCATTGCCTTCCAACTAGCCCATTGGTCTTCTTCCAAACCATCTTCAATCGAGATGATCGGATACTTAGAGATCAAACCTTCGTAATAGTTGACAAACTCTTGAGGGCTGAGGGTTTTGCCATCGATCGCATAGCTACCATCTTTAAATAGCTCATTAGAAGCTACGTCTAGCGCCAGAGCCACCTGTTCACCTGGTTTATAACCAGCCTTGGTAATTGCATCAATCAGCAATTCGAGAGCCGCCTGATTAGATTCAAGATTGGGCGCAAATCCACCTTCATCACCAACGGATGTTGATAAACCCTTTTCGTGCAGAACGGAACCGAGCGCCGCAAATACCTCGGCTCCGTAGCGCAGCGCTTCCTTAAAGGTGGGTGCGCCTACAGGCACAATCATAAACTCTTGGATATCAACGTTATTGTCTGCATGAGCGCCGCCATTGAGGACGTTCATCAGAGGTACAGGCAATACATTCGAGAGAGGATTGCCAAGATAGCGATAGAGAGGTTGTCCGATTGCTGCCGAGGCGGCCTTGGCGGTAGCAAGGGAAACCGCCAAGATCGCATTTGCCCCAATGTCAGATTTATTAGCCGTACCATCACGCTTGATCATGATCCGATCAACTAATTCTTGATTAAGCGCGTCTACACCTTGCAATTCGGGTAGCAATTTTTCATGAATATTGCGAACCGCGATTAAAACCCCTTTGCCGCCATAGCGCTTTTTATCTCCGTCGCGTAGTTCGTGGGCTTCAAAACTACCTGTAGATGCACCACTGGGAACCTGTGCGAGACCGACTGCACCATTGGCCAATTTGACTTCTGCCTCAACGGTCGGCTTACCACGCGAATCGAGGATTTCTCTTGCAGCGATCGCAATGATTTCTGTTCCTTTAGTCACTGTGAACTATTCCTTTAATGATTAAGTGAAACTATTCGCAACAATCTTACAGTTTTGCGATGCCCCATTTCTCAAATGTTAGGCTTTCATTAAAAAGTTTGACAAGACGATTTTTTTAGACATCACAATCCAGCACAAATCTCCGCAGGGCTTTATTTGTTTATCGGGAAAAAGACAAGGGGCTTAAGCCCCTTGTCTATACCTCATCAGCGCGAGAATTGCTATAAATAGGACTTACAGCCATGCATCGTAAGGGAAACGGCATCTTGCGATGCCATATAAATAAATTATGAACAAACAAAGGCGGCGCATCGCGCCGCCTTTGTTTGTTTAGTTTTTAGATTACAAAAAAGATAATTACTAATAATGCTTAATTAATATTCACTTGATTTTTAAGAATTAGAATCTAATTATTGCAGTGACAACACAAGTGCATCTAGTTTTCTGATTCTCTCAACCATAATCTTCATCACTTGAATTGCAAAAAATGGAGTTTGTTGTACTAAAAAAGTAAAACGATGCTGATTGATAGGAACTAGTTTACATTCCGTTTTAGCGATCGCCGTTGCACTTCTTGATCTGGAGTCAATTAGTGACATCTCACCAACAATTCCTCCAGCGCCAGTGACATCTAGAAATTTGCCATCTATGGAAATTTCTACTTCTCCTTCAACAATCGCATACATGACATCAGCAACCCCTCCCTTCTCAAAGATTACTTGACCTGCGGGAATAATAATGAAATCTTCGGCATTATTAAATAAATTAATTGTAGTCAAAATCCAACTCCGCGCCATGAAAAAGCTAATAATAGACACTTATTGTAATTGCCAATTGCCTAATTTCTTGCATATATAGCAATATTTTTTCGTAAAATATAAAAGGAGATTTTAACAATGAGTATTGTGCTTTTTAGGGTTAAGATTAAGTTAATCTTAGATGAAATATTAGTAATAACTGAATGATTAATACCGCGATCGCTGCGCCAATCGTGGTGTTAATTCCATTTACTAATTCATTGGTGAGCCAGTCATATTTTTCTTGCAAAGTTGCCCCAATTAGACTTTCGATATTAGTCGCGATAAAGGCGGCGATCGCGCACCAGAGCAAATCCCAAGGAGTGGCGAGCAGCCCCACTCCCCAACCGATCGCCGACATAAATATCGAGCCAACGATCCCCGCAATCGTCCCTTCTAAACTAACCGCGCCCTCGGTCCCTGCGGCAACAGGTTTGAGGGTGGTGATCAAAAATGTGTTTTTACCGTAAGCCTTGCCAATTTCACTAGCAGTGGTGTCCGCAAGCTTGGTACTAAGACTAGCGACATAGGCAAGTAACCATAAAGGATTTGGGGCGATCGCCTGACCAATCGCACAAACTGCACCTGTAGCAGCCGAACCCCATAAATTTTCAGGACCTCTTGCACCGTCACGTTTTTCGGCGATCCCTTTAGCTTCTTTAATGTCTTTGCCAATGCGCGTTACCCCAGACCCCACTATTAAATAGCTTAAAATAACTAGATAACCCTGCCATCCTAAGCAGCCCCAGATCACAATTCCTAATATCCAAGCATGGTAGATTCCTGTAGTGGTCAAGACTTTGCGCGGTAATAATAAGGCAATCGCCCCAAGAAAAGTATTGAGGGCGATCGCGATTAACCAGCCCTGTGAAATGGAGAAATTATTGATCATGGCAGTCAATCTCACTACGGAGTAAAAATAAAAATAATGACAGAAGCATTTGAGCAGTTTTCAGTAAACTTTCGTTGGATGGGCTGGAATTTATTTTTGGCAATCATTCCCTGCCTACTCAGCTTTATTTTATTTGCTAAGCGATCGCCCAAGCGATTACCCCAAAATATTATGTGGTGGGCGGGACTAGCGGTGTTTATCTTATTTTTACCCAATGCGCCTTACATAATTACCGACATTATTCATTTCGTAAGTGATTCGCGATCGCCAGAGATTTCTGCTAATGGCGTGATTTTTGTGTTGATTCCGCAATATACTGCTTTTTTGTTAATCGGCTATGAGTGCTATGTCCTGTCAATGATCAAGTTAACTCAATATTTAGATTGGCTGAAGCTGATCAAAAATCCGACTTGGCTGGAACTCAGCATCAACCTCATCTGCGCGATCGGTGTATATTGGGGAAGATTCAATCGTTTAAATAGTTGGGATGTTTTTACACAGCCGCAAAGGGTTTTGGAAACAGCAATTAGCAATCTCGAAAATCCTAGCTTCTTCTTCGGCACAATCTTATTTTTTGTGATCTTTGCAAGTCTCTACTATGCTTTTAAATGGGTTAACTTAGCGATCGCCTTCTACTGGCATAATCGCTTTAATCGCATTTCTACATAAAAGGTAATGATAGGTTGTGAGGTAACAAAAAACCTCAAAAGTGCTAAGAAGAAAAATAAGCCTCAAGATCAAGACTCATGAAATTACCCATGAGGTTACAATTTTCTACAACCTTTCATAATCCAATCCACTTCAAAGTCTCAAAAAGATCTCTGTAGCTGCTTTTAGTGAGATTCAAATTTGGCTTAACCTTAATCCCTTTAATTAGATACATATCAACCTCTCCCATATTTTTGGCTACAATTTTGCCTCGATACTCAACATCAAAAGAATCTTTGACTAATTCAAATGTAGATTGAGATATATTAATTCTTCCAGCTACTCCTGATGATTCCATTCTTGAGGCAAGGTTAACTGTATCTCCCCAAACATCATACACAAACTTTTTTTTGCCAATCACACCACTTAATAATGAACCCGAATGAATACCAATTCTTGTATTCCAATAGGGTAAATCTAGTTCAATTTTTTGCTGTTTTCGTATTTCCATAAACTGTAGAATTTCTAATGCAGCATGAACCATTTCAAAAGCATGAGTTGGCATAGGCATAGGAATACCACTAGCGCACATATAGCTATCACCAATAGTTTTAAGCTTTTCTAAGTGATATTTTTCAATAATTTGATCAAAAGCGGAAAAACAACAATCAAGTTCCTCCACTAAGTCTTCGGGAGTCATCAATTTAGAGATTTTTGAAAAGCCTTCAAAATCCGTAAATAAGATGGTTGCACAGGGATGATAAACTGGCTTAACCCTACCTGTGGACTTAAGCTCTTCGGCTATTTTTGTAGGTAAAATATTTAGCAGTAGGCTATCTGATTTTTGTTTTTCGGTTTCAACCCTTGATTTAAGCACATTCAATTTTTCAAAGGAATTAGCATTACTAATTGCTGAAGAAAGTTGTAATGCTAACAAATATCCAATGCGTAAATCTTCTTGGTTATATATTTGCGGCTTAGTTGAAGCAAAAATAATCACTCCCAGAATTTTTTTATAGCTTTCCAGCGCTAAAATAATCTGAGAGCTGTATTGGTTTAGAAATTCATCACTAGAAGCTTCTTTAACAAGCAGAGATTGCCCCGTCACCAGAGATTTATACAAACTACTGGATGTACTAATTGCGGATTCATCAAACTCAACATTAGTACCAATTAATTTGATAAATCGTTTAGAAGTATTGTTTACTAGGCAAACGCTAAGATGATCAAAGTCCAATAGCCACTTAGCTTGTTTCCCAACAACCTTGAGTATTTCATCAAGATTTAATGAACGATTAATAGCTGTTGCAATCTCATTAACCGCAGAAATCCTTACTGATAAAGCTTGAGTCTCGGCTAACAGCGAACGTGCAGCTATTAAAAGTTCGTCTCGGTCTAAGCTTTCAAATTGTTTACCAATAAATGACTCTGACGAAGGATTAACCATATTGCTAGAAAGCGTCAATCTCCAAAGAGATCGCGTCAGTATAACGATTAATGCTGGAGAACATATCCGCCGCCGCCACAATTTCAAAAATTTCTGATTGATCCAATCCCAAATCCATCAAGTTTTGATAATGAGATTCATTTAACTCAAGGGGATTTGTAGCCACTAATAAGCCAAATTTAATTACTGCTTTTTCTCTAGCAGTCAATGGACAAGCATCAAAATTTGAAACTAAAGTGGATAGAACTTCTTCACTCATGCCCAATGCTGACAGTCCATGCAAATGCACTTTTAGAACATAAACACTATTGTTTGCTTGAGATATAGCAACTCCAACCATTTCCTTGAGAATTCTGGGAACGTCACCTTGGAGCATCGTAGAGCGAAATTTTTTCCAGTTCGCCTCTAAAATATCAGGATTGATCGCCATTGTCTTGAAAATATTCGGAATAATGCCAAATCCTAACTCTGACAAAATCTCATCATAGACTTCTTTGACCTTAGCATCAGTTACTTGGTCATATTCAACTATTGGGAAATGAGTCATGATTTTTCTTAAAGCAAGTTGCTACACCTACATGATCATAACAAGTTTTTGGTTGCATATGATACATACAAAATGCTTAGATATATGGCTTTCGCCAGTATTGTTGCATTTGTCCTGAGGCAATTACGGAATAAACCTATACTTCGGCAGACTGGAAAGCACAATAGCGTGAATATTGCTTTAAAATATTGCTGGAAAGCATGAATTTTGTAGCTTTGATCGCAGCTATGGTAGAAGTATTGACTAACACATCCTCAAAAGAGATTACTCAAAGCAACGCTATTGTGGCAAACGGTTTGAGCAAAACCTATCGCACTGGATTTTGGTTAAATCAAAAAATTAATTCTTTACAGTCGTTTTCCCTAACCATCCGCAAAGGCGAGACTTTTGGTGTGTTGGGCCCTAATGGCGCAGGAAAAACTACATTATTAAAGATTTTGCTCGGTATTGTACAGCCCACCTCAGGAACTGGCGAAATTTTGGGATATCCCCTCGGCGATCGCACGGCTAAGCAATCCATTGGTTATTTACCCGAAAATGCTTATTATTACGACTACTTAACAGGTTGGGAACTACTCGATTTTATTGGTAGCTTGTTTGGCGTTGACCCATCATTGCGCCGTCAGAGAATCGCTGATTTGCTCGATCTTGTGGGACTATCCCAGTCAGTTGCGCGTAAAAAACAATTGCGCCAATACTCTAAGGGAATGGTGCAAAGAATTGGTGTTGCCCAAGCCTTGATCAATGATCCCGAAGTAGTATTTCTCGATGAGCCAATGTCTGGGCTTGATCCCGTGGGACGCTATCAGGTTCGCGAAATTATTTTGATGCTTAAGAAACAGGGAAAAACTGTATTTTTTAATAGTCATATTCTGTCCGACGTGGAATTGATCTGCGATCGCATCGGTATCCTCAATAAGGGCGAACTCGTGGCGATGGGTACTTTAAATGAGCTATTGGGTACTGAGCAGTCCTATCAAGTGAGTGGACATGGCGGCACTGAGACAGATTTAAAACCTTGGTTACAGCACTTCATTTTCCAAGGCGATACTTGGCATGGTCAGTTAGAAAAGGAGTTGCCAGAATTTTTGACCTATATTGCTAGTATTGGGGCAAAAGCCATCACCATTGATCTAGCGCGACAAACCTTAGAAGAATTTTTTATCGATCAAATTAAGTCTTCTCGCCACAAGGAATAATAAACAGAATGTAGCGCAGGCTCAGCAAGCGCTACATTCTATAAGCTCTCCATCCGCCGTATTCTGTAATTTCTTTTTGCCCTTCGCAGAGGAATGGTTCGCCTAAAACTCCTAACACTTCTTGTCCATTGGTAAGCATAATTTTGCCGATACATAATCCCGCAGGCTCTGATAGTAAGATTTTGCCGAGGGCTTCGAGGGTGATTGACCAGATTTCGAGGGCGATCGCTTGTCCATTTTCGCTAACCCTGAGCATGGCGGGATGGCGATCGCTGATTGACCAGAGCCGATAAATGGGAGCAGTGAGATCTTCTCTGACGAAGATTGCGCCAACTTGCTGTAGGTTCTCATTTAACTCCAAGCCACGCATTAAAGTTCCATTAACTGCAAATTCAATCATATTTACTCGGTTCTAATTCATTGTACTACAGCGCTTTGCGCTCAACTCTAAACCAAGAAATTTTTTAAAAGTGTT
>DCSN01000120.1:24585-26980 GCA_002325645.1 Pseudanabaena sp. UBA1465
GCAACACTTTTAAAAAATTTCTTATGGTTCGTTTAATGGGAAATAGCTTTAAGAATAGAGAACGCAAAGCGCCACCTATCCTAATAATTGTAGCAATTCCTCTTCTGAGAGACACTCTACTCCTAATGATTGGGCTTTCTCAAGCTTAGAGCCTGCCTCCGCACCGACTACGAGATAATTTGTCTTTTTACTAACAGAATCCGTGACTTTTCCTCCTGCGGACTTGATGAGATCCTTGGCTTCATCGCGTTTGAGGGTTGGTAAAGTCCCTGTCACTACAAAGATTTTACCTGCAATATTAGGATTAAGCGCGATCGCCTTGCCTTCCTTCGGCTCACTCACAAACTGTAAACCCGCACCTTGAAGACGTTCTACTAAATGCTGATTGATGTCTTTACGGAACCAGTCATAAATGGATTGGGCAATTTCTTCACCAATACCAAAAATGGAAGCGATCGCCTCTTTACTTGCCCCTGCCAATAACTCCACATTAGGAAAATTGTCGGCAATATTCTGAGCATTGACGCTGCCCACATGACGGATGCCTAAGCCATACAACACTCGCGCCCAAGGTTTGATTTTGGACTGCGCGATCGCCGCAATAATTTTGTCAGCAGATTTTTGTCCCATGCGATCGAGGGTTTGTAATTGTTCGCTAGTGAGTGCATACAAGTCAGCAACGGAAGTAATATGATTTTCGGTTACTAATTGCCTCACCAATTTCTCGCCAATGCCATTAATATCCATTGCTTCACGGCTGACCCAATGCTCGATCGCACCCCGCACGATCGCAGGACATAACCGATTAATACAACGGGTTGCCGCTTCATCTTCGGGTTTGAGAACGGGCTGACCACATTCTGGACAGTGGCTAGGCATCACAAAACGGATCGCACCATTGGGGCGCAACTCAGGTAAAATCCGCACCACTTCAGGAATGATTTCCCCTGCTTTACGAACGATCGCTGTATCACCGATATGTAAATCTAGTTCCGCGAGGCGATCGCTATTGTGCAAAGTAGCCCTAGCAACCGTCGTCCCCGCAAGCAGAACGGGACGCAGTTCGGCAACGGGGGTGAGAGTGCCTGTGCGTCCCACTTGCACAGTCACAGCTTCAATTACCGTAGGCATTTCTTCGGCAGGATATTTCCATGCGATCGCCCAGCGTGGTGTTTTTTGAGTGAATCCTAATGGTTCTTGTTTAGAGAATTCATTGAGCTTAATCACCATGCCATCGGTCATATAGGGAAGTTTTAAGCGTTCCGTTGCCCAATAATCATAATAGTCTTGCAATTCTTGAATAGATTTACAAAGCTTTTTATTGGGATTAACACGAAATCCGATTTGTTGGAGAAATTCTAGGGCTTGCCATTGAGAAGTAACATCAGGCAGATTTTGCAAAGCAAAATCTGCCTGATTAGTATTTGGAGAGGGGAGATGAATAGTATAGGCAAAAAAATCAAGACGACGTTTGGCAACGATGCGCGAATCGAGTTGACGTAAGGTTCCTGCGGCAGCATTGCGAGGATTAGCGAAGAGGGCTTCGCCTTGTTGCGATCGCTCTTGGTTAATGTCATCAAAAACGGCGATCGGGAGGAATGCTTCTCCGCGAATTTCTAAGCGATCGGGAGGATTTTCTAAATTGAGCTTTAAGGGAATGGAACGAATAGTTTTAATATTGGGGGTGATGTCTTCGCCTGATACGCCATCGCCTCTAGTTGCGCCACGCACTAGTAAGCCTTGCTTATAGGTTAAGGCGATCGCCGATCCATCGATTTTCAATTCACAAACACTATCGAGAAATTCTTGCTTCTCTAATCCTTTTTGACAGCGTTCTTGCCATGAGTTCACATCACTAGATGTAAAGGCATTTTCTAAACTATAAAGCGGAATGTTGTGCTGAACGGAAACAAACTGAGTAGTTGGCTTTTCGCCGACGCGCTGCGTGGGGCTGTCGGGAGTAATTAGTTGCGGATATTGCTTTTCGAGATCTAGCAATTCATGATAAAGCGCGTCATAAACTGAATCCTCCATCGTGGGAGCATCAAGGGCATAGTATTCATAACTAGCCCGTTGCAAAATCTTCCGCAGTTCTACGGCTCTTGATTGCAGAGTATCTAGTGCTGAACCTTGCGAATTTTGAGTTTCTGGAGCCATTGCGTTTCAATATCTTGCGAAGACAATTTTGTATGACTAATCCTAGCAAGTTTTGCTGGTGCGCCGATCTGCAAACTCCTAAAGAATTACAGCAAAACTCGATCAAACCCGCCACAAGAAGGGTCGCAGGGCGAAGCCCCGCAACGGGTTTTATATTTTAATTTGTGGCGGGTTTGAAAACAAATTGCTGTAAGTAGCTCAGCATAGTTACAAACAAAACCCGAAATGTTGTTCCGCC
>DCSN01000120.1:27052-29217 GCA_002325645.1 Pseudanabaena sp. UBA1465
GGCGGAACAACATTTCGGGTTTTAAGGTTACTTATGCCTAACTACTTATAAACAATAAAAAAGGCACTTGCTAAGCAAGTGCCTTTTTTACAAAAGAATTCTACACGTTAATTTCCGCAGGTTTAACTTGAGCTAGTAAACCAGTCAAAAATTCTCCTTCAATGACTTCTGTTTCTAAAAGTTTCTCAGAGATCGACTCTAGCAAATCACGATTAGCATTGAGAATCGCCAACGCCTTGGCATGGGCATTTTCAACAATGGTTTTGATTTCTTTGTCGATCGCTTCCGAAGTGGCTGGGCTGACATTACGAGCCATCTCCATCCCACCAAGGAATTGATTTTGTTGCTTTTGGTAGGCTAGAGGTCCTAAAACTTTACTCATACCATAGCTAGTCACCATCTTGTCAGCGAGATCCGTAGCACGTTGTAGGTCATTTGATGCGCCTGTGGTAATGCTACCAAAGATGATTTCTTCAGCCGATCGCCCACCTAATAAAGTCGCGATTTGAGCTTCGATTTCTTCTTTGCTTAACAGGAAGCGATCTTCGGTTGGTAGTTGTAAAGTGTAACCAAGAGCCGCCATACCGCGAGGCACAATCGAGATTTTCTCAACTTTGCCGCTACTGGAGTTGAGCGCTCCGACTAGAGCATGACCAACTTCGTGATAGGCGACAATCCGCTTCTCATTCTCATTGAGAACACGGCTCTTCTTTTCTAGACCCGCGACTACTCGTTCGACGGCTTCCGCGAAGTCTTCGAGTAGAACAGTTTCACGTTCGGCACGGGCTGCAAGTAATGCAGCTTCATTAACGAGGTTAGCAAGGTCAGCACCAGCAAAACCTGAAGTGCGCGTAGCGATTGTCTCTAGGTCAACACTCTTATCGAGCGTGACTTTTGCAGCATGGATTTTGAGAATCGCTAAGCGTCCGCTCTTATCAGGGCGATCAACTAATACTTGGCGATCGAAACGACCTGGACGTAATAGCGCTTGGTCAAGGGTTTCAGGACGGTTAGTTGCGGCAAGAACAATTACTGTCGTTCCATCAACTCCAAAGCCATCCATTTCGGTCAGCAATTGGTTGAGGGTTTGTTCACGTTCATCGTTACCGCCGTACATACCGCCGCTAGAGCGAGCCTTACCGATCGCATCAAGTTCATCGATAAAGATAATACAAGGCGATTGTTTTTTAGCTTGTTCAAATAAATCGCGGACACGGGAAGAACCGACACCGACAAACAGTTCCACAAATTCGGAACCAGAGATACTGAAGAAGGGAACACCTGCTTCACCAGCAACGGCTTTGGCGAGGAGAGTTTTACCAGTACCAGGAGGTCCAACTAGCAGTACGCCTTTGGGAATCTTTGCGCCGATCTTGGTGTATTTCTCAGGAGTTTTAAGGAACTGGACAATTTCTTGCAGTTCTTGCTTAGCTTCATCGACACCAGCGACATCGCCAAACATCGTTTTAGTCGCTTCACCTTCGACATAGACTTTTGCCTTGCTCTTACCAATCTGCAAGCCACCAGGAGCGCCGCCGCCACCATTACGGCTGAACAATTGGAAGATGCCGACAAAGATCAATGGGGGAATTACCCAGCTAAGTAATGTTCCAACCCAGCCTGATTTCTGTACGGGGGCGGCAGCAAATTCGACACCACTCTTTTCGAGGCGTTCGGGCAGGTTTAAATCAAAAATTGGCGTAGTAGAGATCACATCACCCGCAATTTCAGGGGTGACACCTTTTAGTTGATAGGTAATTTGATCTTGTCCAATGTATACACGCGCTACATGTCCTTCTTCGATTTCATGGACAAAAAGGCTGTAGGGAACACGCGCTACGGGAGGCGCAAATAGATTTGGCAAAAATATGTTTATTATGAGCAATCCTGCGCCGATCAGTAATAAGACATTACCAATCAAACGAGAGCGCGATCGCTTGGGATCTTCTTTTTTAACTGCCATTTTTAAAATTTGCACTTTGCAAATTACGATTTGTTACTGAAAGTATTATAGGAACCTTGTTTTGTTAGCGCTAGACTACAAACGTAGGGATAGCCGCCTGTATCAATAGGCAGAGACTCAGGCATCATCCAAAATCAAAGATATTTAAATTTGAATTCACTATAAATATTACAAATTTTAAATATCTACATAATTCTTGGAT
>DCSN01000120.1:29323-39382 GCA_002325645.1 Pseudanabaena sp. UBA1465
TTCTTGGATGCAAGTAACAACCGATATATGTGAGTAAAGGTAATTTTGCTGAGCGCAATTTAGAAACTATATTTAGAAACTATTAAATAAAAATATACTTGCAATTTTGGTAAAAAACACTATAATAAAAATATATAAGCCTCTACCCTACTAAAGTGATGAGCGCGATAACCCTCAATCCTGCTGCCGATCAAATTGTTAGCCTGAAGTCCGATACATTAAACATCGCTACGGATGAATATGCACTGCTCACTGATCTTTATCAACTAACGATGGGTGCTTGCTATGTGCAAGAGGGATGCGATCGCAAACGAGCGAGTTTTGAATTGTTTGTGCGCCGTTTGCCCGAAGGATTTGGCTACCTAATCGCGATGGGGATCGCTCAAGCAGTGGAGTATTTGCAGAATCTCCATTTTACTGCTGAACAAATAAAAGCATTGCAAGCGACGGGAATCTTCGCTAAGGCTGATCGCCGCTTTTGGAAATTATTACAAAACTTCCACTTTGAAGGAGATCTTTGGGCAGTTTCAGAAGGAACCGCACTTTTTGCCAATGAACCGTTTTTGAGAATTGAAGCACCCCTTTGGCAAGCGCAGTTAGTGGAAACCTATTTGCTGAACACAATTAACTATCAGACTCTAATTGCCACTAGAGCCGCGAGAATGCGTGATGTGGCGGGCGATCGCCTTACCCTTTTAGAATTCGGGACAAGACGAGCCTTTAGTCCCCAAGCTTCTCTCTGGGCAGCAAGAGCCGCCCTCGCCGCAGGGATGGATGCGACATCAAATGTATTGGCGGCGCTAAAATTAGACCGCCAACCGAGTGGCACGATGGCTCATGCTTTGGTCATGGCTTTGAGTGCAACAGCAGGAAGTGAAGCCCAAGCCTTTAGCGCTTTCCATCAAGTTTTCCCCGATAGTCCCCTCTTAATCGATACCTTCGACACGATCGCCGCTGCGCGTAATCTTGCCGCAAAGGTAAAATCTGGGGAAATGGAAGTCAATGGAGTTCGCATTGATTCAGGGGATATTGCCACAGTTTCTAAGGAGGTAAAAGCGATTCTTCCCGATGCTGCCATCTTCGCTAGTGGTGACATTGACGAAGCCGAGATTTTGCGTCTCAAGTCATTGGGAGCACCCATTGATGGCTATGGTATCGGGACAAAGTTAGTAACAGGTGAGCCTGTAAATGGAGTTTATAAATTAGTGGAAATTGATAATATTCCTGTTTCCAAAAAATCAAGTGGTAAGCAAACGATTGCAGGGCGCAAACAAATCTGGCGCAGTTTCGAGAATGGTGTAATCTCAAGCGATCGCCTCACCCACATTTCTGAACTTCCTCAATCCAATGAGCAACCTTTACTGGAATGTATTATGCACAATGGCGAATTGTTGAAGTCTTTGGATGATTTGGATGCGATCGCTCAACGTACTCGTAAATCTGTGCAATCATTACCTCTAGCGGTCCGCCAGATTGCTAACCCAGAGACGATTTCTGTCTTAGTTGATATGAACTATTAACACTCTCAGCGAGTAAAGCGACTGAGATTGCAGAGTAATTAATTGTTGAGATTAATTCTCTGAGGCGCAGCCAAAGCACCTCTACCAACTCCCTCAAGGCAAAGCCCTAACATTGTCGCTACTTTTCTGAGTATATTTGCAGCACCATTACAATCTGCATTGATGTACCAATTACAGCAAAACTCGATCAAACCCGCCACAAGAAGGGTCGCAGGGCGAAGCCCCGCAACGGGTTTTATATTTTAATTTGTGGCGGGTTTGAAAACAAATTGCTGTAAGCAAACCAGAAAGTATGCCGAGTCAAAGGAAAAAAATATGACTCAAGTTATTGAGGGCTGGATTGACAGACTCCCGAACGTAGGGGAATAAATTCCCCGTTCGTTTTTACTCAGGTCTGAAGACGCTGAGTTTGCAAACGTATCGCATTATCTTTTATCACAAACATCAAAAGGCGGCGCAATGCGCCGCCTTTGACTATTACAGCGCTTTGCCCTCAAATCCGAACCAAAAAAAAGTTTAAAAGTGTTGCTAAGCAACACTTTTAAACTTTTTCTTGTGGTTCGTTTGATCAAAAATTGCTGTAGGGTTTTGATTTGTCCTAATACATCCTAATACAGGTGACTACGACTATACATTTCGTTTGTCGATGCTTACAGATACACTGCCCAAATATCAACTACCTCTTGGGAGCCATACCATTTACCCGATCGCGGTGAATGATAGACACCATCGATCGCCATATTCTTGGCTCCATTCAAATAAGCTGCCTCAATCGGAATTATGCCATCACCCCAGACATCACCTTGACCAATTGTCAGTTCATAACTACTATAGGCAAGCCATTTTTTTGGTGTAGATTTTTTGCCTTGTACCGTATTTCCTGCTACGCAAATATATTCAATATCATCATAAAAAGCATCAGGATAATTGTCATTGACAAAACCCAAATTTGGCAGCGACCAAGGTTCGAGGCTGCGTTGGGGAGTTCCCAGACAAACGAGTTTGGCAACTTTAGAACGTGCATTCCAAACCTTGTCATAATAGGGGCGATCGCCTAGATAAATCCGTGAGAGCCAACCGCCTGCGGAATGGGCAATGATATTTACCTTCGATGCACCCGTTCTGGCTAATTCCTGATTTACGGTTTGGTCAAGTTTTTCTAAAATGGGCGCGATTGATCGTCCGCCCACCGTGGGAACCCAGTCCCACCATTTCAAAGGAACTACCGTTGCTGATAAATTTTTATTTTCTAATTTTTGGGCGATCGGGATGTAATCCGATGCCCCTGCGAGATATCCCGCCAGAATAATATTGGGGTTAGTCATATTATGTTAGTAAAGTTAAGCCGCACAGTTAAATGTTGGTTTTTACAGATTACCCCTAAATGATCGGCTCTAACGTTCGGCTCTAACGCATTGTTATGCTGTTTGACTTTGTGGGGCTGACTTTGATACTAAACTTATGCTTTAGCTGGACTAAGCTTCCTCAAAATTTGTCCAACACTGCCATATCTTTCACCAGTTAAACCTTCCAACTCGTGTTCAATATCTTCTAGCCAACCAAGCTTACTTGACCATTTCCCTGTCGATAACTGTTTGGCAGCATGAACAGGAATACCCTCATCATCAACATATAGTGCAATTTTTTCATATCCCGCATCTAATGCTGCGCTATCACAAGTCATATAGCCTAATGTTTGATAAGCCTGTATATAAGCCGATAGTGTTTCCTCCATTGGTACACCTTCAACCCAGTAAAATTCATCTTCTGGAGTGGGTTGCCACCAACGCTCTTGATCTCCTGCTGCCCAAGAAAAACAGTTATATTCTTGAGATTTTGGACTGGTAACATCATAATCAGTCTTGGCTAGGTTGGGGTAACGTAGCTCTAAATGAATTGCTTTAGTCATCGAAAATTAAGCCACATATCCTTGTTTTTTACCCCAATTCAACCAATCTTCTGCCATGAGCTTGATTTTACCTTTATGTTCTGGTTGCACAGGGTTTTCTTGGGTAATTTGACGTAGTGCTGTTAGCCAATATAGGGGATTTTGGGTTAAATCTTGGAGCATGAAAGGGATCACGGATTTCCCCATATTAATAATTTCCTGATAAATGGGATGTTTAGATATTTCAACAGTTGATGACATACCTTCTACATCTTGAGTCCATTGATCGGCAAGTTCATGAAATTTTTCTTGGATCTCATTTTCTTCATTTTCTAGAATTGCTGCATCAGGATCATCAACAATTGCAATTAAAGCAACGGGTACAGGTACAAAATAACTTGATTCTTCATCTAGAAATTCATCACCGCCCAGACTAAAAGAATTTTGTACCCATTCTGATATCTGTTTTCCTGCTAACTTTGATTGAGTAATTACTTCAGATGATGGAGATGCCCCACCTTGTACAGATTGTTCTTCTAAAAATGTGATCATTTTATGTACATCATTGGCAGAAGCCCCATTAGGATTTTCTGGCTGACTGAGATCAGTCGCAAAAGTATAATAAGTCAAATATTTAGCTGAGTCTGATGATCTATTTTTCTCTAGTTCGCGTAGTGGGTGCGTGGCAAACATCAAATAAGAGCATCCGTTAAGATTTGGGAAACGATCACATAGTTTTTGTGCAGAAACAGCTATAAAATCTGCTTGTTTTTGTCTAGCAAGAGACTGGGCTAAATTTCCAATAGGATCGCTCTCCCGAAGAGGTTGATGCTGTCTAATGACTTGATCGCTTTCTTGTATATGTCGTTCTCCCATGAACCAAGGCATCAAACCCGCGAGTCCATTAGAATTTTTCTCTTGACTAGATTTCTCTCGACTAAAAAGCGCAAACTCTGGATCAAAGTTAAATCTAATTTTTTTCTTTCTAGAGGGTGTGATCTCAAGAATATCAGAAGTAGCAGACTCCATCTCTGTTTTCTCCTCTCCAAAAACAGGACGTTGCCACTCTTCTGTTTTAAACTCCAACTTGTGTTTATAGGAGTCATATTGAGTAACGCCTAAGTCGTGCCAAACTTTGAGCCGTTTGAGTAAATCATTACGATCTAGAACTGAATCAAGTTTTAGCTTGGCATTCAAGTCGCTAAAAACGTCCTTCATGGCTTCTCCATTTTGTTTTGCCACTTTTAAAGACTCATCTACAGTATTAAAATCCTTAGTCTCAATAGCAATTCTAATTTTTTCCTGTTGTTTACTATCAAGTTGTCCCAGAATTTTTAACTGTATCTGAGGCTCTGTAAAACCTGCTTCTATTAAACGATCTACTAAAAAAGTATCTCTTCTTTCAGCTAATGTTCCTTCCAAAATAAGATAGTAAGCAGTGACATCAGAAGTTTGCCCCAATCGAGCAACTCGCCCATTACGTTGCATTAAAACCGCAGGGTCAGGACTAAGATCCCAATGCACGACTTTATTTGCTACTTGAAAATCTAAGCCTTCATCAGCAGCAGATGTCGCTACAAGAATACGGTAGCTTTTATTTCGATCATAAAATTTTTTGACTACTTCTTGTCGTTCCTCAGTACTCATAGAGCCAGTAATCGCAAGACTTTCCTTGTCAAAAGTTGCGGTAACGATAGTAGTAGTTTGTAAAACCTCAGTGAAAACCAAAAAGCGAGAATCTGGATGCGCTTCAAGCATAGCTTTCAACCAATTTATCTTGGCATTCTCTACACTACTACCCGATCTAAGTAAATTTAGAGCTAGTTCTGTTAGCTCTAGTATTTCTTCAGGTAATGCTTCTAAATCAGTGTCTTCATCCTCATCATCTTTATCTTTTTTTGGCTTAACATTCTCCAATAATTTCTTCTGGAAACCAAAAATAGCTGGTACACTGCCCTCTGCTAGGTTTCTAGCCGAAAAAGAAAAGTTGCTATCGGAAGGAAAAACTACTTCTTTAGCATACTCATGTTCTCTATTCTCGTCAAACACTGATAGGCATTTAGAAATTTCTCTAATTAATGTTCTTAGAATTTCTGCGCTGGCTGAATTGTCTGCCTTGTAGGCTTTTTCGTTTTGCCATTTAGAATGATGACGAACACACCAACGAAATAGCCAACAAGCACCTGCTAAAGAACTACTTGTCAACCTTGTTTCAAGATGAGCGCTAGCAAAGCCACCAATACTTTCACCGTGATTTCGATGAATACGCTGTACTGTTCTGATAATTTTTCTGAGTGTTGACAGATAATCTTCACAAGTCTTTTCAAGTTGAGGCTCACCTTCACGAAGGTTTGGGTCATTTTCACGATGAGGACGAACTATAGTTAATTTTGGGAATAGTCGCTTGTCTGACCAGTTACGAATTTCATCCTGTTGCCGCCAAATTAATGAGATCGGTGAATCTTCTTTAGATATTTCTTCTAAAAGGCGTTTCTGATCAACATCTTTTAGATAAGCATCTTTTAAAGCGGTTTTGTGTGCTAACAATCGCAATAAGTTTGTAAATCGATTTGCAGAGCGGAAAGGTGTAGCACTCATCAGAATAACTAATTCTGGCGGTTCGGAATCTTGCCAAAATTTGCCTGAAATTATTTGATATGCAGCTTTGTAAGCCTGTGTTGTATCGGCTGCTAATTCTGGCAATTCTCCGTTTAGGTCAGCATCGCTTGAACAGTGATGACACTCATCAATGATGATGATATTAGGTCTAATATGACTCGGTAATTCCTTCTTGTCACTGCTGTCAATATAACGTTTAGCAGCGTGCATACTAGCAATCCGAATACCTTTTTGACTGATGCGATCGCCATATTCCTTAAAAGATTCCACAACACTAATAACGCTCTCATCCCCAGCACTAACTTTAATCACACTACGCAGCTTTTCTCTAACATCTTCTGTCAATCCTCCCGATGTTAAGTAAAGACATCGAAGATCATCTTTTTGCGTGATTAGTTTGTCTCTAAGAATCAACCCAACCTCGATGGTTTTACCTAAACCAACTTCATCAGCGATCAAAATTCGCTTAATGCGAGATTCATGATTTTTGAGGTATTGCTGCAATGCTAGTTGATGAGGAAATGGATCTTTATCACTTGCAGTAATACGACCAGAATAAATATTTGTTAGTAGCTCTAACGCACCAAGTCTCAAGACAGTTTGAACATGATGATTAGGATTTAAATAATTTGCTTCAAGGACACTTTCACCCACATAGTAAGCAAGTTTTTCTTTAAGCTCCGACCATGACGATACGTCAGGAAATTTAGCTATGATTTGATGCCAGTCGCGTAAATTTTTGCAACGGATACCACGCCGACTTATTACGCTATCTTCGCTGTCGGTTGTTTCGATCGCGTAAGCAAGATGGGTATAAGCATCATGCTTCATGCCGTCAACCCAGACGATATCTGCGTGACTGTCGCTTTCAGATGGAATTTCAAACAGTCTATAGGTCATGTACTTATTCCCAGAAGTTTTGACTAAAATTTATATTAGCAATAATTTTGAGTGAAGGGTTAACAGCATATCCAAATATTACTTTTCATCAGGGCGTTGGCTCAGGCAACTGCCTCCGCGTGCAGCGTTGCGAAAAGTTTGCACAACTTCGACAGTATTCACATGACCGCAATAGGGACAATAAACCTGTTCACCAACTTGTGGCTCAATGTCCGCACGGCTCCACCATTTACGACAGCGATCGCAATGGAAGTGATAGAGAAATTCAAGGGAAACTTTCATAGGCTATGCTGTGCTTCGCGATAGGCGGCGTATACCCCCTTGACGTTGTACCAATTTAAGAAAATTCTGGCGATTTCGAGGGCGAGTTGGGGCTTACCTTGATTGATCAGCCATTGCAGCAAGGGACGTAGCGATCGCTCATTGAGCAAACCACCTAGGGATAATACGCCCCATAAAACCACATGAATCCATGTCATCTGGATCATCATTTTTACTTCCCATGTGGGATGCTTTTGATAAAATACTACGCCCATTCGTCCGCGCTGAGCTTCAACATCGACAAGTCGCGGTAACTGCTCAATCGAAAATGCAGGATGCCAATGATAACCAACTGCATCAGGACATTTAATCAATTTTAAGCCTAAATTTTTGAGGCGGACACCTAGCTCTAAGTCTTCCCAGCCATACTGACGGAAACTGGTGTCAAACTTGCCTGCTTCGATTAACCAATGCTTGGCGATCGCCACATTGCCTGTCGCAAAGAAAGCATTGGATAGATCGGTGATTTTGATTGGCTCCGAGGTGGGATCGTCAAAATTAGCAGTATTAATCACCCGCCCATAGGTAAAGGCGCGATCGCTACCTGCTAGAGCTTTAGCATGGGATGACAAAAATACAGGCGTAACGACGAGATCGCTATCGATAAATACAATCGTGTCGCCTTGAGCTAGATCAATGCCCGTATTTCTAGCGATCGCCGCACCCTCATGGTTTTGCTGAAACAAACGCACATGGGGGAATTCGTGAGGATGACTTTGCAAAAATTCCACCGTGCCATCGGTGGAGCCATCATCAACGACCACAATCTCGTAAGGCTGCGTAAAATCTTGAGCTTCCATCGATTGCAAACATTTTTGCAAGATCGGCAAGCGGTTGTAAGTTGGGATAATAATTGACCACATGTTGACCATTATAAAAAAATAGGGCGCTAAGCGCCCTATTTTTTATAATCTGTTTAATTTCGTGATTGTTGCCAAGATTGCCAGAGGGTTAGCCCGCCAACATAGCCATAGCTGAGGGCATACAAAACCATGAAGGGCAAGGTGATATACAGCCCTTTGTTAAAGGCGATCGCCGATGCAAAAATACTGTAAATACATAAACCAAGCTCAATCCAAGCCGTCGCATCAAGGGGAATCTTATAGGCTTTGTTTTCCCAGCGATCGCTTTTGTTTTTAATATCAAATTTAGGCGTGCGGCGGAAATTTGCACCCGTATTCGATAAACCTGCAAATACAGCCCGACTATTACTCCAAGAAATCCCCGTACCCAAAACGGCTAAGAGGAAAATACGTCCGAGGCGACGATACCAAGACTTGGGATAGAGGTCACGTTGAGCATGGAAGTACAAAAATGGAGGTCCAAAGGTAGCAGGCAACATAAAAATTGACCAAGCGCTTTCAATGGAAATACGCAGGGCGATCGCATCATTAGTTGTGACTAACATGAGTGGAATCGAGATCACAATCAAGAGCAGCATCAAAGGATGTGCCGAATATCCCGTCAAATGCATGGTCGCTTGAAATTTCACCACGAGGGGGAGATCCGCTTTCCAGATTTGCCCAATTAATTTCTTCGCACATTGAATACTGCCCTTAGCCCAACGAAATTGCTGCAATTTGAAGGCAAGCATAGCTACAGGCAATTCCGCAGGCGCAACAATATTATTGTCATAAACCACCTTCCAGCCCTTGATTTGAGCGCGATAGCTCAAATCCATATCTTCAGCGAGGGTATCAGCGTGCCACCCCCCTGCGTCAATAATCGCTTGACGATTCCAAATCCCCGCAGTCCCGTTAAAATTTAAGAAATAATTGTTATTACATCTCGCCTGTTGCTCGATCGCAAAATGCCCATCAATGCCTGCGGATTGCAATTTGGTTAGCAATGAATACTCAGAATTGATATGTCCCCAACGGGTCTGGACAACCGCAACCTTTGCCTCAGGATTATTCACATAATGACGAATTGTATCTTTGAGCCAATTTGAAGAGGGGATAAAGTCCGCATCAAAAATCGCAATGTAATTTCCCTGCACAAGGGGCATCGCATCCTGCAAAGCCCCCGCCTTAAAGCCAGAACGATTAACCCGATGAATATATTCAATCCAAAAGCCTTTAGCTTGGTATTCTTGGACGGTTTCGCTAAGAAGGGTTTGAGTGTCGTCGATCGAGTCATCTAATACTTGAATCTGCATCCGATCGCGAGGATAGTCCAACAGGCAAACAGCATCCACTAATCGGCGCGAAACGTAGCGCTCATTAAAAATCGGTAGCTGGATGGTGACAAGGGGCAAGTCTTCGTCGGCAATGCCATAATGCTCAGGCAGATCAACCGCCACAGCGTAATTAGAGAAATTATTGTTAAAGCTTTTTCCCAGACGAAACTGGTCGAAATTATCAAAATTATTGGCAGCGATCGCCCCTGAACTCGATGATGGCGACGCTGAAACCTGCGCTGTTTGGTATTCTCTGGCAGGGTTGAGCTTCGGCAAAACAAGCTGTTTCCGCAGAGAACGTCTAGGCTTATGGACAGCAGTGAGCCAATAAGCATTTAGCCCATAAAGTAGTAGCCACACTGCTGCCACAGTGTTCAGGACGGCTAGGATCGCTATTAGTATCAGAATGACTCTTGACTCCTTCTTACCACACGAAGCATCAATCCTAAGGATTGATTAAACAAATTAAAGTAGCACACTAAGAAATATTACGATGGTTGCTCTATATTTGTAGAAAAATTTACGATTTGGCACTAAGTATTTATACACCTACCTACAAATCTTAATAAATATTTCGGGACATACAGCGCTTTACGCTTAATTAAACCCCAGAGAAATTTTTGAAAGTGGCG
>DCSN01000120.1:39422-47390 GCA_002325645.1 Pseudanabaena sp. UBA1465
CGCCACTTTCAAAAATTTCTCTGTACTACTCAAAGCCTCAATAGGCTGTAAAGCAAGAAAAAAGCGAATTGCTTTTTTTCTTGCTTTATGTGGCAGTCATTTCTTGTAAGGCGATCGCCGCCGCCTCCTGTTGAGCCGCCTTAATACTTTTCCCCTGACCTCTGCCCCAACAGCGATCGTCAAACCATACTTCCACAGAAAACAAGTTACTGCCCTCCGATGGCAAATTACGATATTCAGGCAAACGTTTCCAGCGTCCTTGGGTTAATTCCTGTAGAGCCACTTTGTAATTGCCCAAGGCAGGGATCGCCAGTAAGGTTTCCGCAAAACTCTGCATATGAGGATCAAGCCATTTACGAATAAAGGCTAAATCTTGGGTATTAATATACAGCGCCGCCATTAAGGCTTCTAGGGCATCGGCAAGCAGCGATCGCGAAGCCTGCGAATCATTACGCGCCGCATTAGATACCACTACATATTTTTGTAAATCATAAATACTGGCGATTTCGGCAAGGGTTTTATCACTGACTAGGTGCGATCGCAGAGCGGCCAAGTCTCCTACCGCGCGATCGCCATAGCGTTCTTGCAAAAACAAACTCACCGACAGGCGTAGCACACTATCGCCCACAAACTCCAATTGGTCATTGTTATAGGCAGTTGAAAAACTGGGATGGACTAGAGCGCGATCGATGAGGAGCCAATCAAATTTTCGGGAATTAACTTGTTCTAGCTTTGTTTGCTCAAGCCCCATTTTTTCGAGTAAACGGACTAATTCTCGCTGACGGCGTGGATCAATGGTGGATGACATGAGATTTTTAGAAAAATAATGAACAAGGGGCTTAGAGCGCTTTGCGCCTTCTTAAAACCCAGATAAACTTTCAAAAAGCTGGCGAAGCCAGCTTTTTGAAAGTTTATCTGGAGCACACAAAACATCAATAGGCTGTAAGCCCTCTGTCTGTCTTAAGACTACAGTTGCAGATACAATTACAGCAACTTTATAAACATGATCGTAGTTCATCGTAACCATGACTAAAAGGTTTTTCTCGACGCTTTGCCTAGCCTTGCTAGCCACAGTAACGACAATTTGGATTGTCGCTTGTCAGCCCAACGCGCCAACCACAAGCACTAGTTCCACAAGTTCCTCCCAAGCCCCAACGACAACAGGCTCAGGTGGCGTTAAGGACAGCCTGCGCCTAGGTGCGTTGCTACCGATTACAGGCGACCTTTCCTCCATTGGTGCGCCGATGATTAAATCAATTGATTTTCTGGTAGATACCGTAAATAATTGCGGCGGCGTACTTGGTAAGCCCATTACCTACATCAAGGAAGACGATCGCACCGATCCTCCCGCAGGAGCCGAGGCGATGACTAAACTAGTCAAAGTAGATAATGTCGGTGCGGTAGTTGGTTCCTTTGCCAGTAGCGTATCCACAGCATCCCTAGCGATTTCCGTACCGAACAAAGTTGTCCAAATTTCCCCTGGTAGCACCAGTCCAGTATTTACGGAACGGGCTAAAAAAGGTGAATTTAAAGGCTACTGGTATCGCACTGCCCCACCTGACACCTATCAGGCTCTCGCCCTCGCCAACCTCGCCTATAAAAAAGGCGCACGCAAAGTCGCTACCCTCGTGATTAACAACGACTATGGTGTAGGCTTTGAGAAATCCTTTGTAGAAGCCTTTGAAAAGCTGGGCGGCACAATCGTTAACAAAAACAAACCCACCCGCTACGATCCCAAGGCAACGACCTTTGAGGCGGAAGCTAAGGGCGCATTTGGTAGCAAACCCGATGCAGTTGCAGCAATTCTCTATCCTGACTCTGGCGGCGCAGTGATCAAAGCGGCCTTTGAGCAAGGCTTAACCAAAGATGTCCAAATTCTATTGACAGATGGCGTAAAAACCGAAGATTTTCCTAAGTTAATTGGTAATACCCCTGATGGCAAACTCATCCTTGCAGGGGCGATCGGGACTGTCCCTGGAGCCGATGGCAAGTCCCTTGAAGCCTTTACTAAAGCTTTCAAAGAAAAGACAGGTCAAGAACTCGGCGCATTTGTCCCCCATTCCTATGATGCGGCGGCGCTAGTGGCGATCGCGGCGGAAGCGGCTAAGGATGCGACGGGTGACGGGATCAAGAGCAAACTCCGTGAAGTTGCCAATGCCCCCGGACAAGAAGTCAGCGATGTTTGCGAAGCGATCAAGCTAGTCAAAGCAGGTAAAGACATTGACTATCAAGGCGCAAGCGGCAATGTTGATCTGGATGAATATGGCGATGTTAAAGGTAGTTATGACGTATGGGAGGTTCAACCCGACGGCAAAATTAAAGTAACCGATCGCGTTTCCCCCTAATTAATTCAGAGAGAGCAAAGCGCTCTCTCTGAATTAAGACAAAAATCTGCTACTGTTTGTATAAAAAATTAGGCATACTCCATCTAGAGACTTGATATCTATGGCGATCGAACTCAAAGCTGCTGCTCCGCAAGAAGTTTCCATCTATATGCCCTATTACCGAGAGCCAAACAAGCGTCAAGCTCTTCCCTATGCAATTTCTTTATATAAGCAAGGCGAAATCACGGGGGAGCGTCGTATTGAGGGCAGTCCTGCGGTTTCCTTTATGGCAGTATGGCGCGTTGCTAACTTGCCATCCGATCTTGCCCTATGTCGTATGACCTTTGAGGGTGATGCCGACATGAGCTATGAAATGACATTAGAAAATTCAGAATTTGTTGGCTACTTAATTGATGTTGTCTCCAGTATTCGCGATAAAGGCTATGTCGATTTTCCGCAAGTTTTTTATAGCAAGCTATTTAGGATCAAAATTGCTGGTACTGAAGGAAATTAAAAATTAGCTAAATGGCAAGTAAAAAATTTGTCGTTTTTTAATAAATAATAGACCCAAAAAATATCAACTAATGTATAATCCTAGGCGCAAATCTTGCAAAAAAAAACAAAGTCAGCTAAAGTCCTGAGGCAGCTTTTCCAAAGGCAAAATAATAGTCAAATTTAAGGGGACTACATTGTGACCTATGCCGCCCAACGTCTTGAACAAATCGAGCGCCAGCCAGAAACTGTCGCTTACAAGGTCGATCCAATGATTGTCAGAGCCGCCAAGCAAATCTATCGGTACTACGCCGATTCCTATGCTGCCCAATTACCGCGACCGATGGGAATTGCCATTAATCGCCTAGATATGACAGGTAAGCTGATTTACTCTCAATTAATTTTGCTGCCACAGGAAAGTTTTGTGCCGATGGAATTAATTGAGCTATCTGACTATCACTAAAGTTAATTTAATAATAAACGATTAAGATTTTAATTAGTATTCTTAGAGTATTGCTAGCTATCTCGATTTTAGTTATTTTTAATCTACAGGCTTAACCACAATTTCTATACGGGTTATAACTTATGACATATGCAAATTCTTCTGTAACCGTCACAGCATCAGCATCAGTCCGTTTTCAAAGCAAACTTAAGGAATCAAAAAACTTTGGCGATGCCTTGGTAGAGATTTTCTCTGATCTTGTGAAGTTAGAAATTGTGACTTGGGTGGCCCATGAAGGTGATACGACCCATAAGACTGGTAATCGTTTAAGAACAACTATTAATCTGATTGATGGTGACATCGAAAACGAGATTGGCGCAGATTTTTTGCAGGGTTCCCCCTATGCTGAGCTACGCGATTTTCATGAGACCCAAGTTGATCATGGTTCAGAAACGATCGCCAATAATCTCAAAACTTTAGTAGATATTGGTCAAAAGGTGACTGGTTTATTGACTGGTGAGGATGAAAATGAAGATGAAGATGCTAATGGTTTAAGTAGCGATCGCTTACCAAGCTTTGTCTAACAATTTTGTCTAACAATTTTTTACCTAGGAGCGCTTAGGAAATCTGTATGCAAGTTGATAGGGCTACGAGTCAGAACAGAAATGCCGAAGATGCTGCGAATCAGATCATGCCTAGGCGTGAAAAGTCCGATCATAAGCCAGCTTCGGATCTATCTACTACTAGTCAGGCTAATCAGGTAAAGCCTGCAAAGGATAATGACGGGAAAAGTGGATCTCTTAAAAACTTTCGAGAAACTCTCAAAGATGTTTTAGAAGAAATTACTTCTCTAGAGATCAATACAATGATCGTTGGTAATATTCCGATGCACAAGTTTGATGCGAAGGATTTTTACCGCGAGCTAGACAAAAATATTAAATACAAAACTGAGGAGGGGCTGCAAAGGGTGAAGGAGTCTCTGCTTGAGCGCAGTACCCAACTCAAGCAAAAGGGTTTTTCGCTTCCTCAGCAAACCGCAACGCCATTGTTGCCCAAGGAAGTGGCGATCATCGAAGAGTATCGATTAGAGCTAACTCGCTATAACCAAGATTTAGAGATCTACAAAGAGGCTGAGTTTATTTTTAATGAGCGTAAAAGTTCCTTGGATGAAAGCAAAAAAACGAAATTTCTTTTAGAAGAATCTTGTTATACCGAAATATCTAGACAGTTGATGAAATTGAATATCCCAAAAAATGCTGATGGCGATGCCATCGTTGATGCACCAATGATTCGCTATTTCAGAAAACTATGGGAGCTTGAGCAGTCTGTTTTAAATGGCGATCGCATTTACGCTCAGACCAAATTTAGTCTTGATGGAGATTTGACTAATCGTTTTATTGAGGATTTGTTTATTCCCAGCAAAAGTAAACTTGATCTTGATCCTAAGATGATCCAACTTATTTTTGATTTGCATCGGCAAGGTGTAGAAAATGCTCAAAGGCAATGGTCGGGTTTAATTGATACCTGCGTAAATCTTGTAAAGAGTTTGATCCCATTCCGAGCAAAATAGGATTTAGGAATAAAGAACTAATTTTTGTGGGGTGGCAAAGCTGCGCTACAAAAATTAGTTCTTTATCGGAAAATATATATAGCAATGTGGAGTTACGGTGGCTGCGCCTAAGTGGTTGGCTATTGTTGAAGAGCAGATTATTGTGCGTCTTGATCCCCAAGTATTGACCCAAATTGAGGAAGATACTTTAGGATTTGCCGATCGCCTTACTTATGGTGCTGACATTATCTATAAACTCAATAGCCAAGATTTACTGCAAGTATTGGCTTCCAGTGTTGGCCTGTCACCATCAAGTCAGGGCGCGATTGTAATTTGGACTTATTACGATAATTTGCCAATATTGCGGACATTAATGAATGTTGATGGCGATCTTAGTCAAAAGATTCGTCAAGATCTGTTGCAGCATCCTCTGAGCGATCGCATTGTCAAAGCTTATGGTTTTATCGTTAGCCAAATCTCGCGCCAATTGCTCACCGCGATCGCCGATTATGTGGAAATGAAATTACGCCCCATTGCGATCGCCACTATTTCTATGGTGACGGTATTCGCATGGTGTGAGCCGTTAAAAAAATCAGGAAAAAATATCCATTTGCCCGATGCTGTAATTGTTAACTGTTGGAGCATGATCATTGCGGCTCCAATTACGGTGTTAATCCTTTGGTGGTTGATCTCTAGGCTGCCATTTCCGTTACCAGATGTACCTAAATCGGCACAACAGTTGGGCAGAAATTTACTTTATGTTTTAGAAAGTCGCGTTTTTCAAGTTGTGGCGATCGCAATTATTACAATTTTACTTTTAGGTTGGCTGGCCGTTACTTTTATAGAGCCTATCAATGCTCCACTGGTTCGATTCCTTAGCAATGTCCAAACCTATGCTGAGCTATCTTTACCGATCGCCGTGATTAGTTTACGAAAATTGATCATCAGCAATCTTAGCAAAATATTTTTGCGTTCTTCGTTCTTAGTGAAATTGCTTTTTGGACGTTTCATCCAATAATAAAATCCTAAAACCTAGGTTGTAGGGTTTAGGATTTTATATTTAATTAAGCCTACTTAACTTATCCAAACTTAAAAAATAAACCAATGACACAAATTGAGATTTGGCGATCGCAAGCTGCCGCGACCTTAGCTTTTTTAGTTCCTAAAATTGTCGGTAATGCCCCCACTGCCAACGATGGATTGGTAGATGATTTAATTAGGGTGCTTAATAATTTGCCTGCACGTCCCGACACCCGCCAACCCTATGCAGGGATTTTCCCTGCGGCAGATTTACCCACATGGCGCAATCGTGCCGCCGCCACCCTCAAGGTGGTAGTACCTAAAATTCAAAATGTGGAAGGTAGTGTGTATGATGGCGCGATCGACAATCTGATTCGCTTTATTCGCAATTTGCCCGCCCGTCCCACAGGGCGATCGCCCTATGCTGGACTTTTCCCAGCCGCCAATCTTGCCACATGGCGCAAGCAAGCCTCACAGACATTAGTGGCTGCGATCGCTAAGATCACCGATCCTAAATATGTTGAGGCAGATAGCAAGATTGATGACCTAGTTCGCGCCATGAGTGGTTTGCCCCTGCGTCCGATCCTTCGCAAACCCTATGAAGGACTCTACCCAGCCACCAATCTGGTCGCATTGCGCCAATTAGTAGCCAAGCGCTTACAACAGTTAATTGATGGGCTTAAGGATGATTTCAATCCTAAAGATATTCTCGTAGATAGTACGATTCGGGCTTTGAATAACTTGCCGCCACGCCCTGCCGATCAAGAACCCTACGCAGGGCTATATCCTCGTACCACCGCTACACCTAATTTAATCACTCAAGCTCAACTGAGCGCGATCGCCCCCTATGCCCGACAATCGCGATTGACCCAACTTCTCCCTTATTTAAATGAAACTATGCAGAAATATGGGATCACCACCCCACTACGCAAAGCTCATTTTCTGTCCCAAACTGCCCATGAAAGCGATGGGTTTAACACCAATGAAGAATATGCTTCTGGCGCAGACTATGAAGGACGCAGGGATTTGGGCAATACCAAATCTGGCGACGGCGTGCGCTTTAAGGGTCGTGGCTTAATCCAAGTTACAGGGCGCTCTAACTATGCTGAATGTGGCAATGATCTGGGGGTGGACTTAATTAATAATCCCCAACGCCTTGCCGATTTTGATCTTGCTTGTCTGAGTGCGGGTTGGTATTGGGACACCAGAAATCTCAATAGCTATGCTGATGATGATGACATTCTGAGAATTACTCGCATTATTAATGGTGGTTTAAACGGACTCGACGATCGCCAAAACTATCTTGATCGAGCTAAGCGAGTATTTGGCATTTAGCGTGGATGTAGAATGGATTGCATATTTACAGGTTTTGGCGAGGGTAAATCTATGACTCTGCAACCTTTAACCACTGAAGCGGCGATTCCCGATGGGATGCGTACCGCCGCCCCACATACATTTCCAGAAATCGACTATCCCGACAGTGATGGCAATCCCATGTCTGACAATACCGAACAATATCGCTGGATTGTAATCATCAAAGAAAATCTAGAGATTATGTTTGGTGACGATCCGAATGTATTTATCGCTGGAGACTTGTTATGGTATCCCGTCAGGTATACGCAAAAACGGTTCGCCCCAGATGTAATGGTGGCGCTTGGTAGACCCAAGGGGCGACGCGGCTCCTATAAGCAGTGGTTAGAAGATAATATTGCGCCCCAAGTCGTATTTGAGATTTTATCGCCCAGCAATAAAGATCGCCGAGGCATGGATTCCCTTGAAGAAAAATTTGATTTTTATGAAACCTATGGCGTTAAAGAATATTACATTTACGATCCAGACGATCTGATCCTAGAAGGTTGGCAAAGGGTAGGCGATCGCTTAGTCAAAATTCCATCGATGATGGATTGGGTCAGCCCACTTTTGGGAATTAGATTTGACTGGGCAACTGGACAAGAACTAGTATTGTCTCGCCCCGATGGTCAGAGATTTCTATCTTCTATAGAGCTAGATCACCGTTTACAGCAATCAAAAATTCAGGTTTGGCAAGAGCAACAACGAGCCGAACAAGAACGCAAACGCGCCGAAATTCATCGTCAACGTGCTGAACAAGAAAGTCAACGTGCGGAGCAAGAAAGCCAGCG
>DCSN01000120.1:47536-49036 GCA_002325645.1 Pseudanabaena sp. UBA1465
GCGGAGCAAGAAAGTCAGCGTGCTAATCGCCTTGCGGAACGTTTACGAGCCTTGGGTATAGATCCAGAAAATGTTTAAGCTTAATGGCAATCTGGGACTCTGTGGGGCGCATCGCACTGGCAAAACTACTTTAGCGATCGCCCTCGCCTCTCGCCTCAATATTCCCTTTGTCCGCACCACGACCAGCCAAGTTTTTGCCCAACTTGGTTTAGATCCTGCGGAACCAATGGATTTTAAAACGAGGCTATTTGTGCAGCATCATGTTTTAGTAGCCGCCGAACAGGTTTGGCAAAATTCAGAAACACCATTTATCAGCGATCGCACCCCCATCGATATGATTGCCTATACCCTTGGCGATATTCAGGGAAAAACTGAGGTAGAGGCAGATTTACTCAATCAATATATAGATCGCTGTTTTACGAGTACCAATCAGTTTTTTCAAAATTTAGCAATTATCCAACCTGGCATTCCCCTAATTTATGAGGAGGGCAAAGCCGCCTTAAATGCCGCCTACATTGAGCATATTAATGTATTGGTAATTGGACTTTGTAGCGATTCTCGACTTAAGGCAAAAGTATTTTGTAACACGCGGGAGGCGATCGCCCTTGATATGAGAATTAGCAATATCCTAGAAAGTGTCACATTAAGTCCAGACCAAAATCATGATAGCTGTACCAAACAACCCCAAAATTTCCCCTGATGAATATTTTGAATGGGAAGCAAGGCAAGAAATCAGGTATGAGTACATCAATGGCGAAGTATTTGCGATGGCAGGTGAGACCATCGACCATAGTACGATCGCTGCTAATTTGATTGCTTTATTACGCCCTCATGTGAGGGGACGAAATTGTCGGGTATTAGGTTCAGATGCAAAGGTGGGAATTTCTAAAAATGGTGAGTTTTTCTATCCCGATCTATTGGTGACTTGCGACGATCGCGATCGCAATTCGGCAAAGGCTGTATTTTATCCAACTCTAATCATTGAGGTGTTGTCTCCTAGCACAGAGGCCTACAACCGAGGTGGTAAGTTTGCGCGTTATCGTCAGTTAAGCAGCTTGTGTGAATATGTGCTGGTTAGCTCGGAGCAGGTCGAAGTTGAAGCCTTTCGGCTAAATGAGCGAGGTAAGTGGGAGTTGACATCCTATGGCGAGGGTGACTTAGTACAACTTGTCAGTATTGATTTTGAATGTGCGATCGATGAAATTTATGAAGACGTGAATTATGCTGGTTGATGTGTTTTGTAATGAGCGAGAGGCGATCGCCCTTGACATGAGAATTAACAAAATTTTAAAAGAATTTTCTTGATTCTATTTTGAGCGCGATAAAATAAGATATCCCTACTTATTGATAAGTAACCATGTCAGAATCAATTACGATCGCCGATATTTATAAATTATTTGAACAGACTAACGCATCTCTAGAGAGATCGCGAGCCGAATTTGACCGCAGCATCGCTGAGTCCCGTGCTGAGAGTGAACGCCGTGCTGCCGAAGCTAAAGC
>DCSN01000133.1:0-2917 GCA_002325645.1 Pseudanabaena sp. UBA1465
CCGATCGCATTTCTGACAATGGTTTGTCCAAGCAAATGGTGGGGTTTATGAATTCCAGGAGTATCTACTAAAACAATTTGCGCTTCGGGTAATGTCAAAATCCCGCGCAGACGGTTACGAGTAGTTTGGGCAACGGGCGAAGTTATCGCAATTTTTTGACCAATGAGGGCATTGAGCAAAGTTGACTTACCCACATTGGGTCGTCCGACTAGTGCCACAAAGCCCGATTTAAAACCTTCGCCCGATTCTGGAATCATGATTATTTGAAGTACGATGTAGAAGCCTTAATTTGCAAGGCTTTTACATCATACCGCAAACTTATGTTTATAAGGATAGGCAGCGTGAAGCGCCGCCCATCCTTCTTATGTAACTTGGTCTAGCCATTTATCGATCAGTCCCTTGGGCGGAGTGACTTCAATCCTTTTTTGATTAATGTCTACAAAAGGCGCGATCGCTTCGACAAAAGGAATAAGTTCTATTTCATTATTTTCAAGATGGCGAACTTCTAATAGATCATTACCTGCGGCGATGATGCTAATTACTTCTCCTAAAAGCTTTCCTGTCGGTTGATGGTAAACATTGCAGCCGACCAAATCGGCGATCATATACTCGTTAGGTTCTAGGTAGGGGCGATCGCTGGTGCGGATCATCATCACATAATTACGCAAAGATTCGGCGCGATCGCAATCATTAATTCCCTCAAGACGCACTACAAATAAATTCTTTTTACCAGCAATTTCTCGCCCCGATAGCATCATGATCTCTTGCGGCTCCTCCTTTTCTGAAGCCGCCATCCAGCGCTTACCAGCATTCTCGAATCGTTCAGGAAAATCTGAATAGGATAAAACCCTAACTTCACCTTTGAGTCCTTGGGGTGAAACAATTTTGCCAATTACTAACCAATCTTCTGCCATAAATTTTTCCTTGCTAGGATTCTTACACAATAGGAATCCTAGCTCATAACATTCTTTCTATTTGTTCTAGTGCGTCAAACGCGGCGGCACGTTCTGCTTCCTTTTTACTAGAAAAGTTTCGCAGACTCTGACCATAGAGGCGATCGCCAACATATACTTTAGACGCAAATTCGGGTGTATGATCAGTTCCACCCACTTTTTCGGTAACATAGCGCGGTAAAGTATGACCGATATAGGACTGTACCCATTCCTGCAAACGATTTTTCGCATCCAGATCGGAGCGCGTGTTGACCAACTCAGGCGGCACTGAGGAAAATAAAGCTTCTACGGCGGGACGCATTGCCTCCACATCACAATTGCGATCTAGATATAAGGCTCCAATCATCGCTTCAAAGGCACAGCTTAGGAGATTATCACTTTTGTTGCCGCCATCGCGGAGCGCTCCTTTGCCTAACAAAATTTGGGTATCTAATTCTAAGGCGATCGCAAAATTAGCTAATTGTTTTTCGTCCACTAGGGCTGCTCGACGACGAGTTAGTTCGTCTTCCCCTAATTCAGCATGTTGACGATAGAGATAGGAACCACTCAAAAAATTTAAAATCGCATCTCCCAAAAATTCTAAACGTTCATTATCTTCCCGAATATCTGGATGTTCATGCACATAGGAGCGATGGGTTAGCGCCATTCGCAACAAATTCTCATCCTTAAAAATAAACAGTTCTTTCACAGTTCTTCTATTGGGTCTGACAAGTTCGATTTGAGACATTACCATCGGGCAGAATCGTATTACATATCTTTACCTCATTCATCCATCCCACCTCTAACATCGCATGTTTTAAATTAGCTCCATAAAGATTTGCGCCGCGTAGGTCTGCCCCCATTAAATCTGCTCCTGTTAAATCTACCCCTGTTAAATCTGCATTCCATAGGTTTGCCCCATTAAAGCAAGCCCCCCTTAAAATCGTGCCACGCAAAATAGCCTTACTTAAATTACTGTCAACGAAATTAACATTACTCAAATTTAGCTCGCTCAAGTTTGCTAATCGTAAATTGACTTCACTAAAATCAACGCGATCGAGATCCGCCTCACGCAAATCTACCTCACTCAAATTTGCCCCCCTTAATTTTGCACCATGGAGACTTGATCCACTCAGATCTGCTTCACTGAGATCGGCATTTTCTAAGTTAGCACGGCTCAGGTTTGTGCGAAATAAGAAAGCATGATGTAAATTTGCATGACTTAAATTTGCGTTAGAAAGATTTGCTTCTAGTAGGTAGGCTTTTTGGAGGTTGGCATATTGAAAATTCATACCGTGCAAGTTTGTACAATTTAGAATTGCAGTCCTCAAATTAGCATTATTTAAATCAACATTTGTAAATCTGACCCCGCTTAGCCCTGAATAGCTAAAGTTTGTGCGAGTAATATTAGCATTGCTGAGATCAGCGTCTAATAGAGATGCACCACAAAGATCGGCATCAGATAAGTTTGCACCAGATAGATCGGCATTGCAGAGAGTTGCTTCCCATAGATTGGCAAAACCGAGATTTGTGTTGCGTAAAATCGCATTGCTGAGATTAACTTTACTTAAATCTACTCCCTTTAAATCTAATCCCTCAAAGTTTCTTTCTCCTTGGGAATAACGTTCTATCAGATTGCGTTTTTTAGCAATGTGATTCGACATAGAAATAATATGTTTTTAGCGAAAAGAACGAATACGTCTCTTTCGTTCACGAAAAAATTCTTAACTTGACTTAATTTTATAGCTGTAGTCGCTCAAGAATAGAGAGTTGCGGCGCTTCGCACCGTAACTCTCTATTGGGTTTTGTTTTTGTCCTAACATTACTGGCTATAGCTATATGAGCTACATTACTAAATTACAAATTATTTACATTGTATCGTAATCCTAAATGGTTTACGAATGAGCAACTCTTTCGGGTCGCTCTTTCGCAAATCATACAGCGCTTTGCGCTTGATTAAATCCCAGAGAAATTTTGGAAAGCGG
>DCSN01000133.1:2984-7646 GCA_002325645.1 Pseudanabaena sp. UBA1465
CGCTTTCCAAAATTTCTCTGGATTACTCAAAGCCTCAATAGCCTGTAAAATCTATTATTGGTTTTTGCTGATTCCTGTGTATATATTCTCATTAACCAAACCTAACCAAGGATCACTAGCAGGTGTCATAAATAATTGATCGTAGACACGGCGATTTAGGTCGGTCAAAGTGGTGGTGTCACCATTTATAAATTCACCATTGGCGAACCAATTGTGGATTTGAGCATGAAATACATATTCATTGCGAACTGTATCCTGCGCGATCGCCCGTTCAAAACTATTGATGATCGTTGACATGGCTGCACTGTTTGGTAATTTACGCTCCATTAATTTGATGCTACCTTGATCGAGGTATACGCGATTTTGATAAAGCCTTGCTAATCTTGCCCAATTCTCATCACTGAGTTTGGCAAAGGGAGAAGGGGGATTTAGCTCGGTTAGGGGTTCGCCAGTGATACGCATTAGGGTTGGTAATTCCACCACCGCTTTACCGACGGTGAGACGACTAGCAATCATGGCACTGGCTTTAGGATCGCTGGTTGCTATAGAAAGTAATGGTTGATTTGGTAAGCGCAAACGTCTGAGATCGGCTTGCCAATTTTTTTCTAGTTTCGCTAGCCGATCGCGATGGTATTTAACTAAAATTTCACGGCGTAGATTGAGATTGCCATTGGTATTCGCAAGTGATTGCGCGATCGCCTCTGCTTGTTTGAGGTTGTCGATAAAAGCCTGTGGGCTATATAAACCCGCGATCGCATCAAGGGGACGACCTTCGCTATCAAGCACATAGTGAATACTATTGCCTGTAATGGTTTGCTCCAGTTTGCGACCATCACCAAAATCAATCGTTACTTTAGGGACAGGACGCTCGGGCTGCCAATACAAAATGAAGCGATCGCGCAACAATTGCGAAACTGCGGCATTAGGATAAAGTGCTGTGCGGAAAAATCGGCTATTGGCACAACTCAGTTCATCGGTGAGATTGCCCAACAAGCGCAAAGCTAAAATTGGTTTGCCTGTTTCCTTAGATGCGGCTTTGGCTGCTTCTAAATCTTTGTACCAATATAAGCGGGATGCGTCACAGTCTTTTTGCTGACAAATTGCATCTAGGGTGGCGCGTAATTGCGGATTATTGGGTAAATCTTTTTGATAAGTTTTAAAAAACGCCTCTACACCTGCATTTTTAAATTCGCGTAACTTCGCGATCGCCTGTTGGGATGTGTTCTTGTCAACCGCAGTGGATTGCTGAACGAGACTATCTAAAGTTGCTGACTCTGAGGCTCTAACCGCCTGTGGTGAAGTGATGGTTGTTAGAGCGATCGCGCTCAATCCTAATATTGTGAAAAATGAGCTAACCAGAAATTTTCTTGCAAGCATTTTAGAACTACCCTAATTACACGAAGCAAACCTTGATGCGAAGAGACTAAGTTGTGGCATAAAATGTTCCCGAATTTTGATAAAAGCGGCGCATCGTGCCGCCTTTGTCAAAAAGATCCAGCGCTAAGCGCTGGATCTTTTTGGAAATTTTTAAAGCACGCTTGCCAATAAAGCTTTCTGAGCATGGAGACGATTTTCGGCTTCCTCCCAGATCCGCGACTGATCACCTTCCATCACTGCATCGGTGATCTCTTCACCACGATGAGCAGGTAAACAATGTAAAGCGATCGCCTCGCGATCGGCTAAAGCCATGAGTTCAGAATTTAGTTGATAGGGCTGAAAAATGGGAATCCGATCCTCTGCTTCCGATTCCTGTCCCATACTTGCCCACACATCGGTATATAGAACGTGAGCCGCTTGAGAAGCCAGTTTAGGATCATCGGTGACAATCACTTCGGAATTGGTGGCTAGAGCCTTAGCTTGTGCTACAACTTTAGGATCTGGAGCAAAGTTTTTGGGAGAGGCAATCCGCACATTCATTCCCACAAGCGCACAGCCAATCATTAGGGAATGCGCCATATTATTACCATCACCGAGATAGGTTAGGGTCAGCCCTTTAAGCTTTCCAAAATTTTCTAATACGGTGAGTAAATCTGCTAAAACTTGGCAGGGATGCTCTAAATCGCTCAAAGCATTAATAATCGGCATTTTAGAAAACTTGGCAAAGGTCTCTAGTTCCGCTTGCTCGAAGGTGCGAATGGCAAGAACATCTAGGTAGCGATCGAGAACTCTGGCGGTATCTTCAATGGGTTCACCACGACTAACTTGGGTCACATTGGGATCGAGGTCGATGACATGTCCCCCTAGTTGGTGCATCGCGACCGTAAAACTAACCCTTGTTCGGGTTGACGCTTTGCGGAACAGCAAGCCAAGGGTTTTACGCTGAAAGTCAAACTGCACTTTTCCCGCTTTGAGTTGTTGAGCAAGTGTCAGCAATTCTTGAATTTCGCTTGGTTGCAAATCCGCCAAACTAAGAAGATCACGTCCCTGAAGGTTTCCCATTGTTGTTAATTAGAAAAGACTTGTAATGACTGTATCATCAACTTACGGCGCTTTACCCTGATCAAAAATCGCTGATCTAGAAAAGTGAGGTAAAGCCGTACTTTTCTGAAAAAGATATAGTTGATAGAAGAGCGTCCCTTCGAGTCTTGCCATACATCAATTCCCTTTTGATCACCTTCTAGCTGTAATCATGAAATTAATCCCCATAAAACTAACCGCCTTGAAAATATCCAAGCGTCATTACCTTTGGTTTTTGATGGGGATTATTGGTTTAATTTTGATCAGTGAAATTGGGGCGCGAATAGGGGCAGAGATTTTATGGTTCCAAGAAATGGGCTATATGTCCATGTATTTGCAAAGACTGGCAATCCAAATAGGATTAGGAATTGGTGGATTTGCGATCGCGCTCTTTTACCTATTCCGAAATTTGCAGATTGCCCAAAAGCTGAAATACGCCGATTTACCTAGGGATGATGATTACTCAAATGTAAACTCTCGCAAGCGATCGCCTGCTAATAATCATCATCAACAGGCGGGAGCTTACATCCCCACTTCCCTGCGATTACGGTGGTTATTGCCGCTAGTTTCGGGGTTAAGTTTACTGATTTGTTTGTTAGCAGTCCATTATGGACAGGCGGCGATCGCGCAATGGCAACCACAATGGCAATCATCATCAACACAGCCTAGTATTGCGCCAACCTCTCCTTTGCTATTTCGCCCTGAAGCGATCGCCCAATTAGCCATGCAGATTTTTAAAGAAACCCGTGCTGCAATTGGGACTTTAGCTGTGGCGATCGCGATCTTGATTTATCCTAAGTTTGTCTTAAGAGCGATCGCCGTTTTCATTAGTACAGCGACAGCATGGGTAATCTCGCGGCAATGGATGCGAATCCTTCCCTATTGGCAACCCACCAGTTTTGAGCGAACAGAACCAGTTTTTCAGCAAGATATTAGTTTCTATATTTTCAATTTGCCTACCCTAGAAGTGCTGGAATTTGGGCTAGTTGGTATCTGTTTGTATGGATTAATTGCGGTACTGCTTACCTATTTACTATCAGGCAATAGCCTCAGCGAAGCCAAATTTATGGGCATTTCCCACGATCAACAGCGTCATCTTTATGGACTCGGTGGCGTGGTGATGTTGGTGATTGGCTTTAGCTATTGGCTCAATCGCTATGAGCTTTTATATTCACCAAGGGGCGTTTCCTATGGTGCGAGCTATACCGATATTGTCGTGCAGTTGCCTGTTTACACAGGATTAAGCTTTTTAGCCTTTGCGATCGCCATTTACTTGATTTTGCGCTGGATTAAATTTCATCGTCAACCCGTCAGCCGCAAACCGATCATCATAGCTTTAGCAATCTACTTAATTATGGCGATCGGGCTAGGTTTGGGTTTACCGATCGCCGTGCAGTCTTTGATCGTCCAGCCCAATGAAATTGCGCGTGAGCAAACCTATATTCAACGCACGATCGCACTTACCCGTGAAGCCTTTGGACTAGAAAGTATTAACTCCCAAATCTTTAATCCACAGGGTAAATTAACTGAAAAGTTGATTCAAAAAAATGATCTTACAGTTCGCAATATTCGGCTTTGGGATCAGCAACCGCTACTAGCCACCAATCGCCAACTTCAACAAATAAGGCTCTATTACAGTTTCCCTGATGCTGATATTGATCGCTACACAATCAATGAAGAGCCACCATTAAAAACAAACGCTAGTCAGCAACAGGTACTAATTGCGGCAAGGGAACTAGATTATAGTGCAGTTCCACAGGAAGCCCAAACTTGGGTCAATAAGCATCTGATCTATACCCATGGCTATGGTTTTACAATCAGTCCTGTGAATCGCGTTGCGGCTGGAGGCTTGCCAGAATATTTGGTTAAAGATATTGGTATTACCGAAGGTAGTCCGCTTACCACCTCTAGTGAAGCGGTGCGAAATAGTATTCCCATCGGAAAGCCTCGTATTTATTACGGCGAAAATACGAATACCTATGTCATGACTGGCACGAAGGTTAAGGAGCTAGATTATCCTAGCGACAATGACAATGTATATAACATTTACGATGGGCGCGGTGGGATTGCCCTAAATTCTTTTTGGCGGCGGATGTTGTTTGCTAAATATTTAAATGATTGGCGGATGGCGGTAACTCCTGAGTTTCTTCCTGAAACTAAGTTGCTATTTCGACGAAATATCATGCAGCGAATTAAGGCGATCGC
>DCSN01000133.1:7758-8689 GCA_002325645.1 Pseudanabaena sp. UBA1465
AATCTCTATTGGATTATCGATGCCTATACCACTAGCGATCGCTACCCATATTCTGATATTGGCAAAGAAGGGATTAATTATATTCGTAACTCCGTCAAGGTGGTAGTCGATGCCTATCATGGCGATGTGAATTTCTATATTGCTGATCCTAGTGATCCAATGATCCGCACATGGTCAAAAATTTTCCCCGATTTGTTTAAACCCCTAAGCGCCATACCCGAATCTCTGCGTCAGCATCTGCGCTATCCCGTGGACTTGTTTTCCATCCAATCGCAGCGCTTGATGACCTATCACATGACTGATGCTCAAGTGTTCTATAACCGTGAAGATCAATGGCAGATTCCCAATGAGGTCTATGGCGATCAAACCCGTTTAGTTGATCCCTATTATTTGATTACGAGTTTACCTGAAGTTCCCTTTGAAGAATTCATTCTATTATTACCTTTTACCCCCAAAGAGCGCACAAATCTAGTAGCTTGGTTGGCGGCGCGTTCTGATGGCGAAAACTATGGAAAGCTCTTGCTCTATACATTCCCTAAACAAATCTTAGTTTATGGTCCTGAACAAATAGAAGCAAGAATCAATCAAGATCCTGTGATTTCGCAACAGATTTCGCTATGGAATCGTCAAGGCTCACGGGTAATCCAAGGGAATTTGTTAATCATTCCCATTGAACAATCTCTACTATATGTAGAACCTCTCTATTTAGAATCCACTCAAAATAAATTGCCAACCCTAGTACGGGTAATTGTCGCCTACGAAAATCGGATTGTGATGGCGCAAACTTTGCAACAGGCGATCGCGGCTGTCTTTAAACCAGATCAACAAATCACGCCGCCGATCGTTCGCCCCGTTGAAGCACCAGTGACAGTCCCATAAACCTACAGCAATTTCCGATCAACCGAACCCCAATAATTTTTTTGAAAGTGTT
>DCSN01000133.1:8748-9046 GCA_002325645.1 Pseudanabaena sp. UBA1465
AACACTTTCAAAAAAATTATTGGTTCGGTGTAATAAAAAAGTTGTGCTATGCACAACTTTTTTAGATTTTGACCCCTGACTTACGCGCAATCCAAATTTCCCAATTGCGGAGAAAACTCGATCGCGCTTTAAAAATAGTGGCAATATTTGGCTTAAATACTAGCTCCTCACAGGGAGGCTGTACCAAAATCGTAAACAAGCCCAGACGATTGCCCACAATTGTATCGGTGAATAGGCGATCGCCCACCATCGCCACTTGATTAGGAGGTAGCTGCATCGCTTCGAGAACTTGACGCAC
>DCSN01000133.1:9167-38956 GCA_002325645.1 Pseudanabaena sp. UBA1465
ACCTTTTGAATGCGGCGATCGCTAAAGTTATTACTTGCTAACCAAATGGGATATTGCTGGCGCATTAGTTCTACCCATTGACAAATCTCCTCTGACACATCGGATTCATCATCACCAATGAGGGTATTATCAACATCCAAAATGAGACCACTCAATCCATATTCTTGCATTAACTGAGGAGTAATCGTATAAATCGGTGCTGACAAAACTAAGTCAGGAGCAATAAGTTGCCAAGGTTTCACAAGAATTTTAGTATTTTAATTAAATAATTAAGAATATCTTAACTCAGAATTGCCCCAGCATCAGGATTGCTATAGCAAGCCACGGTAGCGAATGAAGACTAAAACGACTGACCATGAGCCTAGCGCCACCTTAATCGCCACTAGAATATTCAGAATTGGGATGATACCGCCACTAATTAGCTCTCCCATTTGACCATGAGGTAGCTCTATACCAGAAAGGGTGATCACCGATAAAACAATAAAAATCAGAACCGATATCTTTTCCCAAGTTGCGGCGTGCCAACGCTTATATAGGTTCTGAAGTCTTTCTGGCGAAGACGTAATCGCAATTAAGCCGATCGCCGTTCCACCTGCCACACCTGCGGCAAAGCCTCCCCCTGGGCTGAGATGTCCACGAATTGCTAACTCGATCGACACTAGGGCTGCAATCGTGGCTCCCAATTGAGCAAGGACTATCGAAGTTTGGTCGGCAAACTGGTAAATTTTCGTAAAGGGTTTCTCATTGGCAAGTAAAAAGTTTGCGCCCATGATGGCGATCGTAAAGACAATCACTTCAAAAATGGTGTCATAGAGTCGATTGCGAAAAATGATTCCTGATACGACATTGCTTACGCCGCTATCTTGGGCGATCGCCTCGACAATCGAGAAGGGCAAACTAGGCGCAGGGTTTGGCAAAAATAGCATTTTTACCACAAAAGCTATCCCTGCAATTATATAAATCCATTTCATAATCCATTTCATAATTTATTTCATAATTTATTTCAAAGGTTTTTTAATAAAGGTGAGATGTAAGGGCAATTCATGAATTGCCCTTACGTCATTGCTTTTCGTAAACTAATTGAACGTTAGTTAAATCTGAATCGGCGGCTTGCATAATCTCATATAGACGATGCAGACGGATTTTGATTTGGTAAGATTTTGCTGCTGCATCCTCTTGATTTTTTAGTTCTGAATCATGTAGGGTTGCATGAACATTCTTATCCATTAATGCTTGTGCTAATTCTATTTCATTTTCGTAAGGGACTAGCTCAACCCGCATATAGTACTTACTGAAAGTTTTTTTGAGAGCATCGATAAGCTTCTCAAAGTCAGATATGGGAATAGGATTATTATATTGCTCATCAATTTGCGGATCTAATGGATCTAATGGCTGCTCTAGCTGTTCAAAGGGAAGCTTGAGTTTATCTAATTCTTCTTCTAAATCGTGAGCGATCGCCACTCCCTCAACTACACCCAAACGTAAAACCAAAGAGGATCGCACCGCCACTGCATGGAGCATTGTCGCTAAAAAAGCTCCGACTAGTGCCTCGGTCAGCGCCACATCCGCCGCGCCTAAAACCGTATAGACTAGCGCCGATACTGCTCCTAAAATGCCGCGAATGACCAGAGCTTTATAGGGATTGGTTTGGAATACCAACATTGACGCTGATATGGGTAGCAGCACGGCGATCGCATAGACATAACTATCGTAATTACTGATCATTTACTTGTAGATAGCCCCCTTTTGTTTTTAGTAGTACTACTTTTAGTCGTGCTACTAGAGCAGTAAGCCAGCACATAGCAGAGCATCGTATTCCATAGGGCTAGAGAAATAATGGCTAAAATCAGTAATGGCAATTCCTTGGGGCGGAGTAATATTAAACCGAAGACGATCGCGATCGAGCCAATGGTGTCAGACACCGAAAGGCTATGCAGTTTAAAAAGCACCGATCGCCTTGTTAATAGCGCCGCAGTTCCCCAAAACCAAAATATTAAGCCACCAAAAATACAAATGTAACTGATGATATTCGCTAAAGTGGTCATGGTTATATTTCTCCTGTGCGCCTGATGATATGAGCTAGGAGCATAAATCCTGCATTACCGACGCTCAAAATAATCACCCCAATTACACCAATCATCCAATCATCGCGCAATACTGCAATCACTAAAATCATCACGGCAGATTTGGCGGCAATGCTAGAAAAAGCAAGCATAATTTCCCAAATGTCGTCATCATGTTTCCATGCCTGATATAGCGGAATTAGTAGGGATATCACCATTGCCCCAACCACAAAATTCAAGATTGAATTAGTTGATAAATCAATGTTCATGGATTCTGCCTCTTCTGGCGCTTAATAACGTGATGCACCACATACCAGCCCTCTTCATGATGACTCAGTACAATGGTTTTGGGCGTGAAGGTAATCAGAAAAATATCTAAGAAAACTAATGCGGCCGATCGCCGATATTTAGCTTTTTCGATCACCACTTCTTCGCGTTTATGGGGTTGAAAGATCATTTCCAGTGATTCGATATAGGCTTGGGGAACCGCCACGATAATCCTGCCAATACCCTGCACGACATCTTTAAAGCGAACGTTTTCTGATCGGTAATAGGGAATGAGCAGGGAGACAATCACGCCAATGATGATATTGGTGATGCTAAAGTTAGCGGTTAGCAAAAACCAGATCACGATTCGCAAAATAAATTGTCCAATCATGCCAGCACCATCCAAAACAATAGAATTAACGTCAGGCTCATCACCCCAATTAGATGCTCAAAATCCTCAAATAATTTGGAAAATTTGACCGTAGCGCGTTTAAAAATTAGCCAATAGGCTACCCAACCGATCGCGATCGTTGCCAGAGGTTTGACAGCATTTTCCAGAGTATAGGCTTCATAATAAACGGCATTTGCCACAAATAAACCGCCCAATAAAATGGCGATCGCTATCCAAAACTCCACCCGCAACTCTACCCGCAATGGTGCTTTAAGCCCTGATTGCGCTTGATCATTAGTTTGATTGTGCGGAATATGATTGTAATGGGGCAGGAAAATAAACTTGGCAAAGGAGATCGACGTACCTAAAGCGGCAATGTTCATGCCGATCACCTGCCAAGGCTGGAGATTTTTCATCGTTAATACTTTTGCCCCAAATCCAGATAGTAAGGGAAAACCAGAAATGGAAAAGCTGGCAATTACCAAAGGTATCCAGAGTTGATTGAGAATGGGCTGATGCTGTAATTCTTTGAGGTTACGGCTAGGCAATTTGCCCACAATTAGGAACAGAGCCGCTTTGACTAAGCCGTGAGTAAGCGCATAGAATCCGCCAACCTCTGGTGCTGCGAGGATGAAGCCTAACTGTGAAATGGTATGAAAGGCTAACATCCGTTTGGCATCTTTCTCGAATACGGCAAAAGACACGCCAAATAGAGCAGTTAAAACCCCAAAAATTCGCACGATTGGATCGAGTTCTTCGATCAATAGGGCGCAATGCACTAATGGCAAAACTCCCGCTTTGACTACTACCCCTGACATTAGCGCCGACACTGGCGACTCCGATTCGGCATGGGTCAAGGGCAGCCATAGCCCTGAGACAAAGATGCCACCCTTGGCTAATAGCCCCAAAAATATCAGGGCGATCGCTTCAGGTGGTGCGCCCCGCAAGCCGATAAACCCAAAGGAGTGATTGGCTTTGTAAACCAGTACTGCCCCAATTAGGTAAAACAGCATGGCAACGTTGCTAACAAACAAGTAGCGCAAGCCAATCCAGATCGAGCGATCGCTGCGGGGGTAAGCGATCAACAAAAATGTAGCAATGCTAATTACTTCTAGGGCAACATACAAACTAATAAAGTCGGAGCAGGCAAAGGCGGCATTGACACTGCCATGCAAGATCAAAACTTGGGCATAAAAAAAGGCGGTTCTATCTGAATGCCAACAATAAATAATTACTGCCGCCGTAACCAGCGCATTGGTCAAGATAAAAAATCCTGCCAAGGGATCAAGAACCAAGGTCACACCAAAGTTATCGAGCAATTGTAAGTTGATCGGTGTTTGCTGGACAAACAGAGGAATCACATATAATGCTGATGCCAATGTACCGACTAAAGCCAAAATGCGATCGCACTTTGGCAATATATAAATAATAAATCCCACCAAAAATGGCAAGACAATCCAGAGCAAAGTTAAGACGGTCATGACAGGTCGCCCTTCTCGATCTCATTAATTTCTAAGGTGGGATGATTCCGCGCTAATTTGATCACACCCACCAGCATCAGCGCCTGAATCGAAAAACCAATCACGATCGCCGTCAAAATCACAGCCTGCGGTACTGGGTCAGCGTAGTTAGTTCTGGGAATATCCCCAAGGATGGGTGTAAATACGCCTTGGCGGGCGGCAATCACTACAAAATAGGCGATTACGCCCGTACTCATCACATCCATAGAAATGATTTTCATAACAAGATTCTTTTTAAGAATAATTCCCAAAAATCCGCAGAGTATAGTTGCAAGGACAAAGGCTTCTAACACATCAGTTTTCTCTCAGTATTAACTAATAGAGTTTACTTTAGGCTTTTATGTGGCTTTTATGTGGCTTTTATTTGGCTTTTATTTGGCTTTTATGGTTCGATTAAACCCAGAGAATTCTCTATACATAGCTAACATAAACAAAAGAGAATTACGGTGCAAAGCACCGTAATTCTCTTTTGTTTGTTTTTTACTGTTTAGGAGTTTTTTGCTGAATTTTTTTATCGATCGCCTGTAATGCTTTTTCGTGATCTTCTAAATTACGACTAAACACATGACTGCCATCATATTTGGCAACAAAAAATAAATAATCGGTATTGGCTGGATCGAGAGTAGCCTTAAGACTGGCTAATCCAACTGAAGCGATCGCCCCCGGTGGTAATCCTTCATTGAGATAGGTGTTATACGGAGAAGCTGTGCGTACCTGTTCCAATGTAAGTGGGCTTTCAGGAGTCTGTTTAATATTTAAGCCATATTCCACAGTGGGATCTGCCTCTAGACGCATATTCTTTTTCAGACGATTCCAGAAAACCCCCGAAATAATGCGCCGTTCTGATTCGATCACCGCTTCCTTTTCGACGATACTCGCAAGAGTGACCCAATCCTTTAGACTAACCTTGATCTTAGGCTTGCCCGTCTGATTCTCCTTATAAACAGGTAAAGCAACCTGTTCAAAGCGATCGAGCATCAAATCAATAATCCGATCTGGCGTTGCTTCCGATGGCAGAATTTGATAGGTATCAGGAAAAAGAAATCCCTCTAAACTGGGAATATCTTCAGGTAGCCAAGGGCGACGCAAAGGACTAGTCCTTTGGGTGGCGGCGATAAAATCCTTGGCCGTGAAAAATCCCTGCTTCTCAAATAGTTCCGACATCTCGGCGATCGACCACCCCTCAGGAATCGTAAAACGGACTTCTGTGGATTTAGCGGTTTGGATTTGGGCAACGACTTCGGGTAGAGATTGGTTGGTCGCAAAGTCGTAGGTTCCCGATCGCAAGGATACACTTTCACTGCTTCGCAAAGATTGCCATTGCAACCATAGGCGCAAGGCTAGACTAGAGCGAATTACGCCTGCGGCTTCTAGTTCTTGGGCGATCGCTTGGGTTGGCATTCCATCGGGGATAGTTAGCCTAACCTTTGCCCCAAAGGTGCTAGGAGCCGCACTCGCCCAAATCCACCAAGAGCTACTAACTAGGCCAGCAACTAAAATTGTTAAGGGAACAGCAACACCGTAAAACAGCCAATTAGAACTCTTCTTCGGCATCTTCTGTGCTGAGGACATGATCTAGATACTGCTCCACATAAGGCTCAAGGGCTGCCATTTCCGTAGGGGTGAGAATTTCAGGTAGACCGTCATCGCTTACTTTAGCAATAAACATCAGAGGGTCAAGGGCTGTAAATACAGAGAAAGCTTGCTCTTCGTAATAGAAATGGGCTAACTCTTGAAATTCACCGCAATTGCCATCTTCTTCAGTGTCAATCTCGATGATATCTTCTTCCGTTGGTTCAGGCAGATCACCTAAAACCGTCAAGGTATAAGCAGAGCGCCGTAACGAGAGGTTCTGCTCCGATAAAACCGCCTGAGCCGTTGAAAAAATTAAATCGATTTCTTCTTCGGTAACATCGACTAATTCGGTTTCTTCATCGTCATCGGTTTCTTGCCATGCAAAGATTTGCACAGAGAAGTCAACTGGTTGCAGCAACAGGTATTCGGTGCTGTCCACTTTAAACTTGGTTTCGACAGTGCAAGGCAAGCTCTTGCCTGTTTCATCCGTGAGTACAATCGTCGATCCTTCCATAGATTGCTGTTTTGTATCCTAATAGCACTACTAGCTCAGAGAAACCCGCTTATATAAGGCTTTTGGCGCTCTTAAGCATTATGACAGCAAAGGGGACATATTTAAAAAAGGTCAAGCAAAGCGTGACCTTTTTTAAATGATTTGACGCTTCAGGGCTAACCATTGCTGCAAAATAATGGCGGCGGCTTTGCGATCAATCATCGCTTTATTTTCTCTGGTGGATATCCCCTGCGATCGCATCATTTCCTCGGCTTCGTAGGAGGTGAGGCGCTCATCGACAAATTCTATGGTCATACCCAAATGTTTGGCTGCACCATTGGCAAATTTCTGCACATGTTTGGCTTGATAACCTAAACTTCCATCCATGTTATAGGGCAAGCCAATGACGAGGGTATCAATATTTCGTTCGATAATCAGCGATCGCAGTTCCGCCATGTCGTCCTGCCACGATTTACGAATAATCGTAGTGATGCCATGCACCGTAATACCGAGGCGATCGCATCCCGCGACCCCGATCCGTTTTCTACCTACATCTAGTCCTAGTGCTGCATACTGCATAAAATTTCTAAAAACAAGTAGCGCTTCGCGCTACTTATCCTGCCTGAAACGGTTGAACCTTATTAATTAAAGCTTGCGATCGCGCAATAATCGTCGTCCAGTCATCCTCAGCAATTACTTCTGGTGAAAATAAATGGCTGGAAATTCCCACCGCGATCGCCCCAGCCGCTAGAAATTTATCAGCATTTTGCAAACTAATCCCGCCTGTGGGGATGAGAGGAATATCGCGAAATACTGGCTGTAAACATTGCAAATATTCCACACCACCCATGACTTTAATCGGAAAAACCTTGACGGCGGCGGCTCCTGCTTGCCAAGCCGTAATAATTTCCGTCGGGGTTAATGCACCTGCGATTACGGGAATATTATTTTCTAAACCCTTGGCAATGAGTTCAGGATTAGTATGGGGCGTAAACAAAAAACTGCATCCACAGGCGATCGCCCGTTCTGCACTATCAAGATCTAACACTGTGCCTGTGCCAATCTTGCAATCAGGTAATTCCTGTTGCAGTTTAGGAATCAAAGACTCAGCGCGATCGGTATTCCAAGCAATCTCAATCAGCTTAATTCCACCTGCGGCGGCGGCAAGAGCCATTTCTCTAGCAATACTGACATTATCGGCGCGAATAACGGCAATAATGCGATGCTGCTGCAATAAACTTAGCCAAGGCTTCACAGGATTTTGCAAAAAATTTATGATGCAACTAAAAGCAATTCATCAATAAGAAGACTACAGAGAGACGGCGCTTTGCGCCGTCTCTCCATTAGATTTAGATAATGGTGTTATCAGGAATAACAGCATTTTTAACGACAACAACAATACCATTGCAAATGCAATAGCCTTGATCTTCACGATTTACATCTTGAATATGATCTTTATTGATGATCTGTACGTTTTTGCCAATCCGCGCATTTTTGTCAATAATGGCATGACGAATGATCGTATTTTCGCCAATCCCCATAGGGACTTTGTTTGTGGCAAGATCTGATACACGATCCTCTTGAGGCTGATAAAAATCGCAACCCATCAACAGCGTGTCCTCAATCGTACAGTTTGCATCAACGTGCATCCTAATACCGACAACTGAATTAGTAATTGTGGCTTTATTTAGCAAACAACCTTCACCAATGACCGAATCTTGAACTCTACAGTCATGAACTTTGCTGGGGGGCAAATACCGCGCACGGGTATAAATTGGCTTCTTAGTTTCGTAAAAATTAAAGCCAGTGGCGGGATGGCGGGTTAGATCGAGGTTAGCTTGATAGAAAGACTCAATGGTTCCAATATCTTCCCAATAGCCTTTGTATAGATATGCCTGCACATTCAAATCTTGAATAGCCGCAGGAATAATTTCTTTGCCAAAATCTGTATATTCAGGATTCTCGCTGAGCAATTTCATCATTACTTGCTTGTTGAATACATAGATGCCCATCGAAGCAATGAAAGGATTAGCGATCGCCTCATTAGCATTTAAGCCGAGTTTGGTGGTGTCCACCCGCATTTCATCTAGGGCTTCACCCTTAGGTTTTTCAAGGAATTTAATGACCTTGCCTTCACTGTCAGTTTTCAGCAAACCAAAGGCTGAGGCTTTTTTCTGATCAACGGGCAGTACTGATAGGGTAATGTCTGCACCAGTTTCGCGGTGATGTCTAACAAATTTCTCATAATCCATGTTGTACAGATGATCGCCCGATAGGATCAAGTACTCACTAACATTCCATGATTCTAAAAGCCACGCATAGCGACGCACTGCATCGGCTGTACCTTGGAACCAGTCAGGACTATCGGGGGTTTGCTGTGCAGCAAGAATTTCCACAAACCCATCAGAATATGACGCTGGGCGGTAAGCCTGATTGACATGGCGGTTAAGTGATGCGGAGTTGAACTGTGTCAGGATGTAAATTTTCTCAATACCTGAGTTGATACAGTTGCTCACAGGGATGTCGATTAGTCGATATTTGCCTGCTACGGGGACTGCGGGTTTTGCCCGTGTTTTTGTAAGGGGATATAGTCGGCTTCCCTGTCCACCGCCTAGAATGATAGCCAGTACATTTTTCATAAATTCTTCGGGTTATCTTGGCTTTTTTATGTGCATATTTTTCTGAATGCAAACATTGTCTATCTTTGCGGGGATCGTTGCAAGTGATATAGCTTACTTGTCTTGATACTTCCTACAAACTTTTCGCAAAGTAGGGCTTTACTCACAAACCCGATCACCTATTTCATAAATAGCAAAATTCTTGCTATTGTCCAATGACGATCTGGAAACTGCTCAATTACTCTGCGATTGTGGACGTTATCGTTCTGCTATATCGCGTGCTTATTATGCAATGTTTTATATGACTCAATATTTACTTCTCTCTGAAGGATTGGATACTTCTACTCATAAAGGAGTTCTCAAGATGCTTAGTTTACATTTTGTGAAAACAGGGAAAATAAATCCAAGCATTGCAGACTTACTGAAAGAGGCTTACGATGCTGGGCAAGCTTGTGATTATGAATCTGATATGACTGAGGATGAGGAAATGGCGAAAAATGCGATCGCTAACCCTCAAACTTTTATTTCTGAAGTTAAAATGCTGCTTTCTTAGAATTCGCGATCGCCTCTCATCACCACAAACTGATCGCCTATTTCTCCGCATCAAACAGCGATCGTTAAACACTATTTTTGATTATAATCAACATAAAAATTGTGGGCAAAATCTATGATTGCTACTATTTCATCGCCTAGCCTATCACCTACGGAATATCTAGAGTGGGAAGTAACACAAGCAGGGAGATATGAATATGAGTATGGAGAGGTTATTGAGGTAACAGGTGGAAAGCTTGAAAATAATGAAATCGCGCTTAATTTAATTGTATTGCTCCGAGGTCATTTACGCGGTAAAGGTTTTCGTATCCTTGGTGGTGATGCAAAACTCATGGCTCTTCCAAGTAATATTTATTATTTTCCTGATGTAGTTGTTAGTTGCGATCCTCGTGATCGTAATGCTAAGGAGTTTTTACAATATCCTTGCTTAATTGCTGAAGTCTTATCCCCTGCTACAGAAAGTCGTGATCGCGGGATTAAGTTACGCAACTATCTAAAGATCGACTCATTGCAAGAATATATGCTCATCAATTCAGATTCTCCGATTATTGAGTTCTATCGTCGTAGAAATTGCACAGAGGTTTGGGAATATCTAACAATTAATAGTTCTGATTTAACCGTTAACGATCCTGAATTTCAACTAATCAGCATAGACCTTAATCTTTCGCTATCACTGATCTATGAAAATGTTGATTTTGAGCAATCCTAATCGCCTATTCCCCACATCAAACAGCGATTTTTAGTAGTGAAAGCGACAGGCAAGAATTCTGGTTTTATCGTCTAGGACTTCATAAAAAGGATAGCGAAATTCTTCACTTAGATCAATGACTCGTGTGAGTTTATATAACATCAAACAGCGATCGCCCCTCAACACACATAAAAACCGATCGCCTATTTCCCAAAATTAAACAGCGATCGCCATATCAGTATTCGTCATCTTCCAAATCTATCTCCAGATCTGAAATCAAATCCTGTGTAACAGCATATACATCTCGTTTATCCCCCTCCTTACGTCTTCCCACGCCCACAATAACTACTACTACTCGATCTTGCTCAACTCGATAGACAATTCGATAACGCTGTCCCACATCCCGAATACTACGATAGCCTGATAGTTCTTCGGATAAAGCCTTACCTTGCTTTTCTGGTTCATCCTTGAGCTTCTCAATTCTAGTCAAAATCACGCTCTGTTCGCGCCGATCCTTGATGGCAGTAAAAAGTTTCTGTGCTTGAAAGAAAAAATAATTCTGTATTCCAGAGCCATCTTAGAAACCCAACTCTAATTTCAAGGCTTCTAAACTAATCGTCCGCCCTAAATCTGCTTGTCGGATACCTTCTTTCAAATCTACCATAAACTCGCGATCGCTTAAAATCTCCATTGTTTCAACCAAGGAAGCAAACTGTTGCATACTCAAAGCAACAATTACAGGTTTTCCATCTTGCGTGATAATCGCTGGATCTCTGAGGTTTCTAGATAGCGCTGGTAATTGTTCCTGAGCTTCAGCAACAGTCAAATAATTAAGCATAATGTTTTTGTCTGAGTGACTATCATTATTTTAGTCAATTTCAAGTTATTTAAGATTGTACGATATCCAGTCAAGCGATCGCCCCTGATCACCCACAAACCCCGATCACCTAAATCTCAAAATTAAACAGCGATTGGATAAGACTAAAGTGAATTTTGAATATCTTCCCAAAAGTCTAAATTCAGTAGATCATCAAGTGATCTGCTGAATTGCCATGTTTCTGGGAACTTCGTTGTGTTATATTCTGGACGCAGTTTTTTGAGACATTGCTGATAAACCGTATCAAGGATTTTTGAATAGTCGTTCTGCAAACTGGGAGAAGTTTCGATTAAATCCTCAATTTCAGGGCGAATATTGCGAATTGTTCTTTCCCATCCGTTGTATTCCAGTGGCATATCGACATAGCATCGTTTTATAATATGTTCGATGAGGGCGCGAACTTGTCCCTTGAGCGCATTTTTTTGAGCTTTTCCCAATGAGTCAATCTCCTCAATCAAATTATTAATATCTAGTTGTTTAAAGTCACCAGTGTGTAAACGGGCAATCGTTTCTTCTGTCCATAGCAAGAAATCACGGTCATATAAACTTGATGATTTTGTTGATATTAAAGCTTGTGCCATTTGTTTTTGACTCCTCGCTAAATTATGCGATCGCCTACTCAATGCTTTAGGGATTGTCCATCTCGCTCTATTCTAAACGAATTTAATGCCTGAAGACACCCGATCGCCTATTTCCCAAATCAACCAGCGATCGCCACTCACCATCTCAACCCTGATCGCCTATTACCTCAAATCAAACAGCGATCGCCCCCCAGCAAATATGCTAATCTGGGTTAAACTGACGCATTACGCAAAGGTAGAAATGGATACTTTGGTGGAAACATTAAATGTAAAGTTAGCCAGATGGCAGCCAGATGTTGCTGAATTGGCGAGACAGTTCATTTTGGAAATAATTGATTTAGCTGATCGGGATGCGTTAGATATTTTGCGATCGCGTTCCGTGGAACAAGAAGTGTTGGATTTGCTAGATGAATGTTAAACAGGGTGAAGTTTGGTTAGCAGATTTGGGGATAGCAGCCAAGACTCGTCCTGTTGTCATTGTTTCTCGTTATGATGCAAATCCTCCAAGAGTTTTAGTGATTTATGTTCCTCTGACGACACAGTATAGAAATAGTGAGTATGAGGTCGTACTTCCTAACTTGAAGTTTCTCAATCAATTATCTATAGCTAATGTTCAGGGTATTGCTTCTATTCCTACTGCAAGGTTAGAACGCAAGTTGGGAGATTTGCCAAGTGATGTGATGGTGCAAATCAAGAAAGCAATTATTTTTTCGATGGATCTAAGTTTGTAAGGTAGAGATCGCACCTCACCACCCACAAGCCTGATCGCCTATTTCCCACACCAAACAGCGATCGCCCCTCAACACCCATAAAACCCGCTCGCCTAAATCTCAAATCAAACAGCGATCGCCTATTTCCTGCATCAACCAACAATCGCCCCTTCACTAGAACTGATTTTCAATATCTCTAGACTGATGCAGAATACGCACAATTTCAATGTAAGTTTCCATTCTTTTGTAGAAGATAATGTATGGCTTAACTGGAAAACTACGCAGTTCTTCTGAAAGCTCTTTTCTGCTTCTACCCATCTCTGGAAACTGTGCAAGCATAGGAAACTTGTCAAGGACTTTTGCGAGGAATAAATCGGCTGCTAGGGAATCGTTTTGAGCAAGATATACCCACATATCCTCAAGGTCACGATCTGCTTGTCGGGATATCTTAAATCGATTCATTTTGATGAGCTAAGCGTTTTTGACCACGATTTTTAATGTTTTCTAATAGAGTTGGTAATGTGTCTGAATCGTATTCGGTGTAGTCACCATTTTTGAGTTGTGCAATTCCGAGGTTAATATCTTGTTGTAGTGTTGCGAGTTTCAGGGAGCAAAGTTCGGCTTCGGCTTGCTCAACCCGATCGCATATTGCTTGAAAGGCATGAGCATCTTGGACAACGACCTCAGCTTTACCGTTAACGGTTAGAACCATAGGCGACTGTGTTGATTTAATGCGTTCAATAAATTCTTTGGCGTTGCGCTTGAAGTCGCTGAGGGAATGGATATTTTTTAGCTCGATCATAGTTGTCAAAGCACTTAATTCGGATCTAATTTAATGATAGCTGATCTTTCTTAGCGATCGCAATTTCTATGATTCTTCATAAATATCTATCGCCTAAATCTCAACATCAAACATCGATCGCCCTGCAAAACCCACAACCCTGATCTCTTTTTCGCCACATCAAACAGCGATCGCTTAAACGTTCAAAATCTTGCTTTCAAGTTGGTTTATAATCAAGATGTTAGGTATATTTTTACTTTACAGAGGTAGAGTATATGAGGCATTGGGAAAGTTTAGATGCTATAGAAAGAGAACCGTATAAAGTGAGTGGTGCTTGGGTGTTTAGGAAAACGCGAGTTCCAGTTTCGGCTTTGTTTGAAAATTTGCGTGATGGTGCAACAGTAGAAGACTTTTTGGAGTGGTTTCCGCCTGTACAGCGATCGCAAGTTGAGGCTGTACTAAACTATGAGCTTGATATGTTGGCTGAGGCTGCTTAGATTATGAAGATTCTTTTCGATCAGGGAACTCCTGTACCTTTGCGTCAATATTTGACAGAACATTCTGTGACAACAGCTTATGAAGAGGGTTGGTCTAATCTGTCGAATGGAGATCTGCTCAAATCTGCTGAAGATAAGGGATATCAAATATTCGTGACGACAGATCGAAATTTGCGCTATCAACAGAATTTGAGCGATCGCCAAATTGCTATTGTTGTTTTGCTTTCTACCTCATGGCCAAAAATTAGGACACAGACAGACAAAGTTTGTGGAGTTATCAATGCAATTGAAATTGGTGATTATACTGAAATTTCTATTTAATTTGCATTGTAATAATAGCGATCGCCTCTCACCACCCAAAACCCGATCGCCTATTCCCTCAAATCAAACAGCGATCGCACCACTCACCACCCACAAACCCGATCGCCCATTTCCTCAAATCAACCAGCGATCGCCCCTCAACACCCAAAACTTGATCGCCTATTTCCCATATCAAACGGTGAACATCATTTTAATAATGCTCGAAATCCTGCTTGATTGAAATGGTCGTCAGCAGTTAAGGCTTCGATAATTGAAAGACTTTGCATAACTACGAATGAAAGACAATCAACTAGCCCCCATTCTTTGTCTTGGCGGCTTCTGAATAATTGAAATGCTGCGTCATATAGTTCATTTGTTAGAGGAACTATTTTAACGTTTGGATCTGCTTCTAGTGATTCAAGAAGTTGGATTGCGGCGGCTCTATATTTTTGTTTGGAAAGTGCATTTCCAATCTCAAGTAAAATTGCTTGAGTGGTTGCTAGGCATATATTTTGAGATTCTATCTGTTCAGCTAGTTCTACTGCTTTTGCATGGTTTTGATCTGTAATTGCGGATAGTGCGATCGCAAAGGATGTATCTAAAAAAAATTCACGCATTATCTGAGATGTTTTCCCCATAAAGATATTGATCGATATTTTCTGACCAGTCTGGTTTGCCTTTAAGATTTAAAGACTTAGCAGTTTGTAGAAATGATTTTTTGGGTGTTTTTGCATCAGGCAAAAGACTTTCAACAATAATCCTTACTCTTGTGCCTGATTTGATGTTTAGAGGTACTTCAGGAACAAGGGTTACACCATCGAACAGAGCGTCTAAGGTTTGAATCATACTTTTTTGCCTATGCTGCTTTGCTGACATTATATCTTTATTTACAGAGCGATCGCACTCTCATCACCCACAAACCCGATCGCCTAAATCTCAACATCAAACAAACAGCGATCAGACGCATTGATTATGCTAGGCTCAAATAAAGCGATAGACGCTAAAATACATGAAAATTCCGAATAGTGATCGCGCAGTCATTGAGCCGTCAAAACTAACTGAATATCTACTCAATAGTGAGCATAAGCGCGGTGGCACAAAGGCTAAGTTATTGATTCTGTTTGGATACTCACTAGAAAATTGGCAACAGTTAGAATCCGATATTCGTAGATTTCATCTTGGGGTAGATGCTAATGTAGTTAAAGAAACTCCGTATGGCGTGAGATATGAAATTAGTGCGAATCTACTGACTCCGACAAATAGACAATTATTTGTTAAGACGGTATGGCAAATAGATAAAGGTACAGATTTTGCTCGCTTAATTACTTTAGTTCCTGATTAGCAATATTTGGAGGCTGCAATGAATTTTCCACTTTATTCCGATGTGATTTTATTGACTAATTTGCCTGATGAGGCAGTTTATGCTGGGGATATTGGAACTGTTGTAGAACGGCATGATGTAATTGGTTTGGAAACTGGCTATAGTGTTGAATTTTTCGATATGCTGGGTAATACAGTTTCAGTTGTAACTTTGCCAATGAGTTATTTTCGTTTGCCGACTCGTGCGGATAGACCATCAGTTAGGCTTATGGCTAGTGTGGCATAAGATCGCCTATTCCCTCAAACCCAAACAGCGATCGCCCCACACCACCCACAAACCCGATCGCCTATTTCTCCACATCAAACAGCGATCGCATCCTCATCACCCAAACCCCGATCACCTATTTCCCCATCAAACAGCGATCGCCCCTCATCATCCACAAACCCGATCGCCTAATCTCAACACCAAACAGCGATCGCCCTTTTCTCTACTTCAAACAGCGATTATATTGACGACTAAGTTAAAATTAGTTAAAACCAAGTAGTAGATCCTTAGTGCTATGCAAATAAAAGAACTCACTACCGAACAGTTTCGTTTACTAGTTCGTGAAGTTGTAATTGAAGTATTAGAAGAATATATAGATCTAGATGAAGGTAAGAAGTTAAAAACAGCGGTTGTGGAACGTTTATTACGACAACAACGACAACCGACTGTTATTCCTGCGGCTCAAGCTATGCAATCATTGGGGCTTAATTGGGATGAGTTATAGTATTGATTTTACTGCTGAGGCGATCGCTGATCTTGCGAAAATTGATCGCACTAATCAAATACGGATAGCTCGTAAAATCAAGTGGCTAGGCGAGAATTTTGAACAAATTACGCCTCTATCTCTTACTGGCAATTTATCAAGCTTTTTTAAGCTGCGTGTTGGTGATTATCGAGTTATCTATGCGATCGCTCAATCACAAAAAAGTGTCATTATCCATCAGGTCGGACATCGTAGAGAAATTTATGATTAGGTGAGTGATCGCCTATTCCCTCATCAACCAGCGATCGCACCCTCATCACCCATACACCCGATCGCCTACTACCCACACCAAACAGCGATCGCCCCTTCATCACCCAACACCCGATCGCCTACTACCCACACCAAACAGCGATCGCCCCCTGAAAACCCAAAACCCGATCGCCTATTTCCTCAAATCAAACAGCGATCGCACCCTCACCACCCATAAACCCGATCGCCTATTTCCCACATCAAACATTGATCGCACCTCAATCTCTAAATTCCTGTAAGGACACTGTTATTATGGAATTAGTTATGTGCAAATCTTGATCATGAAAAACTATCGCGATCGCATACGCATCAGTGCAAATATTCGCAGTGGTAAGCCCTGTATAGTTAATACGCGCATTGCTGTATCAGATGTGTTTGACTATCTTGGCGGTGGGATGACTGTTGACGAAGTACTAGATGATTTTCCAGATTTAACTCTTGCGGATATACAGGCTTGTTTTGCTTTTGCAGCCGATCGCGATCGCCGTTTAACAGTGGTTCCCTATGAAGTTGCTGTTTGATGAGAATTTATCTCCAAAGTTGCCGCGTATACTATCTGTAGATTTCCCAGAGAGTATGCACGTTCGTGATTGTGGATTGAAGGGATTTCCTGATGAGGATGTTTGGGAATATGCTCGAAACAACGGATTTACAATAGTTTCTAAGGATTCAGATTTTTATCAACGGAGTTTGCTTTATGGGCATCCGCCGAAGCTTGTCTGGTTGAGAATTGGCAATTGTAATCGTGATATTCTCGTAGCACTAATCACTAAATACAAGGAACAAATTTATTTGCTAGACAGCAATCCATCTGAGTCAATATTAGTAATTTTAAGTTGAATCGCCACTCAACACCCACAAAACCCGATCGCCTAAATCTCAAAATCAAACAGCGATCGCCTCTCACCACTCACGAACCTGATCGCATATCCCTTTGTCTACAGCGCGATAGCCCTAATCTGAAAAGTTCCACTTCAGTATTTGAAGTTCTATTAGGTTCAATTTTGCGAAAATTTACAAGGTATATAGAAACGTGGTTTAATTCAATCATTCAAAATGTTTTAGCCTGTGAGGACTATTGAAATGAGCATAGGGCAAAAAGATATAAAGTTGCTTTGGGGACGTTCGGGAAACCGATGTGCTATTTGTAAAATAGAATTAACTCAGGACGCATTATCTTCAAACGCCAGCTTCGCACTGGGAGAACAGGCTCATATTGTCGGAGAAAAAGAGGATGCGGCTCGTGGAAAGAGTCAGCTAGATCAAAAACAGAGGGACAGTTATCACAATCTAATTTTGCTATGTCCAAATGATCATACGACTATTGACAGGAACGAGTCGGATTGGTCTATAGAAAAGCTACATCAAATCAAATCTGAACATGAATTGTGGGTTACAGAGACATTAAGTGAAACCATTGATCACGTTAAACTTGCCCAGAATACCATCCTAGCTAGCATAGTTGACAGTGCTGTTACGCTTTGCAGATTGGACGACTGGCATAATTGGACGAGTTACGCTTTATCAAGTGATCCTCAATGGTCAAAAGATTCGCCGAAAAATATTTACAAATTTCGCAAAAAGGTAATTGCTGCAATTTGGCCAAAAGGGTTCGATGAATTTAGAAGAGCAACAATCACATTGTCAATATTACTTCACAAAGCAGTCGAAACATTCATGGAACATAGCGACCTTCGAGGTGACACATATTTTCCCTACAAGTTTTATAAGCGAATAAACCCGAACCCCAATTATGATGAGGACTGGCAACGTTACGACCACTGGTTAGACCGTTGCGATTCAACAATGTATGATGCGACAAAAGCAGCCAATTGGTTTGCAGATGTAGTTCGAACATATGTGAATCCTATGTTTTTTGTCGAACAAGGTAAGTTTATTATTGAAAAGGGACCTATGATGGATGGTTGTTGGCATACTAAATTATTAGAGTTTACAGATAGTGAGAAAGAACAGTATCCCGAAAAGACACTTGAAATAGAAGAAGATTGTCTGGTTAAATAAGTGACGTAAAGCCAACTTTTTCAAAATCGCCAATAACTTTTGCTGATTTCATTTGTCTAAATCATCGATCGCGATAAACTTCACGGCGATGACCGACTGAGACAACCACAACGACCAAAACCTTATCAACAATTTGATAGAGAACGCGATAATTTCCTACCCTAACCCGATAAATATCCTTCTCACCTGATAGCTTCTTAACGCCGATTGGTCTTGGCTCATTGGCTAAGGATTGAATCGTGAGCGTTATATCCTGACGAACCTCAACCGATAAAGCTTTTAGTTGTCGTGCCGCCTTTGGCAATATTTGCACCTCATAGGACATCTAAACTAACTCTCCCACCACCGAATCCCAAGGAATTGGCTGCTCCCCTAACCTTTCTGACTCAGCGATCGCCTCTAGAGCATCTTGTAAATCTAAGCGATCTTCTAGATCGGATTCTTCTAAGAAATCAACCAACTCCCTAGGCGTAGTATCCAAAATTCGCGCCAACGTGAAAATAGAAATCTGCGGCGTATCGTTGAAATAGAGCAAACTATGCAAATCTTCGCGCTTTAACCATGCCAAAAAGCGATCGGGCGTAGTTCCCAAAACATCTGCTGAAGTTGCTAAGTCAACTGTTAGCTTTGCCATAATTTTACTTAATAGCGAAAAAGTAAAGAGTATAAGTGCTATCTAGGTTTGATTGTACTCTAAACTTCAGCACGATCGCTAATGCCCTAGCCATGTACGAAAAACTGATGCTCTTACGATCATCACCCATCTCAAAACAGGAACCCTCATCTATACCCACTATGTCGATGGCATGGTCGAACCAATCCGCAAAGCGATCGCCGCCGCAGGTTACAAGGTGGGCTTATTCACAGGCATAGAAGACACCAAAGAACGTGATTCCGCCAAACAGAAATTCATCGCCAGAAAAATCGACATTCTCATCGGCACGGCTCCCATCGGCACAGGCGTAGATGGACTGCAATATGTATGCGATCGCCTGATTATCGCCAGCCTCCCTTGGACTCATGCCGAATACGAGCAACTAGTCGGACGCATCTATCGCCAAAAATCAGCATTCACCAAAGTAGAAGTAATCATTCCCCAAGTCATCCTCGATCATCAAGGCGATATCTGGTCATGGGATCGTCAATACCGATGGAGTCGCATCCAATAGAAAAAATCCCTCGCTGACACGGCGATCGATGGTGTAATTCCCAAGGGCGAACTGGCATCGGAAAAAGTCGTCCTCCAAAAGTCCATTCCTTCGACCACATCGCCATCAACGCAAAAGTACAAGCCTGTGACATCTCCCATACCCCTCTCCCAGATGCCACCCTCGATGTCGTCATCTTTTCTCTATCTCTCATGGGTTTAAACTATGCCGACTATCTCCAAGAAGCCCATCGCACCCTCAAAGGTGGTGGCAGTCTCCTCATCGCTGAAACCAACAGCCGATGGACAGATAAAAAGCAAGAATTGCTAGATTTGATAACGAGTTTGGGATTTACGGTTGTGAATGAGCAGGAGAGCGATCGCTTCCTTTACATCAATGCTACTAAACCGCTTATCTCCCTAATTTAGGAAATATAGCGCTTTGCGCTGTCTTAAAATCCAGAGAATCTTTTGAAAGCGTCGCTCCGCACCGCTTTCAAAAGATTCTCTGTACTACTCAAAGCCTCAATAGGCTGTAACAGATGGTAAACTCTGATCGCCTAAACTCCACATCAAACAGCGATCGCCCCCAGCACAAAATCTTTGAATGAATTTGTATTGACAACGTAAATACGCTTTGGCTAAAATATACGGTATGGATGTGTATTTTGTACTGAACGGGATTAAATTTGTTTGGAACGAGGAGAAGGCTCGAATTAATCCTATTAATCATGACGGTATGACATTCCAGCAAGCTACTGAAGCCTTTTTTGATCCATTTTTAGTAGTAGTTGATGCAAGTCGTAATGATGAGGAACGAGATGCTGTAATTGGCTTAGATAAACGATGGAATCTTCTTTACGTTGTTTATGTTGAACGGGAGAACGATTTAGTTCGGATTATTTCTGCAAGAAAAGTAACTCGCAAGGAGCATGAATATTATGAAAACTGAAGCTTTAAAAAAACGTTTGGATCGAAATCGTCCGATGGCAACGGTAACAATCCGTATTCCTGAGGATGTAATTGAAGATTTGAAAAAAGTTGCACCATTACTAGGATTTTCTGGATATCAGCCTTTGGTTCGCGCTTATATTGGGCAGGGGCTTCGGGCTGATCTTGAAAGATTGGATGGAGACTCTGTTTCTATATTTATTGAGAGCTTAAAGCGTCACGGGGTGAGTGATGAGGTGATTCGTGACGCTTTGAGTGAGGTTGTTTAAAATCAAATAGCGATCGCCCCTTACAACCCACAAACCCGATCGCCTATTTCCCACACCAAACAGCGATCGCCCCTTACCACCCACAAACCCGATCGCCTATTCCCCACATCAAACAGCGATCGCCATATTCTAAATGCTAAACTTTATTCTCAAGAAATGAGTTATCTAAAGTATGTCCAATGAAAGTTATATATGAAATTCATATAGGATGAAGTTAAGAGGCAAAGCAATCTAAAAAAGCACGCTATCGATTTTGTGAATGCTGAAAAAGTCTTTATAGGCTCAACATTCACGTTTGAAGATAACCGTGAAAACTATGGAGAACAGCGTTGGGTAACGCTTGGACTCTTAGGCATGAGAGTTGTTGTTATCGTCCATACTGAAACCGAAGACAAAATCCGTATTATTTCCATGCGTGAGGCAAACAAAAATGAACAACTTCTCTTCTTCAGAAACCTCTAATGATCGTGGAGAATATCCCGAAGTAACACAAGCAGATTTAGATCGGGCTAAGTTTCGTATTGCACTTAAACCTACGCCACGCAAGCAAAGTATCACTATTTCTTTAGATGCCAATCTTATTGAGTATTTTAAATTGAAGGCGGGAGAATTTGGCTATCAAAATCTGATTAATGAAATTTTACGTCAAGCGAAGGAGAAGGAAGAATCGGGAAAAGTTTTACAATAAACTATTTAATCAAAGCATGATCGCACCTCACCACCCAAAACCCGATCGCCTATTCCCACATCAAACAGCGATCGCCCCTCACCACCCACAAAATCCGATCGCCTAAATCTCAACATCAAATAGCGATCGCCATTCACTGAGCCTTAATGTAATTGTTTAGATGTTAAGATCGAAAATATCGCTAATTTAGCAAGAGATTGATATGGTTACACTTGCCGCGAAAAATTTAAATTTTGAAGACGTACAACATCTATTAGGCTTCCATGAGTCTGGAGAGATGGGTGTTTTTTCTGATTATTTGGATTTGGAATCTATTTCTGATTTTGAGCAAATAGAACTAACCGAGATTTGTACTAATTTTCGGCGGTATCTATTGTCAGGTAGAGTTTCCGAAGGACAAATTAAGTTTCTTGCTCTTGCGCCTCTGATGAATTTGACAGGTTACTATAACCAAGCGATCGAGTTACTTTTAGAAGAAAATATTCAGCGTATTGATATTCTCGAAGCGGATACTAGCATTACTGGTAGATATGATATTTTGGCGGTTAAAAAGTCTGGAGTCCAAAATTTAACTAAACTTTGGGTGCTGATAGTTGAAGCAAAGAGAGCAGGAATTGAACCTTTTACAGGAATTCCGCAATTATTAACCTATGCCCATGAGTCTTTGCGTTCTCAGTCTTCGGTTTGGGGTTTAGCAACAAATGGTTTACATTTTCAGTTTATTCGCATCTGTGCAGGAGAATCACCGATCTATCAGTTATTCCCTTCTTTATCGCTGATCGAGTCTGAGCCTTCTATACAGATTCTTAAAGTTCTTAAAGCTATTTGTAAATCATAAGAGTTGCATGGTGAGATCGCCCCTCATCACCCACAAACCCGATCGCCTATTTCCCCAACACAAAACAACGATCGCCCCGTCACCAACTAACACCCAATCGCCTATTCCCACATCAAACAGCGATCGCCTCTTCATGTTAGTGATCGTAGATTAAAATAGTGGTGATAATGCTTGCTTAAGCCTTAAATCTATGCTTACAACTATTAAAAACAAGCAATTATTTGCTTTATTGAACGAGCTAAAGTCTGGTCTAGCAGAAATCTATGGAGATAGATTGTTTTCTGTGATTCTTTTTGGCTCTCATGCAAGAGGAGATGCAACTTCCGAATCAGATATTGATGTGATGGTAGTTTTGACAGATTTTGTTAATGCAGTTGAAGAGAGAGCGAGAATGTCTGGTCTTTTTTGGCATTTCTTGAGGGAATATGATGAATTAGTCTCAATTATCCCAATATCAAAATCTCGATTTTTAGCAGGTGAAATTTCTTTTCTGAGAGTGGTTAAGCGTGAAGGTATTGAGCTATGAATGAATTAGCAAAGTTCTTGATTCTGTCCAATGACGATCTGGAAACTGCTCAATTGCTCTGCGATTGTGGACGTTATCGTTCTGCTATATCGCGTGCTTATTATGCAATGTTTTATATGACTCAATATTTACTTCTCTCTGAAGGATTGGATACTTCTACTCATAAAGGAGTTCTTAAGATGCTTAGTCTACATTTTGTGAAAACAGGGAAAATAACTCCAAGCGTTGCAGACTTGCTGAGGGAGGCTTACGATGCTAGACAAGCTTGTGATTATGAATCTGATATGACTGAGGATGAGGAAATGGCGAAAAATGCGATCGCTAACGCTCAAGCTTTTATTTCTGAAGTAAAAATGCTACTTTCTTAGAACCCACATTCCGCTCGTAATAGAAGGGTAAAATAATAAGGGAAAGGCAATGTGAAAGCCAAGAGCAAGGAAAAGAACATTAATACTATAAACGCAGAAATGAAAGTAACGAACCTAGACCATCTGGGAATTGTAGCAGGGATAATCGATGAGATGGGAATAGTGGAGGAAATAAACAAGAGAGTGGGGAGAAGTTCAAGGGAAAAAGTAAGCGCAGGGGTAATGGTGAAAGCAATGATCATGAATGGATTGGGGTTTGTATCCGCACCACTGTATATGTTTAGTAAATTCTTTGAAGGAAAAGCTACGGAGCATTTATTAGGGTCAGGAATAACAGCCGCCCAAATCAACGATGACCGCATCGGACAAGTACTAGATGATTTATATAAAGTAGGACTAACCGAAACATTTTTGAGAATTACAGCAAAATCCGATCAAACCCGCCACAAGTCTGGTAATCTAAAAACATCACAGAATTGAAATAACATATGGCAGCATACTCGCTTGATTTACGGCAAAAGATATTAAGTGCATGGCAAAACAAAGAAAATACGCAGAGAGATTTGGCTAAACGATTTAAAGTAAGTTTATCTTTTGTGCGAGATTTTTTGCGTCGGTATCGAGAAACAAATGAGATCGCCGCAAAACCACAAGGAGGAGATCGACGCTCCAAAATCAAAGGCAAAGACGAAGAATTAGTGAAAGCAATCGTTAAAGAACAAAACGATATATATCTGCGAGAGATCAAAGAAACGCTCCAAGACACCCAAGGTATGGAGGTGAGTGTATCGAGTTTAAGCCGTACTCTTAAGCGATTGAATTTAGGGCGCAAAAAAAACTTTAGTAGCCAGTGAACAAGGCACCGAGAGAGTCCAAAAATTGCGCTATGAGTTTCGGCATTGGCTAGATACGATAGATGTGAAAAACCTTGTATTCATTGATGAGACAGGGCTCAATCTGGCGATGACAAGGCTCTATAGCAGATGTGAAGGGGGAGGAAGAGTATATGATGACCGTCCAGGCAACAAAGGTAAAAACATTACTTTAGTTGGTGCGATGAGTGATGAGGGTTTGATCGCAGCGATGACTTTTGCAGGCAGCCTAAACACTGCAAGTTTCATAGTTTTTATTGAGAAAATATTATTACCTCAATTATGGGTTGGTGCAATTGTCGCTATGGATAATTTGCCTGTACATTACGCGGAAATTGTGAAAAATCTAATTGAATCGGTTGGCGCTAAGGTCAAGTTCCTACCTCCTTACTCCCCTGATTTATCGCCAATCGAGTTATGTTGGTCAAAGTTGAAAGAAATTATTCGCTCTGCTAAAGCTCGTACAATTGATGCCCTTGATGCAGCTATCACTATGGCTATTAATGCTATTACTGATGAGGATGCTCTTAATTGGTTCCACCATTGTGGCATCTGCTTTGAACCTTTGAGGTAGCTCTTTTGTGGCGGGTTTGATCGGAATTTGCTGTAGCATCTGATGGAGAGTTACTCGCAGGTGAATTACCCAAAAACAAACGAAAACTTGTCGAAGCTTGGATTGAAATTCACAGAGAAGAACTAATCGCAGATTGGCAATTAGCAGTTAACGGTCAAGAACCCTTTAAAATCGACCCTTTAAAATAACCGAGAATAACCGAGATGATGAATCAATCCCTGCGTCAAAAAAGTTAAGCCCATTGAGAACTATTGCTTGATGCTCTGGTTTGAAAATGGCGAACAAAAAATTTTCGATCTGAAGCCATATCTCAATGAAGGTGTATTTAATCAGCTAAAAAATACAGCGCTATTTGCCTCAGTTCGAGTTGTAGCTGGCTCAGTGGAATGGGAAAATGAAATCGACCTCAGTTACGATACCCTTTATCTAGAAGGAGTAACGACAAATCTAGTCGAAGATCTCCGCAACAAAATTGACATCGCCGCCGCAGAATGCGATCGCGGAGAAGGCGTTGATGGCGAAATTGCCATGTTAATCTACTAAAACCAACTCATCAAACCTCTAACCCATGCCCCAACTTATCCCCACTGAACTTGAAGACGGAACCATCATCTATTTTCAAGTTGAAGAAAATCCTGTCAATCCTTCTAGCAATACTCGTTCTTTTGATCTCGGTGATAAAGCCCAATCCGCAGCCAAAGAAAAAGCAATCCAAAGCTTTCAGGCTATGCAAAATCTGGTGCGTGACTACACAGTCAATACCCTTAATGCTTTTCGCAACTTGTCCACGATTGAAGTTACTGAAATTACGCTTGAATTTGGGGTAAGTCTTGATGCTAAGGCTGGTGTGCCTTTTATTGCATCAGGTGGAACAAGTTCTAACCTAAAGATTACGGTTAAATGTGCATTTCCCAAGAAAAGTGCTTAAAATCTATTTGTAGCTCTCGCCAGCCTAAGACAGGAGATATTCCCGTGACCACATTATTACGCATTTCTCAAATAGAAACTCTAGAAGGGCAAAGCACGATTCTCCATGATATTGACTGGCAACAATTTGAATCGATTCTTGACGATCTAGGGGGAAAGCGCAGGACAAGAATTGCTTACTTAGATGGTGTATTAGAGATTGTTATGCCTTTACCTGAACATGAAAAAATCAAAGTCCTGATTAGTTACTTTGTCCAAGTTTTGCTAGATGAATTAGCGATCGACTTTGAAGGCTATGGCTCTACTACATTCAAAGCCAAAGCTAAAAAAGTAGGGCTAGAGCCTGATGACTGCTTTTACATTCAAAATAATGTCGCCATGCGCGGTATCCGTAAACTTAATATGGCGATCGACCCACCGCCTGATTTGGCGATCGAAGTAGATGTGACTTCTAAAACTAAGTTTGATGTGTATCGCGTTCTGGGCGTACCTGAACTATGGCTATACGACAAAGCTCTCAAAATTTATGTCTTGCAAGATGATGAATATGTTGAATCAGAACTTAGTCCCACCTTTGGCAATGTCCCTGTACGCGAGATCATTCCTCAGTTTCTAGAACTTAGTCTTAGCGAGGGACGCAGTGCTGCTATGCGTGCTTTTCGGGCTTGGATGCAAACAAACCTGTGAGTAAGGAAAAAGTGAAAAAGTAAAAGGAAAAAAGTATGGATCGCAAAAAAGTCTTGCTGCTGTCGGCAAATCCAGCGAATACCGATCGCTTGCGGGTTGAGGCGGAATTTCGCGAAATTGCGGAATGCTGTCAGAAGTCAAGTTTGCGCGATCGCTTTGCCATTGTGACTAAAGGCGCGGTTCGCATTGATGACTTACAGCCGATTTTGCTGCAAGAAGTGTCGCGTGTGGTGCATTTCTCAGGGCATGGGGCGGCGGCAAATGGGTTGGTGTTGGAACATGATGATGGCACTTGGCAACTCGCACCGACTGAAGCCCTTGCGGACTTATTCCGTATCCTTCAAAATGGCATTGACTGCGTGAAGCGATCGCTATGCCCCATGCTTTGTTGCGTTTAAAATCCCCCGATCGCATGGGTAAATCTTCGCTGTTGGTGCGAGTCTTAGAAGAGGCGCGGCGGCTGGATAGTCTCACCACATGGCTGGATTTGCAAAAGTGCGATCGCAAGTTTTTTGAAAATATGGATCGGTTTCTGCAATGGTTTGCGGCGGTGATTGGGCGCGATTTTGGCGTGAAGGCAAAACCAATCTTCGTTTCGATCTGACGACTACCGCCAAATTAGATGGCATGGGTTTAATATTACGCAAAGAAACTGGTGTGATTATTCGCAATCATTAAAGATGGTTGGACAATCACGCATGATCCTTTACACCTGAGATGGGGACGCAAAGATATGTATGTGGATTTGGGTGCGAAAAGATTGATCATTGCCGAGAGGTCAGAACAGAAAATTGCAGTGGAAGTCAAAAGCTTTCTTGGGTTGTCTGAAATGCAGTCTTTTTGTGATGCGGTGGGACAATTTGCAATCTATCGCGCTGTTTTACGCCGCACATATCCAGATTTCATTTTATATCTAGCAATTCGAGATGTTATCTACACTTCATTTTTTGAAGAGCCAATTGGACAAATTTTAATTGAAGATGAGAATCTTAAACTAATTATATTTGATGCTGAAAAGGAGGAAATTTTACAATGGAAAAGTTAATCAAATACCGCAAGATCATTCAGTCAATTTTGCTTACTTATACTGAAATTCCTTACTCTCACGGGGAATTAATTTGTAAGCCTCTCTTTGATGAAGTACATGATAGTTATTTATTAATGACTCTTGGCTGGGATCGAAAAACCCGCGTACATGGTTGCCTAATTCATCTTGATATTATCAATGGGAAAATATGGAGCGCGATGAAACTGAGGATGGTGTAACCCTAGAATTAGTTGCAGCAGGAATCCCAGCTAGTGATATTGTGTTAGCTTTTCATCCTGCGGATGTGCGTCCCTATACTGGTTACGCGATCGCTTAGATATTAAATACCCCTTGAAATATCTTTAAATGGTAATCAGGATATGTCTAGCTGCTGATCATATATACTTTGAGCATCTTTTGAGTTTATAAAGATGAGTGCAGAGATGAGTGCAGATAGACAGGCTACTCTAAAACTGCTATTACGAGCGATCGCACTTTCTGCGGGTGACTTTGCTTTACTTTTGACGCGTTGTAACTCGATAGAGGTGCGCGATCGCATTGGGTTAGATTTAAAAACACAATTGGGGGATAGGCTTTACGATCGCCATGTCACGGATGCCGATGGGGTGGTGAATCGTGGATGAGGGGATACAGACAATTAGTGTCACGGGGTTAGAAGCTTCGCCTCTATAAATACGTTAACAACTCCAAAAACTCTTCTGCTCTTTGAATCACTAACTTTGCATCTTCAGATTCTAGTCGTTCGGTGCGATCGTAATCTCCTTTGAGGCGCATTTGTTCGGCATCAATTAGGTAACGATGGTATTTACTAGGAATTTTATCTGTACGGACGAAATATTCACCAAATTTACTAATTACGGCGGAGTGCTTACTAAAACTTAGATTTTCTTCTAGTAGAAAGGCTTCGGCTATGTAAAACATTGCATAATAAGCGCGGGAAACGGCAAAATCTGCCAGTCCTTCGGCTTCTAGTAGTTTGGCGGCGCGTAGACTATCGTAAGCTTTTTGTGCTAGAAATTGCTGCTCTTTTATCATAGAAATAAATTCCTTCTTTTCTTATATTTTTTATAAGCATTGTCTGTTCGTTCTCAAAGCGGTTTGCTGAGAGAAATAGATTGCAGATAATTACGTTGTATTTTAGGCAAAGTGGGCTTAAAAAGTAGCCTGTACGTTCTATCTCTTTGCCTGTTTTTACTGGATCTTTGAGTACGATTAAAACATCAAAATCCGAGTCGGGGGTTGCATCGCCTCGCGCTTGTGAACCAAATAGGATCATTGCTATTAACCGATCGCCATATGTGGCAATCAGGCGATCGCGCAATTCGTTCATGATTTCATTAGTCTGTGGATGTCGCATATTTATTCTTTTCATTGTTCAAAGGGTTTAAATGCAACTCGCTCTTTTGTAGAAAATCTCACTTGGTTTGCTAAATAGTTTACGAAATTCAAGAAGTTGGCGATCGCGCAAATATACAAATAGGTATCCCGATACCATTCTTGATTCAATCCATGAATGATATCGGGATACTGAATTGGAAATTGAGTTTTCACTTTTGATCAAAGTTCACGATTTCCAATTTCAACCTGTCACACAATGTTTACTGGCATTGAGCGCGTTCTAACTTCATAATATTCTGAGAACTTTTTTGATCGGAAACAACCAGAGTATTTCCTTCTATGGAAACTTGAGTAGCTACCGCTTCAACTCCAAACATAGATTGCTCAAATTTCATAGTCATTTGATTCCCATTTGTGAATGTATAGCTTCCAGATACAGTCAATCCACCACCAGAAGAAGTGAATGTGCCATCTTTTTTAAACACAATACAAGAATTTCGCTTTTCAGGATCTTGCCAAGAACCAACAATTGAATCTTGAATTCGTGAACAGGCATTGATAAATGCTACCAATAGTGATAGTAAAACTATATTTGACAGTTTCATATTTTTATCCAATTAGAGTTAGTATATTGAGTCCGAATTTTACGGTTCTCAAATCAAATAGCTAATTAAGATTAGCCCGAATTTTAATTGTTACCATTCTACTACTTGATCTCAGAGTTCCTGATGCTGGAACAAAAAATGTTCCTCTTGGTCTTCTTTTTAGTGAAACTGTACTATCACCAACAATAACATCTAGAGGGTGGCTTCCATAGTTTTCGTAGTCGGCATAAGTTCCACTTTCAAGACATTTCGGTTTGATTTTTAGACCCCATGTGACAGGTAATTCAGTGGCATCACAACTAAAAGTAATTTCTTTTTCTGGTAACCGAGTATTCAATCTTGCTACTGTCAAAGGATAATTAACAACTGAGCCAAAAGCAGTATCTCTTACCTTAATCATATAAGCTATTCCATAAAAACGAAAACTTTGGGAATCACTTTCTACATCATTTGGTTTAACAAGGAAACTGTCTGCATCTTTTGATTGAATTTCGACTGGATAATTTGAGTAATTTTTGACATCAAATACGCCCCTCTCAAAGCCATATAGCTTAATCGTCATATCCAGTATTTGTATTTCTTTAGTATTGTCATCTTCACTTAATACAATTGTTTTTGGAGCAGAAGCTAACACCACT
>DCSN01000090.1:0-14095 GCA_002325645.1 Pseudanabaena sp. UBA1465
TTCCAATTGGGCTGATTAGTTACAAAAAATCATAAATTGTGGTGGGAATGCTATGCCCCTACATGGGATTTAAATCTTAATCCGTGTTCCCTCTGATTATCTGCATCTCTTCGTCACTCAATCCATACAGCCGCGCTACTATTTGGTCTATCTCAGATTTAGTTAATGGCATTACTGAGAGCCTTGGCTGTTTGACTAAGCCTATATTTGCTAATTCTGGGGTTTCTTTGATCTGGCTTAATGTTATTGGTTTCTCAAAACTTTCTACTGGCTCAAAGGTGACGCTTAACCATTTGGGATCATCGGTGGTTGGGTCTTGATGGGCGATCGCAATTACTTTCATTTTACCCATGATGCTGTTTCCTTCTTGGCTATGGTAAAACAAGACTTGATCGTTTAGTTGCATGGCTTTGAGGTTATTCCGTGCTTGGGGGTTGCGGACGGAATAGATTTCAAATTTGCCATGTAGTAGGATTTTTTGCCAACTGTAGCGGAAGGGTGCGAATTTTACTAGCCAGTAGTTCATGGTTATCGTGTCCTAGATTGTCAGTGATAGAATTGTTTAGAAGCTAAGTATAAAGATAGCTATGACACTCGCCACCCCAAAACAGCCTACAACAATAACTCGCTATGTGACCCGCAAATCCACTGGTGAACCAATCATTATTGGTACAAATACCTCTGTCAGAGCGATCGTTGGTTTATGGAGATTAGGCACATCACCCGAAGAAATTCCTAACTGCTTGCCACATCTAACATTGGCACAGGTATTCGATGCTCTGAGTTTCTATCAAGATAATCAAGCAGAAATAAATGAATATATCGATCGCAATCGCGTCCCAGAGCATTTAATTCACCCAGCCGTAAAAGCCGCTATTCAAAACCTGTGAAAATATTTGCCAGCTTATATCTTGACGAAGATATGAATAACATGGTCGCCACACTACTGCGATCGCAATTTATTTATTCATGTCCCAAATAAATCATAAAAAGATTGTGTAGGGGTTTAGCATTTGCGCCAATATTTTTTATTTTCCACGACTATTTTAATTCGCAAATGCTGAACCCTGTTTGCTGTTCACCGATAAATTGTGGCTGCGGTGTAAGGTTTTGGGCAGAGCATTCCCAATTTGAGATGGTTTAAAAAGTCATCAATTGTGGCGGGAATGCTCTGCCTATATGGGGTTCCACTCCTTTTTGTTCTTCTACAGTGGCAGTGGGAATAAGGCATTTTTTAGATTTTCAACAGTTGATATAGCCTGTGCAACTTCGCCTGAGTAAGCCTGAGTGATGCGCGAATGGCTCAGGGGATTCATGATGATATTGCGGTAAAGTTCTATATCGAAGGCTAAAAGTGAATTAACGTATAAAGTGCCATTGTTTTTCTTGGCTTTTTTAACTTGCTGCCAAAAATCATCACTTGATAATTTCTTGATATCATTTTTGTAAAGAACTTTGATGTTTTTATCATCGCAAAAATCTTTAAGAATGACTTCAAAGGCAATGCGTAGATAGACCGCAGCTATTCTTGGTTCATGGTGAATATTGAGATAATCCTTAGCTTTTTCTAAATAGTCTTTGTCTTGTTTCCAGATGGGGACTTCTGCAATTACCTTTTCATTGTCATCACCATCTTTAATTTTAATATCGCCACGATAGAGTTCTGTATATATCCACTTGTTGCCATCTAGTCTTTGTTTAAGGATTTCATACCATTCACGGTCATAGGTCATCAAGAAAATTTGGTAGTTATTATTAGGATTATCACGGTTGTTAAATTTCTCTTTGATAATATCAATTAGGGGTAAACGGTTAGACATATCTAAACCAATGAAGATATCGTCTAGGACTAATAGTTTTAGTTTAGGTTTTGGGGCAATTAATAAGGAACTGAGATAAATACTAATCGCTATCGCTGTGAGTTTTGCTTCATTGAGAAAGTGGTGAGGTCTATCAACTGCTTTGTTGAGTAGTTCAATATTTAAGAAAATTTCTTTGTCTTTAATACTATTTTCTTTATTATCTTCATTGTATTTAGTGTCATAGTTAAAAGCAATACCTTCAAAATCAAAGGAGATTTTAACTGAATGGCTAAAGTAACTCATGAGGTTACTAATTTCATTCTCTAGTTCATTTAATTTTGATTCAAGACCAGCATTAAATAAACTCGCAACTCTGTTAAATTCGTTGATTTGACGAGTATTACCGCGTCTCTTTGGTATGATTCCTATCAGGTTTTCCCACTGTTGTGAGAATGTGTTGTTGGGATCTCTATCATTAATACATTGCGCTAAAAGAGACTTAACTAGTAAATCGAAGATGTTTATTCTTGATTCTTTACGATGAACAAAATGAATTTCAAGAAGTTCTTTATACTTTATAGTCTAAAATACCTTTCGCTTGGGATGCTTCTTTAATTTCTAAGATATTAGTAGTCCTTAAATTATGAGTCCACTTAACAGGTCTAGGAGGTTTATTTACACTTTCTCTGAGAGTTAGCTCGATATAACGATCGCTAGGGGGTTTACGAAAAATATTATTATAATCATCAAATTTTAAGTTTTCATTATCTGCTGATTCTAAAATATATTTAATCGCAAGTAATAGTGATGATTTACCACTACCATTTTCGCCGTAGAGTAATAAATTTTGTTTGCCTCTTTCCCCTTCTTTAGCAAATTCAATTATGTGATTTCCATAAAAGGCGCGAAAGTCTTGAATTTCTAGTTTGATAATTCTCATGCTTGACCTCTAATAATTTTTACGATGTCAAGATTGCGAAGGAAGTAAATATTAGTTCTAATCGGATGATCTCTATCAAAGAGTCGCCGAAATATGACACGCAGTTCTGTCATTTTATCGCCTTTAATTTTGTCTATATTTGGTAGGTTTTCTTGCAAGAGATGACGCATGAAGTATTTGTCTCCTGCGTGGAGTTCTTCGGGTAAATATAGCTCCATGACTGCGGCATCAATGATTTGCTCAAAGTAACTAAGCATTAACTGGTCATCAGCAGATGCCATAAATTCTTTGCCACTGCTAGGAATGTCTTTGAGGGCGGCGGTGAGGTGGAGGACATAGCCTACAAGGGTTTCTATTGCTTTTTGTTCTACTTCGGTAGCTGTGGGGATAGGGAAATCTTTCATGAAGATCGAACTTGGTTCATAGAAATCACCTTGCAATTTCGGCAATAGCTTATCGAATAAAAATGTCATTACACTAGAGTTAAGAATTGCAAGTAAAGTTTTATCGTTGCAAGGAATAATAAATGCTTTTTGATTTGTGTAATAGCCTGATTCGTCCCAAGCAAATTCATTGCGTTTACAAATATTTGGATAGATAATCTTAGGTTTTTCAAACTCTTCCCAGTAAGCAACATTGTCTTGAATGTCATGCCATTTATAATTACCAGCTTTTCTTCCTACACTTGGTGTAAGTTGTTGCTTATATTGACCGAGATGTTTTTCAATCGCTGGATATTTTTTAATGTCAGTGCCACGCCTTGTAAAAATCAGCCATAGATCCTGATAATCTAAGCTCCATCGTTTGACATCACGACCACGAAGTAAAGGTTTAATAACTTCAGCAGATGATGGATGTTCAGCGATTAATTTATCTCTTGTAGCTCGATCAATTACAAAAGCCTCATTAAATCCTGTCAAAATACCACGATAAAATTTACCATTTACATATTCACCCAAAGGCTTACCAGCATTTCGCAACTTTGCCAATAAATCTAAAACCTGTGTATTTTCTAATCGCCAACCATCTGCTTTAAGTGCAGATTGTGGCATCAAGAAATTTTGAGCATCAAACACCGTTGGAAACTCATTTAATGCTTCCGTTTGCTGCCAAGAAAGCGCTTTTAACTGTGCATCCTTACTAGCCTTTTCCTTACTAAATAAAATAATGCTGGGATAGGCAATAGCCGTAAAAACATCCGTATCCCCAAAATCCACAAGCTGCTGAATTGTCGTATTTTTGCCTAGAAAATCGCGCAACTTTTCGCCATAACCCGAACGGAAATATTTATTTGAGCAGATATAACTCAAAACGCCGCCAGTATTTAGCAACTGATAACCACGCTCAAAGAAATAAACAAATAAGTCAGCAACACCCGTATAACAAGAAAATTGCTTTTGTAAAGTTGGCTTGAGTTCCTTAATTTGCTCCTGTCGCACATAAGGCGGATTCCCAATCACAATATCAAAACCATCACTAATGCCAAACATCCACTCAGCATCGAAAAAATCTGCCGAAGTATTTTGATTGTAAGGATTCCATCGCGCCAAACTATCAGCCAGAGCCTCCTCCAACCCCGTCCCCTTCAACAAATCCCCGATCGCATTACGCAACTCCTGATCACGATTGCGATACTTATCCTTAGTCGCCTTAGACCGCGCCGTAAAATGCTTTTGCCGAACCTCCTTTAACTCCTTCTCCAATGTCTCCACCGCAGGACTCCGCAAATTCATTTGATCGCTAAACCGAATCAAACTATTCGCCGCCACAAACTTAGTTTCCAAATTTGGCAAAGGCAAAATACCCCGATTAGGTTGGCTGTTATCAACTTTTTGCTCAACAATCAACGAAATAAAACAGCGTAACTTCGCAATCTGCAAAGCGATCGGCTGAATATCTACTCCATAAATACAATTCTCAATCAAAAACAACTTACGCGGATAATCCTTCTCGTTATTAGCAAAATCTGCCTCAATCTGAGCAAGGCGATCGCGCAACTCCCCAATTGCCTTTTCCCTCGCCTCCTCATAACTAATCTTTTCCGCAAGTTGAATATCCGCCAATAAAGGGGCGATCGCCTTTTCCCTCTGTTGATTGCGCCACCTTGCATTACTCGGATCAAGCTTACTCAAAATATGCACCATCTTCTGCAAAACCCCCATCGGAAAAGCCCCCGACCCACAAGCAGGATCAAGAATCTTGCAACTATCCAAAGCCTGAATCAAACGCTCCTGCACAGCCTCATCACCCGCAAACGGATTGCCATCATCAAAAGAAAGCAACAGCCGCAACTTCTGCTCTAACTCAGCCTCCTTACCCTTAAAAGGATTTTGATTTAACTGCTCCTGAATCGTTAATTGACCCGCCTTATACTCATTCCCAAAAATATCTGTCTGTCTTTTACCGACCTCTAGAAAAGTCACATTTTCCGTTAACAATTGATTTTTGAGATAAGCAATCAAACTCTCATCCACCATGTAATTCACAATTTCACGCGGCGTATAAAAAGAACCCGTCTGCTTCCTCGCTGTCGTCTGTGTTTCAGGATTGTAAGCCGCCAATAAATTCTCAAACACCTGCCCCAACAACTCAGGATCAAGCGCCACATCTTCCTCAAACGGCGTATTCTCAGCGATCGTAAACTTATAGCTCTTAAAGATTTCGACTAAACCGCGCACCTGATACTTCTTGCGACTCGTCCCAAAATCCGCATTCAGATCCACATCTTGCAAATCACCAAAAAACAAATCATTAGGAACCGACAAAATATTTTTAGAATTATCGCTAAAACCATCAATTCTAATCTCTAGCTCCTTAGTATTCTTCTTAGGCGCAACATCCAAACACTCAAACAAACCACCATTTAAAAACGGAATAGCTGCAAAATAGCGATCAATTACGCGATCGGGTTCCTGAAAATAGTCCTCATAGCGAAACACATTATGCACCATGTACTGATGACTCTGACTACCCGATCGCTTAATAAACGCCCGTTCCTTTTCCGTATTCAAAGTCGCAAAAAACAAATTCTGCAAAATCGCCTTGTAATAGGTGCTTTCCTGTGGCTCTAAACTCTTGAGGATCGACTGAATATCTTGCTTATCAAACAAAGTATCAGGAACTAATCCCTTCTCCTTGAGGAACCACACAAACATCAATCGCGTAATTAACCTGATTAAGCTCTCCTGATTATCCTTAGCATCCTTCGGGAAAACCACCTGCTTACAAGCATGAAAATACCAAGTCGAAACCTCTTTGTAAAACTGCTTATTTAACAGACTGACATCAAGTACCTTTTGCCAATATTTATATAACTTGTCAAAGGAATCCACCCGATCCTTCCCAGCATTGGGAATCTTGAGATCCGCCAAAATCCTCTCATGTCCCGAATGAGGCTGTCTGATATCAATATCCCGCAACAGCGTTACTTTCCCAGCCTTTTCCCCTTCCTGATTTCGCTTAAACTTAGACCTCTCTGTATTCGCAAACGCTAGATATTCCCTATCAGCACCCGCATATTTAAACACGACCACCACAGGCGTATAGCAAAACTCCCGATTAAAAGCCCGTGAAATTTCTGCTAAATGCGATCGCGTTGGCAACAAACCACCATCACGAATTTTTAAAGTCACCCCAAAAATGACAATCCCATCATAATCCGACTTAATCTGCGAAATATCTAAACTCTTACCACCCCGAAACGCCGCATCATCAACCATCCCCAACAAATAAACCTGATCAATCAGCCGAAAAGATTCATTATCCTTGTAATTGCTTTCGAGAATATCCCTAGCCGCGATCGGCTTATCCGTCACCGCCGCGATCGGCACTTGCAACTCCGCAAAAAACTTACGCAGAGCAGGCAAAAAATCTAATTCATTGAAAATAGTTAAGTTCATATCAAAAAAAGCGTCTGAATCACGGATTATACGGATTAAAGGATTTCACGGATTTTACTTATTTTCATCATATAGCCTTCTACCCAGAAAATCACATAATCACTCCAAAAATCCAAAAAATCCGCGAAATCCGCGTAATCCCCTTAATCCGTGATTCAGATTCATTATTTACAGATCCTTAAACGATTTTAAAATTTGCAACACAGGATAAAGTTCATTACTCGATCGCTTAAATAGTGAAAAATCATCAGAAAGATCATATTGCGATCGTTGCAGCTTAACAAACATAAAATGATCGCCATTAGTAACCATTGCATAGGTTGGCTTATCACCATTTGGACTTACCATCATATAAGCAAGCGCCTGTGGTATTGCCACTAAAAACGAAAAACTAGAACGCTTTGCTTCAACTAAAACTATCCATAAATTATTATTTAAAACCAAAGCATCAATCCGACCGTGATAAGTAACATTACCAGTGCGATCGCTAATTTCAACTGACTGCTCACTTCGCAAACTAAAAGGAGACTCCAGAAAACCCGCTAAAAATAGTAATGGTGAAACCATCAACAAATTTACAGTTCCCTCAGACAAAAAGCCTTCGTTAACATGATACAAATAGGACTGCTTAATCCGATCTAACGTTGATTTTTCAGTGTCAACTAATTCCGCAAACTCACCTTGCCATTCCTTAAAAAAGTCTGGATCTTGCGATCGGCACAAACCCAACTTTGCCTCCACATCATGAAGCGATCGGATATTCTCTGTAACAGCAACAGTCATAGCTATTATTTACTCTTTTATTCAAAACAAAGTCTGAATCACGGATTATACAAATTAAAGGATTTCACAGATTTTACTTATTCTAATCCAAAAAATCCGTAAAATCTGCGTAATCCGTCTAATCCATGTTCTAATTTGATTGATATAGAATAGTAACCATCACTTAGTCATTAACCTAAACCAATGACGCAAGCAATAGTAAAGCCCTCAGCAGCCAAATTTAACACCAAACCAGAGATCATCTGGGAAAAATTACCTGCCGATTTTATCTTGCCTGACGATCCTGTGGAAAGTATCGCCCAACCGCTTTTAGCCGCCGCCCTCAATGAAAGCCTAGAACTTGCCCAATATCTCGCTCCTGAGATGATGATTGCTTCTAACATGGCTCTAGTCGTTAAAATCAACCAAAAAACCATCGTTAAAGCCCCCGATTGGTTTTATGTCGCCAAAGTCCATCCCGTCGGCAAAAATGTGATCCGCCGTAGTTACAGCCCCCACATTGACGGCGAAGTACCAGCGATCGTGATGGAGTTTCTTTCCGAAGAAGAAACCAGTGAATACTCCATGCGTCCCACGCCACCCTACGGCAAGATGTACTTCTATGAACAAATATTACAAGTTCCCATCTATGTAATTTTTGACCCTGCCGACGGAAGGTTAGAAATTCGCACGCTAAATTCATCGGGCAAATATGAACTGCAACCCCTTGATGAATATGGCAAATACTTCATCGAGTCGCTTAATCTATACATCGGCACATGGTACGGAACCAGACTAGATCAAACCTTCCATTGGTTGCGCTGGTGGGGTACAGATGATCGCATTCTGTATTGGGGATCAGAAAAATCGGCTCAACAAGAACTCTTACGCAGAGACGCAGATCAACGCGCCGAAGCCGAAAAACAACGCGCTGAAGCTGAAAAACAACGTGCTGATCTTGCTGAACAAGAAATTGCTAGATTAAAACAACTCCTAGCGCAGCAAGGCTAAACACGGATTGAATGGATTACACGGATTTCGCAGATTTTAGTTTATTCTAATCCAAAAAATCTGTGAAATCAGCGTAATCCGTCTAATGCGTGTTCTAATCCTCACTCACCAACAGCCAAGCCACCAAATCAAACTTATCAACCTGAAATTTTTGATCGATATTCCCTTCTTGCTTAATAAAATCCAAAGTCATCTGATTACCTTTTTTGACTTTGCCTAATAGCTCCCTTACCGCCGTTCCCATCGTCTCCTTAGTCGTACCATCCGCCATCACCTCAGTTTGCACCGCCTGACTATTTAGCCAAGTTTTCATCGCATTCACTAACTCCGCGATCGCCGCCTCATCACCGCGATCGACAGCAACAGGAACATCGCGTTCTTTCTCCTTATGCAAATTTAGAAAATCCAATACTTCCTTTTGATTATTTAAAATCAACTTGCCCGACTTGTCGATATAAACCAAATCGAAAACCTGATATTGATGATCGAGTTTCTTAGGTGGTCTAGCAGGATAACCAAGCAAAGCGACAATGCCATTTTTGCTGTCAATATCGCCCACAAATCCCGAATAGACACCCTTGGGCATTTGCCGATATTTGTCCTTATCGCGATTAAACTCAGCCAATAAATCCTGTCGATAACGCTCCAAAGACAAACTATCAAAGCCTAAACCTCGATCGCTTACCTCGATGTCATCCCAAGTGATTTCCATTTGCTTAATCATGCGATCGTTCATCTTGCGATCGAAATCTTCATCATGCGCCATCTTCGCAAAACTATCCGAAAACTGATGATCAACCTCAGAGCCAGCCAACTTCATTGCCGCCATGCGTTGCTCGATTCTGCCTTGCAGATTCAGATAGGAATTAATATTATCTGACGGCCAGAAGTTAATCCCGAAGATTTGGGAATTAGGGCTACCAAGGCGATCGATTCGTCCCATGCGTTGAATAATCCGCACAGGATTCCAATGGATATCATAATTAATTACCATGTCCGCATCCTGTAAGTTTTGACCCTCACTCAGCGCATCAGTCGCAATCAAAATATCAATCGGTTTTGTTAACTTTTGGTGCGTATCAGGATGATTTTCTTTAGTCCATTCTTGCCATTCCGCAAAAGCTTCTAAGCCTTGTTTCTCAGATCGAAAATTCCATTCCTTTTCTAAAAACAGCTTGGTATAGGGCGCAAATCTTTCCAGAATTGCCTCCATCGACTGCTTGCGGCGGGAACCGCATCCGAAGGAATCGCTATCATCACTCAGCGAACCCGTACCAGAGGCGATCGCCATCTTCTCAAAACCTCTAGCCTGTAGCTGATCAAACAAATATACCGCCGTATCGCGATAGACCGTAAAGATTACTACTTTGGGATTATGGTTATTTGCGCCTGATTTACGCTTTTTAATAATCTCCGCAATCAAAGCCTGTAACTTATCATCACAGGATTTTAAGTGATCCGATTTCTTGGAAGTTGTCGCAATCTCTTTGTCAAGTTTTACCGCAAATTTTTGTAAATTAACCGAAAGCTTATCAAGCGCATCTAAATCTTGTTTAAGATCTTCTTTAAACTTAGCTAAATTACCAACTCGATCAATTTCAGCAATGCTAATCGGGCGCTTTTTACCTAATGTATATTGTTCAACATATTGCTCAACCACTTCCGCAAATTCATCATCATCTTCTTCATTCTCTAAATCATTAAGATCATCTGCTAATAACAAATTTTTAGGTTTACTTCCTTGATACGCTTTAATCTTATCCAAAGCATTTTGATGATGATTTTTGATTTTCTCAACCGTTGAATGAAAAGAAGACCAAGAAGACTCTAATCGCTTCACCATCAGGATATAAATCATCTTGACTAGAAAGCGATCGCGCAATTTTTCATCCTTCAATACATCTTTTTTTACACCCGACTTATTATCCAAACCATCATCCAAATAAAAGGCTGGTTGATAGCCTGACAGCATCGGCGGAAAATGATCAAATAACTCCTCAAAGGTTTCAAAATTACCAAGCTGGTGTGGTGTGACAAATAAATTTACGGGCTTATTTTTGACAGGAAATATTAAATCAGTGTCTTGACTTTCCACCATCTTACGAGTTCGCGCTACCAGCAAAGAATCCGTCAATCTAAAGAAATCATTACCTGAGAGTTTTTTAATAAAATCGCCGATTTTGGGATTGTCATCTTTGCGCCATTCATTGAACATAGTCTGGGCTTGTTTAAAGGAATAATCAATATTTTTCACACCCAACTTTGCATCATAACCATGCACATCCCCCTGTACCATCAACTTAAACTGGTTTCTCGCATCATTCAGAGAATTATTAATTGGTGTTGCTGATATTAATAGAACTTTAATATCTTGATTCTTTTGCAAAATCTGCTCAACCAGAAACTTATAACGATTTGCCTTGTCATTTCGCAAGTTATGACTTTCATCAATCACAATCAGTTTCGCTTTCTCGCTGGTCAAATAGGACAGACCCACATCGTAGGAATCCATCCGTAACTCGCTCAAATCTGTATGGAATCTCACCAAAAAATCAAACTGATCAGCCTCAAATTTGGAATCTCTTCTCTTTAAATAACGGCTCCAGTTCTGCTCTAATTTCTTAGGGCAGATCAAAATAATCTCATGGGTACTCGCAAAAAACTTCATTACCGCCAAAGCGCTCCAAGTTTTACCCAACCCCACTGCATCCGCTAAAACTGCCCCGTCATATTTCTGAAGCATCCGAATTAAACTGAGGACACCTTTTTTCTGAAAATCATACAGCGCATTGAAAATAGCCGTGTTTTCTAATCTACCAACTTGACGATTAAATTCGGGATCGTTCTCAATTTCGAGAATTTGATTACCAAATAGCTCAAATAGAATCTTGTAATAGATTTCCTTGGGCGCGTATGGCTCAAAGATATTGGCGATCGCCTCAATCAGATATTGCTTAAAATCAATCTTTTTAGTCTTCCCATCCCTAGTCAAAATCGTTTTCTGACTATGCGCCTGTGGCTTCTGCCAAAGATTTTCAAACCATCTAGCTAACTCTTGATATTGATTATTATTACCCGTCTCCGCAATATTCAGTTCCAGATTATGCGTATGCTTTAAGCCAATCCCTGCTTCCGTTAGGTTCGAGCTACCCGAAATAAAATATTTGAGGCGATCGTCTTTTTGGGATGGTTCAAATAAGTAACACTTCGCATGACAAAAATTTGGCTCTAAGGTTTTTGCCTTAACCTGATCTTGCTTTAAAAAATCAACTGCTTCTTGAGCTAGTCGGCTCAGATTTAGTGCCGACTCTATCGTAATATTTTCATTTAGCAAATCTAAGGGGCGATCATCGACTTGCCCTAAATTCACGATATCGCCCAAGACTAGTCGAAACTTGGTGACTTTTTGATTTACCTGCTTTGCAAGATAAGCTAAAGCTCCAATCGTAAAATAGCCCGTAACAATGTCAATACTGCCTTCTTCGGTATATTGCTCAATCCACTTATAGACTTTTCGATTCTGGTCTTCGTTGTCTAAAATCACTTAGCCTATCCCTACGCATATACAGAAATTACTGATCAAACGAACCATGATAAAGATTTTAAAAGCGTTGCAAAGCAACGCTTTTAAAATCTTTATTGGTTTTGACTTGAGCGCAAAGCGCTGTAAATCTTTATTACCAACCAAAAACTGAGGCGATCGCCGTTTGAGCCGTAGTAACTGCCGCAGGTGCATCGTTACTGGATTCATCGATTAGTTCTTCGGTACAGAAAGTTGCCTGACTAAAGCCACCAAAGCGCTGCACAGTACTAGCTCTTGCCCTGATATTGGGAGCAGGAAACCAGAAACGCTCATAGGAACTCATGGAAGGATAATCGGTGATTAATACAAGCGCTTCTTCGTCATCAATTTCATAGCGCCCAATTACAGGCATGACTTCCGCATAGCCAACTTCACGCAATAGTTTACCTTTGCGACCTGTTTCATCGTCTGGAACGAGGGCAAATACTGTCTCGCCTGAGTGAGTTTCGCCATCTTTCTGATCCCAAGCCATCGTGCCATCCCATTTGACATAGGCTCCACCGATCGCGATGGTCGGTTCGATTTCGTGCATTTGACAAATCTCGCTCACCTTGGGATCGTCAGCATTAAGGGGATTGACAAATATTTCCGATCCACCTCTTTCGGCACGGCGAAAGGCAAGGTGATGGGTAGTACGTTGCGATCGCCATTTGCCAGCACTTTTTTGAAAAAATTCTAATGCGTTCATGTTACTAAATCAAAAATTAAAAAGCTAATTATTTCTATGGTAATGCTAAAGCTTCCCATAACATAGGGCAGTGCGTCGCGCTGCTCTATGTTATATCGAGTTCCAACGTTCGGCAGCCGAGGCGATCGCCTTATCAGTGGGTTTTTCCTTGAGCATCGCCAATTGCAATTCTTCGTAAATAATTTTTCGCAACTTCTCAATATCCTTAGCGGGTGGAATCAAGACTTCCGATTGTGATAGTTGTGAAGCGCTAATTGCTCGCGCTCGATCAAGCAATGGTGCATCTTTGGCTGTTTCCGTAAAATAGCGATCGCTGGTACTCTTGATTGTCGAAGGTAAGGAATTCTCAATCTTGGAAAAAGCAAGCTGATTGTCGGCATTGGTTAAATACAGCGCAAACTTAACCGCCAGAGCTTGATTTGTGGAGCTAGTTGGCACAGATACATTCATCACCGCCGCACTCTTTTTATCCGTTGAGCCTGTAATTTGTGCGCCCACATCGGTGACTTTGGCGATCTCTGGTGCATTCAGAGCAACGGTTTTTAAAAACTGCGGGCCAGTTAATAAAATGGCTAACTCTCCCGATTGATAAAGTTCGATCGCCTTACGATGTCCTTCCGTTAAGATTTCGCGAGGAATCAATTGCTTCTCAAATAGATTTACCCAATAGTCAAAGGCAGCTTTGCCCGCCACATCATTAAAAGCTGCCTTGCCATTGGCATCCAGCAATTTCATGCCCATCTGCACCATTGCTTCGAGAACTTGTCCTCCATCCATCGTCAGCAAAAAGGCATATTTACCCGTTTTCGCTTTAATTTGTTCAGAAACCTTGGTGAGTTCTTCAAAGGTTTTGGGTGGCTTGGCGGGATCTAAACCCGCCTTTTCAAAGAGAGCGCGATTATAAATAGTGATGTCCGTCGATACATACCAAGGCAAGCCAAAGGTAACGCTATCTAGTTGATTCGCCTTCCAAATATTAGGAAAATAGCTGGCTTTTTCTGCTTCCGATATGGTTTTACCCATATCTACCAAAGCTTTTTTCTCCGCAAGTTTTGAGGCAAATTGAGGATTGAGATTCACGACATCAGGAGCCGTCTTTCCCGCCACAGCACTGAGAATCTTAGTTTCCATTTCTCCCCAAGGAATATCCACCCATTCCACTTCGGCGGTGGGATTCTCTTTGACAAAGGCAGTAATTAACTCCGTCATGTATTTATCAAATTGCGGCTTTAATTGCATTGTCCAAAAGACGATTTTACTTTTACCTGAAGCCGTTGTGGTAGTGGTTTGCGCTCCACAGGCTCCTAATAGAAATAGGGTCGAGAAGCCAATAAATTTACGACGATTGAGATTTTGCATGGTATTGATTGTAAAAATACGCGAATATTACAAACATTAAAATGATAGAGG
>DCSN01000090.1:14151-23652 GCA_002325645.1 Pseudanabaena sp. UBA1465
CCTCTATCATTTTAATGTTTGTAGGGTCGGAGATCGCTTGAGGTTTAGCGTAACATTATTGTCCTTCGGCAGAACATCGCTAAAGGCTTCAAAATATTCCCGCGCCACTTTCGGGAAATTTGGGAACTGAAAATCCGCATCTCCATCGGCAATATAGGCCCAAAAATAGCGCAAGTCAGGGGTGAGGGTTTCGGCGATTTCTAGGGGCAGATTTAGGGGTGGATGTGTTAGTAATCGCAATACAAAGGGATGTGAATGGTTTCCCATCCATTCTCGCGAGAAATGTAAGAAATCCTCATGGTCAGGAATTGATTTGACTCGAAAAGATTCTATTTCGAGGCGATCGCCTAATTGATCGGAAATATAATTGAGAACGCGGTAAGGATGGGGATAGCTGACCAGTGAGCCAGTGGTGATGTCATAGAGATCGTAGCGATCGCTATAGGCGACATCTTGCACATGAAGATGTCCTGTAAAGACTAACTTCACATTTGCTCTATGTAAAATTTCGCATAATTGCTCATTATTACCAAGCATATAGCGCTTTCCAAGGGCATTGCGCGACTGATCGTGCATATGCTCCAGCACATTATGATGGATCGTCACTAAGTTCAATTCATAATCCTTGCGATCGAGAACTGTTTGCAACCAATCCAACTGTTCTTGATCAATCCATCCAATCTGCTGATCTTGATCATCAAAGAGATTAGAATTTAAGCCAATTAAGCGCACATGAGGTAATACTTCGGATTCATAATAGAGTTTATGCGGTTCATTAATTCCATGCTTAAAGCCAAATTTAGTGTAGTGCGGCGTAAACTGATCAAAGGTTTCGACCTTTGGAACATCATGATTTCCTGCAATCACATAGACAGGATAGGGTAGTTTTGCTAGTCTATCCGCCAGCCATTGATGGTTTTCTGGTTCGCCATGCTGGGTCAGATCCCCTGGTAATAGCAAAAAATCTAAATCTAGGGTAGACAGATGGGACAACACCTCTTCAAATGCAGGAATGCTGTACTCGACAAGATGAAATCGCGCAGGATGTTGCCAAATCGTGTGGGGCAATGCAATGTGCAAATCCGAGGCGATCGCAAATTTAAACTTAAGTGCCACCTAGATCGAAACCATAAATAATTACTTTTCGATTATAGGCTATAGCCAGATACTAGGTTAAGAGAATCCGCCCAACAGGGGCGGACTCTCTTAACCCGCATACTTTCAGAGGCTCCAAGCAATTAATAAAGAACCTGCAATATAGGCAAAAGCCTCAATCAACCCTGCCCCAAGATTAGGAACTTCTTGGCGCACAATTTCATCGGAAATTTTGACCCCTGGCACAAGAATTAGATCGGCAACCCAGCGAATCAGCACAAGCATCAATAGCCCAAAGGGAATCGCTAGGACATACAACATAAAACTAATGCCCCAATTCTCAAACTCAGGCAAAAAGGCCACATGCACCACATTACCGATCGCCACTAGTAAACCCGCAAAGGCAACTCCCGCCGCAGGATTATTATGTTCTTGAATTGCCTTAAATACGTCATAACCAGCGATCGCGGAATAACAAAAACTGGCAAGTACTAAAGTCGTTAACCCGATCGCATAACTAGCTAGACCGACTAACCAAGTTCCCGAATCGCCGCCCATGGTGGAACTGATAATAATGCCATTGGCAACGTGACAACCTGACTCAAGCGCCGCCGCCCCAAAGTTACGCTCTTCGCGAATTTCTCGCGCACTGTCACAGCGTCGCAAAATCAAGCGATCGCAGACAACTGCACCAATCCACATTAACCCAATCACCAATAGCCCATATAAAACAAGATTGCTCAAAGTATTTTGCCAACCTAAAATTGACTTGCTAAGCGCACTCCTCAGGGCGATCGCAATACCCAGATAGTAGCCAACCAGAGCCAAGGCAACTGCTGAGTTATCACGCACAAATAATTCAATATTCAATTCAAGCTGGCGGCGAAATAGCTTTTGATAAACAAACTGTCCAAGCCAAAACAGCATAAAGCCAATGGCAATCTCGGCAACAATCAGAGGCGATCGCCCAATTTCTTGTAAGACTCTTTCCATGGTTTTTATCGCTATAAGTCCAAGTAAGAGTTGTGGCGCGAAGTGCCACAACTCTTACTTGGGTTTTGTGACGGCTACCCAACAATTTTACAGCGCAAAAACAGAAAGGGGCAATTCATGAATTGCCCCTTTCTGTTTTTATTTGGCTAAATCGCGAAGCAGCGATCGCTGTTTTTCATTCATATTTTGTAAAACTTGTCTCGCATCGCTGTTTTGCATCATCTGTAAAAGTTCTTCGATCTCTTCATTAAGCGATCGCGAAACAGGTGCTTTTTCCTCGACTTTCTCTTCAAATTGCCCAGCTACAGTTTTTTTAGCATTTTTATCAGCATTAACATCATCAGGCATGACACAGGTTCCCGTTTCACAATCCATGCCCAACTCTTGCCAATAAAGACTAGGAACAGCTTTGCCCCTCTGTCCAATATGCTCATGTTGAACCAAATCACTTTGTAAATAGTTACGAGGCGAGTCATGAAATTTGACATCACGCACATAGGGAATCGTATGACAGCCAAAAGCGGTGCGATATTCTTCGGAATCAAAGATTTTATGAAAGAAAACTGCTACACCTTGTTTGGTGAGAATATCTGTATAAAGACCAATCTCTTCTTTGTCATGGAGAGTGCGACCAAGGAGATGTTTAAAGCTAAACTCCATAAACTTCAAATTAGAACTGCCATGATGGAAACTATCTAGATATAGCTCTGACATCACCAATTCCCCAATAAAATGGCGTACATCCAACTTACCCACTAGAAAATTATTTTCTAAATGCGCGATGTCCTTACGCTCAGAAGCATAGGGCTGACGCTCTAGCACTTGAGCATAGATTTGAGCAAGGGCATTTTGGCGATCGCTGGCACTATGGACAGAATGGCTAACCGCTTCAGGATTGTGCTGCATTTCTTCGGGCATCACACAGGAACCTGTTTCACAGTCAAGCCCCAACTTTTGCCAATAGATGGTAGGCACGACCTTGCCGCGTTGACCCACATTTTCATGTTGCAAGAGTTTGGTTTGCAGATAGTTGCGAGGTGAGTCATAAAATTTGACATCACGGACATAGGGAACCGTAAAACTGCCAAAGGACTTGCGATATTCTTCAGAACCAAGGATTTCATGAAAAAATGCCGATACCCCCTCCATCATCAGCAAATTCATATGCTTGGCAATTTCCTCATTGCCCCGCAGTGCTCGACCAAGGACATGCTTAAAGCTCCACTCCACAAATTTAAGGTTTGAGCAATCATGATAAAAACTGTTGAGATAAACTGGCGACATGACCAGTTCGCCAATAAAATGACGGACTCCGAGCTTACCCTTAAGAAAGTCTTTCTCAATCTTGGCGATCGCCTTCCGCTCATAATCATAGGGCTGGCGCTCTAGCACTTGAGCATAAATTTGGTGGAGAGCTGTTAGGCGCTCTGCCTCTGTAGAATTGCGATCAACGGTAACGGCGGTATGCGTATCCATAACAACTTCTCCCAAAAATCCCTAAAAAGGGCTAAAACACTCGTCAATCAATCTATTAATACCTAGTATTAATTAAAGTCTCGGAAATCAATCCTCTATAGCCTGTATTGTCTAACTTGGCAATTAGGCGTTGAGTAACGCAGAAATAGCTAAATCTGAATAAGGCTTGACCAGTGCGGCGCTTTCCGATGGCAGTATTTCATCAACCACATTTTGGAATAAGCGATAAGCTGTAGAACATTCCTTCCCAACCTGATAGGAATTAATAATATTTGCCAACCAATCCATCAAGGTTTCCCGAAAGAAAAGCTCATCATCACGCAATATCGATAATGATGCGTAGCGAACCATATTATTCATGTCATATTTACACCGCGCTAACTGCTTCTGGACTAGCTCAGGATATTGCTGTGCCAAAAGTTTCAGCGTCTTTAGTGTAATCTCATCGGCGCGATCGCGCAGCAAGTTATAGGTTTTCACCCGCAAGGAAAATCCGTTAGCAAAACGTTCTAAATTAAATAGATCGCTATCAGTGAGATAAACATGCTCAACATCATTAACCTTCTCATCCAAAGTCCGATTCATCGTTAGCATAATCTTCTAACCCCTTAATTCCGTAAATATACTTACCTGATTTGGATCTAGTGCAACAACAGTCTGTAACGGTCTCTCGATAAATCCCCTATACCTATACAGAATAAAATTGGATTTGCCTTCTAATTCAAGAATGAAACCAAAGTTAACTTAATAATATATTTCGACACACATCTAGCAAAACCCAGAAGCGAATTGCGTTGCTTTGGGTTTTGTAGTCAAGACTGGCAACAGCTATAACTATTTTGTTATTCTAACTACAGTGCCACAAGCGCACCAACCAAGTAATTAAGTAGCTAACTCATCAGTCAAGACTCACCGCAATGACCACAACGCCGATCGCCCCCAAACCAACCCCACAGCCCGCAATCCCCAACCGTCCCGACGCATTAGGACGTTTTGGTATCTTTGGCGGTAAATATGTCCCCGAAACCCTCATGAGCGCTCTTACTGAGCTAGAAGCCGCTTTTTATCATTACAAAAACGATCCAGATTTTAACAACGAGCTAGATGGCTATTTGCGGGACTATGTGGGCAGACCTAGCCCCCTATACTTTGCGGAGCGATTGACACAGCATTACGGGACTGCCCAGATTTACCTCAAGCGCGAAGACCTCAACCACACAGGCGCACATAAAATTAATAATGCTTTAGCTCAAGCTTTGCTGGCGATCCGTATGGGCAAAAAGCGGGTAATTGCGGAAACAGGGGCAGGACAGCATGGAGTTGCAACTGCCACAGTTTGCGCCCGCTTTGGGTTGCAATGTGTGATTTATATGGGTGTGCAGGACATGGAGCGCCAATCCCTCAATGTTTTTCGCATGAAACTCATGGGTGCGGAAGTACGCCCCGTAGAAGCGGGTACTGGCACGCTCAAGGATGCCACTTCTGAGGCAATTCGCGACTGGGTGACTAATGTAGTTGATACCCATTACATTCTCGGTTCCGTGGCGGGTCCGCATCCCTATCCGATGATTGTGCGCGATTTTCATGCCGTGATTGGCAAAGAAAGCCGCCGCCAGAGCCAAGAAAAATGGGGTGGTTTACCCGATATTCTCCTTGCCTGTGTGGGTGGTGGCTCGAATGCGATGGGTTTATTCCATGAATTTGTGGATGAGCCGACCGTCCGATTGATCGGTGTAGAAGCCGCAGGCAAAGGTATAAATACTGAATTTCACGCAGCAACCTTGACTCTGGGGCGTGTGGGTGTGTTGCATGGTGCGATGAGCTATCTCCTCCAAGATGAGCAAGGACAGGTGCAGGAAGCTCATTCCATCAGTGCAGGTTTGGATTACCCTGGAGTCGGACCTGAGCATAGCTATTTCAAGGATCTGGGGCGTGCCGAATATTACAGCGTCACCGACCAAGAAGCTCTTGATGCATTCCAGCGTCTATCGCGTTTAGAAGGAATTATTCCTGCTTTGGAGACATCCCATGCGATCGCCTATCTCGAAACCCTCTGCCCACAACTAACCCCCGATCAGCGCATTATCATTAACTGTTCTGGACGGGGCGATAAGGATGTAAATACAGTAATTCAGCATCTGAGTCTATAGGATAGGGATCTTTATAGCTAAAGGACTTACGCAAAAAAAACATCGTAAGGGCAATTCATGAATTGCCCTTACGATGCAATGCAGGTTTCAAGTCTGTTTGCGTAAGTCCAAAAAGTAAAAGGGGCGCGATGCGTCCCTTTTACTTTTTAGATTAGAATAGGGTTTTGTTGGTTAGGTCTGTCAGGCAATGAGCGAAATAAAGGATAATTCAATAAATTCAGCCAATCAAGTCCAATTCCTTGATGAATTTGAAGTGGTGGTCGTTGGCGCAGGTCATGCAGGCTGTGAAGCCGCCCTCGCCTCCGCACGCATGGGCTGCAAAACCTTACTCCTCACCCTTAACCTCGATCGCATCGCATGGCAACCTTGTAACCCTGCCGTCGGTGGTCCCGCCAAATCGCAACTCGTCCATGAAGTCGATGCCCTTGGTGGCGAAATTGCCAAAATCACCGATCGCACCTATTTACAAAAAAGGATTCTCAATAGTTCACGCGGCCCCGCAGTCTGGGCGTTGCGAGCGCAAACTGATAAGCGCGAATATGCCGCCGAAATGAAGGTGGTAGTTGAAAATGAGCCGAATCTGTCGGTGCGTGAGGGAACCGTAATTAATGTTCTGCTCGATCATAACCAAGGAATAATTGGCGTAGAAACTCAATTTGGCGTGGGCTATGCTTGCAAAGCCGTCATCTTAACTACAGGGACATTTCTTAATGGCAAAATTTGGGTGGGCAATCGCTCCATGTCCGCAGGTCGGGCGGGAGAATTTGCGGTTGAGGGATTGACAGAAACCCTGAATGCCTTGGGCTTTGTCACCGATCGCCTTAAAACAGGAACACCCGCACGGGTCGATCGCCGCAGTGTGGACTATAGCAAAATGGAAGTCCAACCTTCGGATACGGAGCATAACTGGTTCAGTTTCGATCCGAGCGCGTGGGTGGAACGAGAGCAAATGAATTGTTACTTAACCCGCACCACTGCGGAAACCCATCGCATCATTCGCGAAAATCTACATCTTACGGCTGTGTATGGCGGTTTTATTGATGCCAAAGGTCCGCGCTATTGTCCAAGTATCGAAGATAAAATTGTGCGCTTTGCGGATAAAGAGAGCCATCAAATTTTTATTGAACCTGAAGGTCGTGATATTCCTGAACTGTATATTCAAGGGTTCTCTACGGGAATGCCTGAGCATATTCAATTACAAATGTTGCGAACTCTCCCTGGTTTAGAGAATTGTCATATGCTCCGCGCCGCCTATGCTGTGGAATATGATTACATTCCTGCGACTCAGTGCTATCCGACTTTGATGACCAAATTAATCGAAGGGCTATTTTGTGCGGGTCAGATTAATGGAACTACGGGCTATGAAGAAGCGGCGGCACAGGGATTAGTGGCGGGAATGAATGCGGCTTTATTTGCCAAGGGTAAAGAAATGGTGGTACTGCCACGCGCCAGTAGCTACATCGGCACTTTGATTGATGATCTTTGTACAAAGGAACTACGCGAACCCTATCGGATGCTGACCAGTCGTTCCGAATATCGCTTAATTTTGCGATCGGACAATGCCGATCGCCGACTTACTCCCATCGGTCGCGAGATTGGTTTAGTTGATGATCGCCGTTGGCAATTGTTCTGTGATAAACAAGAGCGCGTTCATGCGGAAGTACAACGCCTCAATGGAACTCGCGTTAAGGAAAAGGATGAGCTTGGGCAAAGAATCACAACGGAAACAGGTGAAGCAATTCGTGGTGCAATTACGCTGTCCGATCTGTTGCGTCGTCCTAAATTTAACTATGCTGAGTTAATTCATTACGGTTTAGCTGATCCTAATCTCAATCGTTTTGAGCGACTGGCGGCGGAAATTGAGGTGAAGTATGTGGGCTATATCCAACGCCAAGAACACCAAATTGAGGAGGTTGCCAAACATAGCGATCGCAAGTTGCCGACAGACATTAATTACAATGCGATCGAGACTCTATCTAAAGAATCGAGGGAGAAGTTAAGCAAAATCCGCCCAATGACAATTGGACAGGCAAGCCGAATCGGTGGCGTAAATCCTGCGGATGTAAATGCTTTGTTGGTTTATCTAGAAATTCAACATCGGCTTGCAGCAAAGAGGATCTGATTATTTTGATTATTTTGATTATATAGTTGTCGCCAGCTATAAAAAAGACGATGCTTTGCATCGTCTTTTTTATAGGGCAAAGTCTTTTAAGACTTGGCGACCATCGTTTTATACTTGCCATCTAAAACCGATAGCGCCGCCACATATTGCGGATCTTCCTGAGTACCAAGTTGCTTACGGCTAATCGGTTCAGTAAGGGAAACTTCGACATCGGGAATGATGCCGCGCTTATGGATATTGTGATGTTTAGGAGTTTCGTACTTCGCGATCGTCACCGCTAAACCTGCGCCATCTTCCAATTCATAGAGAGATTGAATTAATCCCTTACCAAAGGTAGTTGTGCCGACAAGTTGAGCGCGATCGTTTTCTTGTAACGCTCCCGCCAAAATTTCACTCGCACTCGCCGAGCCACCGTCGGTCAGCACCACTAGCGGATCGGTGGTAATGGCGGCTCCCTTTGCCTCAAAACTCTCCTGCACCCCATGACGGTCTACGGTATAAACGACAGTTCCTTCAGGAATCCACATCCGCGCAATTTGTAGCCCTGCATCAAATAGCCCCCCTGGGTTTCCGCGCAGGTCAAGAACATAGCGATCGGCTCCTTGGGATTTGAATTGCTTGAGGGTCTTTTCCATATCCGTTGCTGCATTACCATTGAACTGATTCAAACGGATATAGCCAACTTTGTGATTTTCCTCTTGGTTGAGCTTGGCAATAATCGGTGTGACCGCAATGCGATCGCGCTTAATCAACACATCCAGCTTTTCAAAGCTTTTACCATCAGCAATAGGACGTTCTAGACTGAGCTTTACTGCCGAACCGATCGCCCCACGCATTCTGGTAGCACATTCATCGAGGGTCAAGCCCTTAGTGGGAATATTATCGATGCCGACAATGCGATCTCGCGATCGCACACCCGCCGCATCCGCAGGCGATCCCTCAATCGGGGCGATCACCGTCACCCGATTATCAGGTTCATCAACGGCGATTTGTAACCCCACGCCTGTTAATTCGCCCGATGTGCTAGTTTGCATACTTCTGAACTTATCTGGCTCTAGCAAACGGGTGAAAGGATCATCAAGGGTCGCCAGCATTTCTCGAATCGCCCCATAGGTATCTTCTCGACTATTAAATTTGCGGTTGATAAACTGGCGGCGCACCTTGTACCAGTTTTGATGATTAAAATCAGCGTCCACATAGGAACGATTGACGATTTGCCAAACATTAGTTAGAAATTTTTGTTCTTGCAAATAGTCTGTAACCGCAGCATTTGCGCCGCCAATCCAGAAAAACTGCAAAGCGATCGTCACTAAACCAATTACGAGCCAAGACCAAATCCGACGCTGTTTTACCATGCTCTCTACGCAAACTCTCAATGCAAAAAACTATTACCACTATCCTAGCTAATCTTTTTCTAATCGAAAACGCTCTTAGGTGTTAAAGTTTACGGCGCAAAGCGCCGCAAACTCACTTATAACTCTCTTAGGTGTTAAAGTTTGCGGCGCGAAGCGCTGCAATTCATTTATTCGGTTTTACAGCGCTTTACGCTTACTTGAAACCCAGAAAAATTTTTAAAAGCGGCGCGATGCGCCGCTTTTAAAAATTTTTCTGGATGACAGTTTAGGGACGCACAGTAAAATAGAGAACCAGAATTTTTAGTGGCAC
>DCSN01000090.1:23718-25076 GCA_002325645.1 Pseudanabaena sp. UBA1465
GTGCCACTAAAAATTCTGGTTCTTTTATAGGATTTTACGCAAATGCAGTACTGGCGGAAGTTTCAAGCAGCCTTAATTTTTTACACCTGTTTACCTCTGCGGATGCAAAGTGTCCTAGATTTTCGGGGAATTGCTATCTACGCGCCACTAATCGGCATTTTGATTGGCAGCGCGATCGCCTCTCTAGACTTGACTCTAAGCATAATCAAACCTGCACTAGAATTAATTTATCTGCGATCGCTGCTCACGATTTTATTCGGACTTTTAATTACAGGGGGCTTGCATCTCGACGGGGCAATGGATACCGCCGATGGGCTTGCCGTAACCGATCCAGAGCGTCGCCTTGAGGTGATGTCAGATAGTCATACGGGAGCCTTTGGAGCAATGGCGGCGATCGCGATTTTGCTCTTCAAAGTGATCGCCCTTGCCGCGATTAAAGATCACCGCTTTTGGATTTTAGCTAGTGTCTGGGCTTGGGCAAGGTGGGGACAGTTACGCGCCATTATGGCTTATCCCTATCTCAAAGCGATCGGTAAGGGCAAATTTCATCAAGAGGATTTACATCATTGGCAAGTTTGGCTAGTGGCAATTTTGTTAACGATGGGTAATTTGGTGATCGCCTATATTTGCAAATCACTTTATTTAGGAATCGGCTTAACCGCGATTGGTTTTAGTTTTGCGTGGCTAATCGGTGCATGGTTTAACCGTCAACTTGGTGGACAAACTGGCGATACTTACGGCGCGATCGTCGAGTGGACCGAGGCTTTGAGTTTAGTCGCGATCGCTTACTTGTAAAATAAAATCAGGATTCCAATTTACTAGTTATCGCGATCGCCATTCTCGTTAGGACATAAAACCCAAATAGTGAGAGGCGGCGCAATGCGCCGCCTCTCACTATTTGGGTTTTGATTTGTCTTAATACAGGTGACTACGACTATAATTTTGTGATGTAAGCAATCATCTCCTTGAGAGAGGTCAACTTACCATAGTCAGATTCAGGAATTTCGATTTTGAATTCTTCGCTGAGTCCGATCAACAAATTGAGAAAATCAAAGGAATCAATTCCTAAAGTCTGGCGAATATCTTCGTTATCATCCAGACCTTCAAGATCGGCTTCAGGGGCAATATTGCCTAACAATTTGAAGATCGTTTCTTTGATTGCAGTTTCGCTAGGAGCAGTCATTGGGAATCACCTCTAAATTGAGTTGGAACTTAGAAACAGAAGTTATCAGCGATAGCACAAGTTACTAAAGATCCCCTGAATTCCGCTTGTAAAGGGGGGCTTGATTAATTCTTCCGCCTTTTTAAGCTACGGTGTACACACAAGTTGTCAGCTATAGCGCGAGTTACTAATGATC
>DCSN01000090.1:25124-38854 GCA_002325645.1 Pseudanabaena sp. UBA1465
AAAGGGGGAAGAAGAAAATTTAATTTATTCTCTCCCCTTTTTAAGGGGGGCTGGGGGGGATCTAAACCCTGAAACGTAGATAGAGAAACTTGTGTGTACACGGTAGCCTTTTTAAGGGGGACTGAGGGGGATCTAAACCCTCAAACGTAGACAGTTGACTTGTGTATACACCGTAGCCTCAAAAAGGGGAAATTAAATTCTTCCCCTTTTTAAAAGGGATTGAGGGGGATCTCTTAAAGATTTTGAATGTCTTGTAAATGAACATTCAAAGCTTGCAGAAATTTAGCGCCCACCATGCCATCAGTGGCCCGATGATCGCCAGCGATCGTGGCTGTCACCACAGGACGAGCGCCCACCATGCCACGCTCTGCCCAAGGTTGTTCAGCGATTTTGCCAAAACCCACGATCGCCACTTGAGGCGGATAGATGACACCATAGACCTTTTCCACACCGATATCGCCTAGATTTGTGAGCGTAATCGTGGCATCGGATAGTTCAGAACTGCGAAGATGTCCGCTTCTAGTTCGGGCAATCAGGTCGCGCATCGATGTCATTAATTCATCAAGGGTTTTTAGGTCGGCATGGTGGATTGCGGGGGTAACTAAGCCGCCTTGTCGTAATGAAATCGCAAAACCGATATGGATGCCTTCTTGAACTTCAAGCCGATCGCCGATCCAATAGCCATTTAGTTCGGGAACATCGACTAGCGATCGCGCTACAGCTTTAATCAGCAGCACAACGGGCAGAATCCGATCTTTGATTGATCGCCTTTGATTTTCGGCTTCTAGCCATTGCAAAGGATGGCTCATGTCAATGCGAGTTTCGAGATAGTAATGGGGAATATCGCGATTTGCTAAGGACATGGCGGCAGCGATCGCCCGTCGCATTCCTGCTTGAAAATCGCTGGTTGAGCTAGATTTTGCAGGTGTTTTTTCCGTAACTGGCTTTTCCGTAACTGACTGAACTTGAGACGCGGCGGCGCGTTCGATATCCGCCTGTTGAATTGCCCCGTCAGCGCCCTTGCCTTGGACTTTGCTTAAATCTACGCCCAGTTCCGTCGCTAGTTTGCGGGCTACGGGAGAGACGCGCAAACGTTCTTGTTGAGCGATCGCAGCTACAGGTGTCGCTAGAGGAATCTCTTTAGGAATCTCTTTAGGAATCTCTTTAGGAATCTCTTTAGAGATTTCTGGCGGAGTAGTTGGCGTAGGTGTAGCAGAAGGGACTGACCCGACTTCAGTTTTGGCAGCATCTTCAGTGAGAATTTTCGCCATCACCGTACCCACAGGAACCTTGGTTCCCTTTTCTAGCAAGAGTTCCTCGACAATGCCATCCATAAAGATTTCGATCTCCATGATGCCCTTATCGGTTTCGACATCGGCGATGATGTCACCATGTTTTAAGCGATCGCCCTGTTTGACGTGCCACTCAACCAGCGTGCCAGTTCTCATGTCTGCGCCTAGACTCGGCATACAAAAATCAGCCATGTTTTGTCACCATCCTGCGTACAGTTTTCACGATCGTTTCCACCTGTGGAAGTGCGGCTTGCTCTAAATGGTTAGCATAGGGAATGGGAACTTCCACCGCACAAATTCGCTCAACGGGGGCATCAAGCTCATAAAAAGCTTGTTCCATAATCCGAGCGCTAATCTCGGCGGAAATACTGCCACTGCGCCAACCTTCATCAATAATTACCGCCCGATGAGTTTTAGTAATGGAAGCGCAAATCGTAGCATCATCAAGGGGACGCAAGGTTCGCAAATCGATTACCTCGGCTTCGATGCTTTCTTTGGCTAAGATTTCGGCGGCTTCCAAGGTTTTAAATAGACTCATGCTGTAGCTAATTAAAGTGATATCGTGACCTTCGCGACGGATAGCGGCGCGATCGATATTCACGGCTCCTGCATCGGCGGCGATTTCACCCTCCATGTTATAGAGCAGAGTATTCTCAAAGATCAGCACTGGGTCGGGATCTTGCAACGCCGTCCAGAGCATTCCTCGCGCATCTTCTAACATCGCAGGCACTAGCACTTTAATCCCTGGAATATGGGCATACCAACATTCCAAACTATGGGAATGTTGCGCGGCTAACTGTTTGCCGCCGCCCGTTCCCATGCGAATTACTAGCGGCACATTGAAAAGTCCGCCCGACATATGTAAATAAGTGGCGGCATTGTTGAGAATCTGGTCGGCAGCAAGCAAACTGAAGTTTACGGTCATCACTTCCACAATCGGACGCATTCCATTGATGGCTGCACCGATACCTGCACCCGTAAAGCCTGATTCACTCAAAGGCGTATCGAGAATTCGCTCAGCACCAAATTCTTGCAACATTCCTTTGCTCACACCAAAAGCACCGCCATAGCGTCCCACATCTTCACCCATCAAGAACACGCGATCGTCCTTTTGTAACGCCTCGCGCATCGCTTCACGGACAGCTTCACGATAAGAGATATGGATTTTTGGTGATACTTTACCATTAGCCTCACTCGTTGCCACATTTGGCATGGCTTCTATAAAAAGATCTGTAAATGCGTTCATAACACCCTCGCTTGTCGATCGCTGGTGGTCATTTCAGAATTTAGCTCAGAATTTGATTCAGGATTTGATTGAGAATAAACAAAGCGGGTTAAGTCCTCTATCGGCTCCCAAGTCCCCGCTTCCGCAAAGGCGATCGCCGCTTCAATTTCCCGATCAATCGAGGTTTTCATGGTGGCGAGATCTTGATCGCTCAATAAACCTTGAGATTGTAATTTTTGGGTCAAAGTAGTGATCGGGCAACGTTGTCTCCATGCTTCCACTTCTTTTTTGTCGCGATATAGCTCCGCATCAAACATCGAATGGGCGCGGAAGCGATAGGTGCGACATTCTAAGAAAAAGGGCTTTAGGCGATCGCGCACAAATTCCACAGCCTTTTGCGCCGCCTCTTCCACTGCCAAAACATCCATCCCATCCACAGAGACGCTCTCCATGCCATAGCTTTTAGCTTTTTCGGTGAAGTTGTTGACTGAATGGGAAAACTCGATCGCCGTTCCCATCGCATAGAGATTGTTTTCACAAACAAAGAGAAGCGGAACTTTCCACAGAGCCGCCAGATTCATTGCTTCATGGAATTCACCTTCGGCGGCGGCTCCATCACCAAAGAAGCAACAGGTGACTTGCTTTCTGCCGAGTTTTTTATCGGCTAGGGCAAGTCCTACGGCAAGGGGCAAGCCACCACCAACGATCGCATTACCGCCATAAAAGTGACTCTCTTTATGAAATAGGTGCATGGAACCACCACGACCGCGACAGCAACCTTCTAGTTTGCCAAACATTTCTGCCATCACCACATTCATGGGAACGCCTCGCGCTAAAGCTTGACCATGTTCGCGGTAGGTCGCCACGATCGCATCTTCGGGCTTTAATGACTGCATCACCCCAACGGCGATCGCTTCTTCACCATTGTAAAGATGTAGGAAACCACGAATTTTCATGGCGCTATAGAGTTCTGCACATTTATCTTCAAAGCGACGAATCCGCAACATTTGTTGAAGGAGATCGCGCAAATGCTCTGCTTGCTTGGGATCTATAGAATTAGTAGGAGCCGATTTTGGGAGAGAATGCGACTCCACAGCCGTTTTATTCTTCATTAGTTTGTCTCCAATGTTGATAAATCGCCTTCGGGTAAACCGAGTTCGCGGGCTTTGAGCAAGCGGCGCATGATTTTACCACTGCGGGTTTTGGGTAAATTATCTTGAAATTCCAATTCCTTGGGCGCGATCGCCGATCCTAGTTTTTGGCGGGCAAATCCAATTAATTCCAGCCGCAACGATTCACTTGGTTGATAGCTAGGTTTTAACGATACAAAGGCTTTCACCAGTTCACCAATTGTGGGATTTGGTTTGCCAATTACACCTGCTTCCGCTACCGCAGGATGTTCCATTAAGGCGCTTTCCACTTCAAAAGGACCGACCATATGTCCAGAGGTTTTGATGATGTCATCTTCACGACCGACAAACCAGAAATAGCCATCTTCATCGCGCATCGCTAAGTCGCCCGTGATATACCAATCACCGACAAAACATTTACGATAACGCGCCTCATCGTGAAGATAGCCGCGAAACATGGAAGGCCAGTTAGGACGTAGGGCAAGATCGCCATCCATATTTGGTTTGTCGATCGCTTCTAAGGTTCCATCTTCATGTCGCCGCACGATCGCCGCTTCGATACTGGGCAAAGGGCGACCCATCGATCCAGGACGGATATCCATTGAAGCATAGTTGGCGATCGCAATACCACCTGTTTCCGTTTGCCACCAATTATCGTGAATTGGTAATCCTAGTTTCTCTTGACCCCAAACCACAGCTTCAGGATTAAGCGGTTCACCAACGCTACAAACTAGCCGTAAATGACTCAAATCGTACTGTTGGCACGGCTCGATATCCATTCGCATCAAGCGCCGAATTGCGGTGGGAGCCGTGTACCAGACGCTGACTTTTTGAGTTTCCAGAATACGATACCAGCGATCGGCATCAAATTCCGCTTCATCAATGATGCTGGTAATCCCATGCGTAAGCGGCGCGATGATGCCATAGGAAGTGCCTGTGACCCAACCAGGGTCGGCAGTACACCAATAGATATCATCGGGATGTAGATCGAGGACATATTTTGCAGTCATGTAATGCATATAGACCGCTTGATGAACGTGAATGGCTCCTTTCGGCATTCCCGTTGTACCACTGGTAAAGTGGAGCAGTGCCATATCCTCTGGCGCAGTGGCGACAGTGCTAAACTCCTCAGCCGCCGCGCTGATCAGCTTTGGCAATGACAATAGCCCTTCGTCAACATCTTCTTCAGCATCAGCTAATAGAATATATTGCAACTTTGGTAAGCGCGATCGCAGCATGGCAACTTTCTGCTTGTAAAGCAATTGCGTAGTAATCAATACCTTGGCATCACCACGTTCCATCCGTTGATAAATCGGTTCGGGTCCAAAGGCAGAAAACATCGGACAGAAAACACTGCCATTCTTTAACGTACCGAGCGCCGCAATATACAACGCGGGAATCCGTCCTGCTAATGCAAATACGCGATCGCCTTTCGCCACACCTAAGCCTTGCAAGACATTCGCAAATCGATTGCTTTGTGACTTCAATTGGTTATAGCTAAAATCGCTAATTGTCCAATCCTTGCCAATAAAGCGCATTGCAAGGCGATCGCCATTAGCACCTGTGGCATGGCGATCGATCGCAATATCAGCAATATTGATACCTTGGCGATCGCTCGAACTCCTTAGCTCATTAGCGATCGCCTCCCAAGAAAACGTGCTGCGAGTTTCCTCGTAATCCAATAAATTTGGAAACACTTTTGGAAGCAATGTTCCCTGTGCTTTTGGTTTCTCAATCGGTTTCCAGTTCATAGTTAGAGAACCTCCGAGTAAACTGAATAATTTTAAAAATTTGCCTCCAAAATGCATGGCTCACACACAAGCTCCTAACCCATTCGAGAAGTGGTCAGATCGTGCAAGTTTTTGGCTAATAGAGAGCTAAAATAACTCCAATACGTTATATACTAAGAATATTCTAGTGTGACTAAAAAAACAGATTTATGTCACAGATCGTAACTTTCGTCATACAGAGTTTTTTGAAATTATTAATTGAATTAGAGATGCATTATGTCTGAAACCGCAATAGATCATTCCTATGCCGACAAAATGAAGCAGGTTCGCACTTACACTGGCAAGCTCTCCACCGCGCTTCCAGAAGTAATGAAAAACTTCTACGCCCTCAGTAAAGCCTCGTCAGCATCGGGTGTCGTCGATAGCAAAACCAAAGAACTGATCGCTCTAGCGATCTCCGTAACAACTCACTGTGACGACTGCATTGCCTTTCACACCAATTCTGCGCTCAGTGCAGGAGCGACTAAGGAAGAAATTGTTGAAGTGCTTGGGGTCGCCGTATTTATGGGCGGGGGACCTGCCTTGATGTATGCCACCCATGTGATGGCAGCGATCGAGGAGTTTCAGCCATCTAACTCCTGAATCCTCAAAACACAAAACTGCGCTCTCATGGGACGCAGTTTTGCGTTTTTTTATAAGATCTAAGCAAGCAACTGCACCACCAATTTTTGACTAGGATGGGCAGCATTTTATGCCATTTATCTTTTTTCTTGACGACCAACTCCTTTTTTAGCGAAGTATTTATTCAGGAAAGTACTACAAAAGGATAGAACAATGGGAGCAAGGATAAATGCTAAGGGACTTGCGAGAAAATAAAATACCAATCCAGATTTTCCAGAATCGTTGGGGCGGAGAAGCCGCCCCAACGATTCTGGTTTTATATTTGGTACTTTATTAGTAATTGCTCAACCTAGTACAGCCTATTTAGTTATTAAGGGATACAATAACAGCACTTAGAAAACCAGTTTGTGAAGAAAGATTTATCGATCAACAGAAAGAATGTTTTCAAAACGATTTGTATGGCAAACAAAGAAGGTGGCTTAAATTTGCGGACAAATGACTTGAGTACTGACCAAAGCATTTCAATGGGATTGAAATCAGGAGAGTAGCGAGGTAAATACAAAGGCTTTGCCCCAGTAGCCGTAATCAACTGTTGTACTTGGATCGACTTATGGGAGTTGAGATTGTCCATCACCACTACATGTTCTGACGATAGATGAGGGCATAAATCATCTCGGATAAAAGCCTCAAAATCCTGACCTTTCATGGAACCTTTAATTGTTTTGATGCAAACCAACCCCTTAATTGAGATAGCACCGATGAGGGTATGTTTTTGACCTTTGTAATCCGCCCTGAGACAAAAGGCTTTGCGCCCCTTGGGACTTCTTGCCACTGAGCGCTCCATCCCTTCCCATAGGGCTGACTCATCGATGAAGATTAAGTTCTCAGGCGCTACATCTTTGACTTCTTGCCAATAATCAACTCTCTCCTGTTGTACCTCTTGTGTAGCAACTTTGGCGCTGCGAAACGTCTTTTTTTTTAGTGTCATGCCCTGTTTTGCCAGAAATCCACACATACTCGCCGTACTCACGGAAACACCTGTTTTTTCGGCTATTTCTTCGCAGTATTGCCATAATGTCCAATCGGGATGTTGCTCAACTGTTTCAACGATTATTTCCTTGTGTGCTTCTAAGACACTTGATCTCTTTGTGCCAACTTTTTTGGGCGTTAAGTCCCCTGTTTCCCTGTTTTGCTTGATTAATCTGTGGACAGTTCGCTTGGTCACCATGAATCTCTCAGCGATTTTACGGATTGATGTATTCCCTGCTTCGTAGGCTGATACAATTTTCTGCCTAAAATCTAGTGGATATGCTGTCATTTTTCTCTCCTTTTTTCTGTTCTATCCATTTTTATCCATTGTATCCCCTAATGCCTAAACAGGCTGTATATCAGCTAGTACTAGCCAATTTACAGGCAGTTGTAAAACTAAGGTAGTTACTGAAGACAAGCAAGCCGTTGTTATGAACGGTCAAAGTAAACCCCTCAAAATGACTATGAAAGGCGGAAAAATGTTTTTACAAGAAAATAGTGAGATGGGTAAGGTACTAACTACTGTGTGTCAGTACAAAAAATAGTTATTGTGTTGTCGAGAGCGCTAACTTTGTAGATATATACAGACTGGGCGCTCTCATTTTTGTTTTTTCAAGAGAATCTACTACAATGTACTAGTAAAGTTCGATTCAGGTGCAATATGTCCCTAATGAGCGCCCCAGACAAATTTCAAGTAATATCTCCTCCTTTTCGTTGGGATGAGGCAGGTGGTGTTCGTATTGGCTCAAGTCGAGTAACGCTGGATAGTCTACTTGCTTCATACCACAATGGCTCCACTCCTGAAGAAATCGCTATTCAGTATTCAGTTCTTCATTTAGAAGACATATACAGTGCGATTGCCTATTATTTAAACCATCGTCAGGAAATTGACAGCTATTTAGAGCAGCGCAATCAACAAGCTAAACAACGCAGACAACAACTTACTCAAAAACACAACTTAGTCGATCTGAGGCATCGCTTGCTTACTCGTCAGTTACAAAAGGAATCGAGGTTAAATGCGCCTTCTATCTGACGAAAATTTTAACGGAGCCATACTGCGTGGTCTGATGAGACGTTTGCCTAAACTAGATTTAGTTCGTGTCCAAGACGTAGGGTTGAAGAATACTGATGATCTAATTATTTTGGAATGGGCAGCGAACGAGGGGCGTATCTTGCTTACCCATGATGTAGCCACTATTACGATGTATGCATACGAGCGCGTCAATCAAGGATTACCTATGACTGGAGTTGTTGAAGTGATTGCGACAGCACCAATTGGTAAGATCATTGATGATTTAGAGCTATTTGTTTGTTGTAGCGAACCTGAAGAATATGAAGGACAAGTTCTTTTTATCCCTTTCTCCTAAATCCCAAAAGCCTAACACTGCGTTGGAGCCGACTTTATCAAAAGTGATGTTTAAAGCCAAAGCTTGACTGCGGCGGCTCAACTAGACCGTTATGCCAAACCGAAAAGCTCGTCAAAGTTATCTGTTTATCGCCAAGATTAGGCACTCAACAATGGTTGACTTTGTTGATGAGTTCCGAGAAATTATTGGCGATCGCAATGATAAATAATAATTAAGCGATCGATTTAGATCTGGACATAAAGTTGGGTAAAAGCATAAAATTTAGCTAATTGTTTTATGTGTGATCGGATCTCAATGTAGTCTTTGCATCTACAAAAACAGCTTTACCTAAAACTTAAATGAATTATAGCCTGATCCTTCTTGCTCACATCATCTGTGCAGATCAACAACTTCATAGCGAAGAAGTCAGATATTTAGATGAATTAATCAAAAGTAATGGGGCTGACACGGCTACCATTGAAGCCATAGAAAACATCTTCTCGCAATCTGAGAACCATCTCTCGCTAGAAGAATGTGCGAAATTGGTTGCCAGAGAAGATCGACCGCATCTTTTGGCTCAAATTTTAGAAGTTACTTATGCAGATGGGTATCTAGCACCACTCGAAAAAATAGTCATTGATCAAATTATTGAAATTTGGAAGTTTCCACAAACCAAGGTTGATAAGGCGATCGCCAATGCAGAAAAGTACTACCAAACACACAGACAAAATAATTTATCAGACAACAAAAAAGCTGATTTGTCTGGATCTGCAAAAGTAGTGAAATTTGCACAAAATTTTGTTCCGAAGGTCTTGGTCACCAAGATTGCCGAGGCTGCGCCATCGGAGATCGGTCAAAAGATTGTGCGTTTGCAACGTGAGGTCTTACTTGCGGGACCTGAGTATGATGAAGCCGTTTTAAGATGTGCCAAAATTGCAGCTGAGGATTATGAATTTGCCAAATCAAGGCTAGAGCGAACTGAGAAAGCGCTTGAAGACTTGCAAGTAAGTATTAATCGGCAAACCCAAGAATTGCAAAAGTCATTGCTGGCTGGTGGCAGAAGCGGCAGCGCTAAGGAAGTAATCAAGCAAATTAACACAACTAAGGAAGCCTTAGAGTCTAAGATTATTCAGCAGTTGCAAAAAATTAGAGAATCGCTTGATGCAAAGTCTAGGGCTTTGAGTCACTTTAGCATCACCTTCATGGGTAAAACCAAAGCAGGTAAAAGTACACTTCATGCGGTTGTTACGGGTGAAGGTTGGAACGCGATCGGTGTTGGCAAGCAAAGAACAACTAGATATAACCGTGTGTATGAGTGGAAAAATATTCGGATTATTGACACCCCTGGGATTGGCGCTCCTAAAGGAAAGTCTGACGAGGAAATTGCGGCAAGTGTCATTGATGAGTCTGATGTCATTTGTTATGTGGTGACTAATGACAGTGTGCAAGAGTCAGAATTTAAGTTTTTAGAGGTTTTAGAGGCTAATGCCAAACCATTAATCATCCTAATGAATTTGAAAAGAAATCTTCGGGATTCTCGTTTGTTAAAAGGTTTTCTAGAAAGTCCTGACAAGCTATTTGCAATGCAAGGGAATAACACGCTGCAAGGACATTTCAATCGCATTCGGACATACGCCGAAACACATTATCGCAATAACGCCTTTGAAATTATCCCTGTGATGTTACTGGCGGCTCAAATGTCTAAAGAGCAAGAACACAATGAAATTCAGACGAAATTACTTGAGGCAAGCAGGTTACAAGATTTTCTAAATATTATTCGTGAATCGATTGTTACCAATGGAACAATACGGCGATCGCAAACATTTCTTGGCTCTACGGCAGGAAAGATTGGGATGCCACTCGAACAGATTAATCTTGAAATCAAGGCATATCAACATTTATTGAGTGAACTCAAGAAAAAACGTGACAGAGTTAGGCAAGAAGTAACTTCTCAGGAAGATAATGCTAGGCGGCTTTTGCAAAACAAGGTGAAAACTATCTTTCAATCACTAAGAGGCAAAACTAGCTCCTTTGCTCTCCAAAATTATAAAGATGATGGAGAAACGCTAAGCAAAAAATGGAGTGCTGAAGTTGAACGTAATAAGTTACAGGAGAGCCTTGAGGTAGCTGTCAAACAAGCAGGGGAAGCGTAGAACAAGGAGATTGCCGAAATTTTGGAAGAAGTAGGTAAGGATTTACAGTTAATGGCAAAGCTATCAGGTAGTTCTTTCAATATTCATAATACCTATGACGGATTTTCCTTGGAAATTGGCGGCAAAATTTTAGCCCTAGCAGGTGCTGTAATTAGCTTTGTCTTTCCACCTATAGCAATAGTTGGAATAATTGCTAGTTTGGTGGGAACAGTAATGGTTTGGTTTGGTTCGGGTAAGTCAGACGATGATAAACGGCGAGAGGCTGCGGAAAAGATTGAAAAAGATATGAAATCACAGATCGACACGCAGGAATCTCAAGTTATTAAACAAGCTAGTGATAGTTTAACGAAGCAGTGCAAAAATATTTCTAGCACTATTGATACCTATTTTGGAGGTTTGATTAATGGTTTAGAGTCAATTCTCAAGGAGATGTTGACTACCAAGAAAAAGTTAGAAGAAGTCAATCAAGAACTTAACCTTGCTTATAGCAAAAGGATTGTTGACTACTGCCAAAATAAATATGAAAGACTAACAATCGGTACTGCGCGAACAGTAATTTCTTCAGTGCAACGTGACTTTGGTAAAGAAATCATTATCAATCTTCATCCAAAGTTCACTGCACCCAAGAAAATTCTTGATTCCAAATATCAAGCAGAAATCAGCAAGATTTTGCAAGAAAAAGCTACCATTCAGCAAACTAAACCTTAACTATCAAAGGACTATTTAAAATCATGGACATTAATGTAAAGTTTGAAGCCAAAGAAATTTCTTTGCGTGTTGATCAGATTGTGAAAGAGCTTTCTGAACTTCTGCTAAAAAATGATACTCCAGAGCTAGACAAATTACAAGAAAATTTGCTTCAAGACATTAAAGGGCAGCAAGAGTCTGATGCGCTCACAGTCGCATTTGTAGGACAGTACAATGCAGGGAAATCAACCACTATTTCTGCGCTAACTGGTAGGCGTGATATCAGAATTGATTCAGATGTGGCGACAGACAAAACTTCTAGTTACGATTGGAACGGCATCAAAATAATCGATACACCTGGCTTGTTTGCTGATCGCGAAGATCATGATGACATTACTTACAATGCGATCGCTAGAGCCGACTTACTTGTTTTTTGCCTGACCTATATGCTGTTCGATTCAATCACAGTAGCTAACTTCAAAAAGCTTGCCTATGAGAATAAATATCAATGGAAGATGATGCTCCTCGTCAATAAAATGTCCGATGAAGCAGGTGAAAGCGATCAGAAAATTGCCAATTATACGGAAAGTTTGGCTGTGGCATTGAAGCCAAATAACTTGAACGAGTTTTCTCTAAGTTTCATCGATGCCAGAGACTATTGCGAAGGTTGTGATAGTGATGATGAACTGTTACAAGAGATTAGCTTTTTTCCCGAATTTATCAATACTTTAAATAAATTCTTGCGAGATAAAGGATCTTTAGCCAAGCTAGACACACCTATTAGAATTGCTCTTGGTTGTTTGGATGATGCTAAATCAATCATTCACAGGGATAAAGTCAAAGATGATACATTTTTTGAGTTGTTGAATAGGCTAAAGCGTAGAGCAGATAAAAGTCGCTCACATCTGGCTATCCATGTCACTGATATCTCAGTTGATATGTATGGAAAGATCATCACAGAAGGTGATCATTTAGCAGATTGTATCGGCAAAGACAAAAATCTTGAAAGTAAAGTTGAGTTTCACTTGAACAATGTCAGACAGTTCATTCAAGAGGCAAATGTTTCTGTTCAACATAAAGTTGAAGAAGAAATTCGCACAATACAAGAAGAAGTCGATAAATTAAAACGCAGTGATCTTTTTCTTGCTTTCCAATCTAGGTTAGAAGCAGCAGAAGAGAATAAAGTCTCTATGTCTGATTTTGACTTGGCAAGATTAAGGGAGCAAGTTGAAGCATTTAGAGATATTAGTAAAGAAACGACAATAATTTTTGGGGGCTTGGGTATAGAAGCTATCGACACCTTATTTGGTCTTGAAGAATTATTCTTTGGAGGTGCGGAAACCTTTCTTGATCTGGGTGGATTACTTGATTTTCTTGGTCCTGTAGTGGCGATCGCTGGCGGCATCATGGCAATTACTAAATTGACCAAACAACAAGAAATAGACGAAAAAGTAATTTCTGCCAGACTTGAAGTACAGCGTAAGTTTGCTGAAATTGCTAGAGAAAGTGAGAAAAATTTCAAGGACAAGCTGAAAAACTTTGAAGAGCAGTTTTATGGCAAGATTTACAATCTCGTTTCTGAAGCCAAGCGTAAAGAGGAAGAGGAGATTGCCGCATCCAGTGACATCATGAAAAATTTGATTGCCATTGAGAAAAAGCTAGAAATTGTCAGGCGGGATCTCGCTAGTATGAGTAGGTAGACCGTTTTATATTGTTGAAATGGCAAAACTTTATTATCGTGGCATGGCAGAGCGTAACGGCAAACCAAAAATCGGTAGAAGTGCCAGACTGCTGGGCATTAGACCTAATATCGATATAAACATTGAGCAAATGCCAGTAGGTTGCTTAGATGAACAAGGCTATTTGTTGTCTGAGTCACAGCGCAAATTGTTGGGCAATTTGGTAAATGTTGCTATCAGAGATACCAAAGGAATGTCAGTTTCTTTGTCCATCGAAGCACTACCCACATTTCGTAAACCAGTAAAATTTGGCGGCATGGGCAAAGATTTTTTGTGGCAAATTGATGACAGCATTATCACTGGAGATTTACAGGCTGTCCAAGATAGTCCAACTCACGTTAGCATCATGCCAAGAGTTACAATGGCTCTAGAAAAGTACGAAACTGCATTAGCCAACACTCAAAAATATTGGGAAAGAGTTGATTAGTGAAATACACAAACCATAGGAGACTATGAAAATGGCATGGATATTTAGTTTATCGGCAGAATGTGGTTCTGATGAAAGCAATGCCCATAAATTTGCTGAACATTTTGAGGGAATGTCATTATTACTGTCAAATGGTCGCCATTGCCAATGTCGCGCAGACATATTCCAAGACATAGAAGAAAATTGGTGGTGTCGAGTTTCACCCAATAATCTTAGCGAGGTGGGAATAGACAGTCCCGAAAGCGCTTATTTAATGACAGAGTTAGGTATCTTACTCTATCAGTCCCTACGATTTGCCCCCCCATTCCGTTACGCGCTAGTTGGTGTTGAAGTAGATGAGTTTAGGACTTA
>DCSN01000090.1:38958-39293 GCA_002325645.1 Pseudanabaena sp. UBA1465
CCACTCGAACGTGAGCTAGGAATATTGCCAGTATTTCGCTACTTTAGCCCTAGTTATGTTTGGCAACCCTACGCAGGAGAAGTCTATAATCCTCTCATGGCATCCCCAAACCTGAAAAACAAGCTTGATGAACTCCTAGCTGTAAGTTGATCCCACAAGCAAAGACGGCATAACACTGCGTTGGAGCCGACCGTTCAAAAGTGATCTGTAAAAGTCAAAGTTTGTCGGTGGCGGCTCAACTAGACCGTTATACGGCAACTAAAGGTGAGTTAGGGGTAACTAATCAGACCAAAAAGAACACTATCTGTAGTTTCATTTTTGACTGGTAACACTAC
>DCSN01000090.1:39416-41402 GCA_002325645.1 Pseudanabaena sp. UBA1465
CAAATAGATATTTTCAATATAAAATGCTTGTAATGCTTACAAAGATTGGCTTTTGCGGTATTTTTAGCACATTCCAATTGGGCTGATTAGTTACTATTATTTTACCCTTCTATTACGAGCGGAATGTGGGATAAACCATTTTCCAAAGATATAGGACTTACGCAAAAGAACGCATCGTAAGGGCAATTCATGAATTGCCCTTACGATGCAATGCAGGTTTTAAGTCATTTTGCGTAAATCCTAAGAGATTTGAAAGTGTTGCTTTGCAAGACTTTCAAATCTCTTCCTCTTTAATGCAATTTGGCGGCGGGATAATCGGTTAATAACTGACGTTGGGTGAGTAGATCGATCGCTGTAACCAATAACTCACGCTTTTCACTGATGCTAAATAAAACCTTTAGCCGATCGCAGTCGGGCTGACCAAGGGGCGTGAGCTTAGCGATCGCCTGTGGCACACCTTCGCCATCAGCATCAGCTTGCAAAGGCTGAAAAGTTTCCTTTGCTTGCTGAGCAAACTGCATGACGATGCGATCGCCATTAAAACTAATTTCGGCTGCACCTTGGGGGCAACTGGTGAGTTCGCCAAGGGTGAGCGCAATTTCCGATTGATCGGGTTGCGTGGCTCTGAGAACCAGTTCCATCGGACGGCGGGTCGGATAAACCTGACCACGCCGAAATAATGGTTGATATTTCCATTGTTCCGTCGGGCGATCCCAATAGCGGATGGCGTAGGAATGAAAGAGATAATCTTGAACGCTCATGCCTTGACTCAACATCAATGCACCGTGGGCGATCGCTTCAAAGGGCTTATGGCTATATACTTTACCCATCGTGAAATATGATTCAACCAAGGAACGTACTGATGGAATTAATGTACAACCACCGACTAAAAGAATCTGTTTAATGTCTCCTTTGAGAATTCCCTTATTAAAAGCTCGATTAATTAGTTCATCGATCGCTAATTTGAGAACTCGATAAAAGCCTTTTCTTTCCAGTAATTTCTCTAACTGAGGACGAGTATAGGTAATCTCCTGTGCGGTTTGGGTCGTGATATCAAAAAATATTTCTGAAGCGATTTCTGATTCGGAAAGCTGGAGTTTAATCCGTTCCATTAAGAATTTGAGAATAGTCGAATTATTTCCTGTCCCAGCATCCGTAAGATCTTCACGGCTTTCTAAATAGTCCTGAACTAACCATTGATCAATATCTTCACCACCAATCGAATAACCAGTCTTGGCGATCGCCTCCGCCTGATGTTCTGTCCATTCATCACGATTGACCCCAATCTGATCGCCCCACTTGGCAACATTTTCGCTCTTTGGTAGTCGGACTAAAGACAAGTCTAACGTACCACCACCAAAATCAATTACTAAGACCAACGCACTAGGCGCGATCGCCCCATAGCCCAGAGCCGCCGCCGTTGGTTCATCAAGAATCCGAATCTGCGGAGTTTCTAAGGTTGGTACATTGGGCGTAAATATTTCGACACTACATTCTTCGAGCCAGCGCAAATATTTTTCGTAGGATTGTACGGGAGCCGTCAAAATTATTTGGGATGGAAAATTTTGATGCGATCGCAGTTTGTGGAGAAGTTCTCGTAAAAATTGATTGCCAACCCATTCGGGTGTGACCTTTACGCCATCTAGTCTAGGAATATATTTTATATCTGCCACCAATCGGCGCTTGATTTGATTAAATAATCTGGGTTGAGGTCGATCTTTGCCCAGATCGATCACCTGCTGTCCGATTTCCACGATCGCCTCTTGAGCATTCTTGACATATACCAACGATGGTACAAGCGCATTTAAAGGCGCGGGACGATTCAGACCATCAAAATTTAAGGTTTCAGGTTGATTAGTAGCAATATTCCAGCGAGCAATAACCGTGTTGCTACTACCAAAATCAATGGCGATCGCATTCATAATTTATCCATTTATAGCTATAGCCAGTAATGTTAGGACATAAAACCCAAATAGTGTGAGCGGC
>DCSN01000090.1:41453-59424 GCA_002325645.1 Pseudanabaena sp. UBA1465
GCCGCTCACACTATTTGGGTTTTGATTTGTCCTGATACAAAGTAACAAAGATAGCGCGGCAAAACCGCGCTATCTTTGTTACCTATTCTAGATCGACCATTGCCGAGGATCGAGTCGATAATATCTTTGCAAGAGTTCATAGAGATCTGGATGCTTTTGATGCAGTTGTTGGGGCTTCTCAAAAAAAGTCTCCGTCGTAACCGCAAAAAACTCCGCAGGGTTAGTCGCTCCATAACTATCGATGATCGTCTTTTTGCCATGATCAATGCGATCGCATAGTTGCAAATATTCCGCCGTCATCACCTTGGCCCATGCTGCATAATCCAAAGTTCGCGGCAAAATTGGCACACCTTCCGCCTGTCCATCTTCTTGATCTAGTTGATGAGCGAACTCATGTAACACCACATTATGTCCATCTTGCCAATGGGAAGCATCATGTTGCACCTGTTCCCAAGACAGAATTAGTTGATCCTTTGTCCATGATTCTCCTAATCTGGCGACAAGTCTTTCTTCGACAACATAGGATTCATTGATCACGACTTCGTTCACAACATAGGCGCTAGGATAAACCAAAATAGAACGTAAATTAGGGAAATAGGTTTTGCGATCGCCAAATAATAATAAACAAGCGATCGCGGCGATCGTAACTCGCATCTCTTCTGTAATTTGTAATCCTAAACAACCAATAAATTGTTTCTCCTTTAGAAACACTAGAATATAACCCTGAAGCTGCTTTTGCTGCTCCAAATCAAGATAATTATAAATAGCCAAATTAATTTCGACAATATTCAGCCAATGTTTTGGAAATGGCTGAGCCATTAGCTGTTCTCGTTGCCATTGTACAAAAAATGGATAAATCAAAATTCCTATCGCGATCGCACTGACCACGATAGAAAAAATAATTGCCCAAACAGTTGCCCAAATACCTGGAGAAATCATAGAGGTTACAGCGCTTTGCGCTGAATTATAACTCAGAGAAATTTTTGAAAGCGCGGCTCCGCCGTGCTTTCAAAAATTTCTCTGTACTACTTGAAGCCTCAACAATCAGCTTATTAATTTTCTTAGTAGATTTTGAGGCTTTCAGAACAACTGCGCTAGATTAGCATTAGTTCTGAAAGTGGGGTCTTACCCGTGAAAAAGTTAATCAATATTCAGGATACTTACCAAAGTTTTAATCAGAAATTTGCTAAGAAGGTGGCTATTGCCATGCTTGGCTTAGTTGTCGCTTTGCCCATTGTAAGCCTTGTAAGCGCTAATGGCGTAGCCAACGCCCAGCAAATTTCTCAAAAAGATGCACCCTCAAAGTCAGCCTCACCTTTATCAGTGCAAGCCATGCAGGCAGGAGATTTTAACTTTCCCATCTGGGTATGGGTAATCGGCGGCGTGGTGCTTGTGTTTGTGTTTTTGCCGCAGGTTGGTTGGATCTTAGGGTTGATTGTAATCGGCGAACGCGAAGTTGGCATCGTCGTTAAAAAATTCTCCTTCCGTGGTGATTTACCCCCTGGACAATTAGTCGCTCTCAATGGCGAAGCGGGCTATCAGGCAGATACCCTTGCCCCTGGTTGGTACTTCGGCTATTACCCTTGGCAGTATGGAATTCGCAAAGAATCAGTAATCGTGATTCCCCAAGGCGAAATCGGCTTAATTATTGCTAATGATGGCAAATCGATTCCTCCCGATCGCATTCTTGGTAAAACTGTTTCCTGTGACAACTTCCAAAATGCGCGACAATTTCTTTTGGCTGATGGCGAAAAGGGTAGACAGATCGGCATTCTGACCGCAGGAACCTATCGAATTAATACGGCTCTCTTTACAATTGTCACTTCTGCAAATTCTGCTCAAAATGGAATGTCGCCTAGCGAATTAAAGCTCTATTCGGTGGAAACAGAAAAGGTCGGCATTGTCACCACCTTAGATGGTATTCCCATTGAGGCAGGGGCGATCGCGGGAGCCGTAATTCCTGAGCATGATAACTTCCAAAATGCTCAATTGTTCATTGATGGCGGCGGTCGGCGTGGTCTACAGGAACAGGTGATTTTATCGGGTTCATGGAACCTCAATCCTTGGTTTGCCAAGGTCGAACAGGTGAAAATGACTGAGATTCCCATCGGTTATGTGGGCGTGGTGATTTCCTTTGTGGGTGGAACTCAGGATGATGTCAGTGGCGCTCTATTTACTCATGGACATTTAGTCAATGTTGGAGACAAAGGCGTATGGATTGAGCCGCTTTACCCAGGTAAACATCCCTTAAATACCCACATTATGAAAGTGGAACTGGTTCCCACCACTAATATTGTGCTGAACTTTAGCGATCGCACTGAAGAGCATGGTTATGATTCTAAACTCAGAGCTTTGAATGTGCGATCAATTGATGGATTTGCCTTTAATTTAGAAGTCGCTCAAATTATCCATGTTGGTTCGCTGGATGCCCCAAGGGTAATTTCACGGGTTGGCTCGATGCAAAATCTGGTCGATCATGTCCTGCGTCCCACCGTCGGCAATTACTTCCGTAATTCGGCACAGGCTTACACGGTGTTAGATTTCTTGATTGCCCGTAGCGATCGCCAAGCCGAAGCCGCCAATTTTATCCATTCAGCAATGCAAGCCTATGATGTCCAAGCCGTTGATACTTTATTAGGTCAAATTGAGCCACCCGAAACCCTGATGCAAACCCTCACCGATCGCAAAATTGCAGAGGAACAGCGCAAAACCTACGAAGTCCAACGTATTTCCCAAACTCAGCGTCAGGAACTAGTCAGAGAAACTTCCCTCGCTGACATCCAAAGAGAAATCGTCACGGCGGAACAGGGTGTGCGGATTGCGGAACTGCAAGCCAGCGCCAAGGTTAAAGAGGCAAGTGGTGAGGCGGAAGCGATCCGCGTTACGGGTGAGGCGAAAGCTGATGCCTATCGTGCGGGTGTCGATGCTCTCGGTGGTAACTCCTATGTAGCACTGCAACTCATGCAGGCGATCGGGGATGGTAATGTGCGCGTTGTGCCAGATGTGGCTGTCAATGGCGGTGATCGCGGTAGCGGCTTGCTAGATGGTGTTTTAGGAATGCTGCTCTGGAATCAAAATAAAGAAGCCCAAGAGAAAAAATCTGACAGTCTGCACAGATTGCCATAATTACAACCTGTTGAGGCTTTAGATAGTACAAAAATATTTTTAAAAGCGGCGCGAAGCAGCGCTTTTAAAAATATTTTTGGGTTTTAAGTCAGCACAAAGCGCTGTAAGCTGACTTTAGGTTGTGGACATTCCAAATAAATTTCTAAAAAGCTTGCAAAGCAAGCTTTTTAGAAATTTATTTGGGTTTTAAGAAAGCGCAAAGCGCTGTATGATAGTAAATGGTCAAAATTCCAGTTTTTACTTTTCTCTCTAATTTCTCTAAAGTTTCGCCAATAACATCATGATGCGTAGCAACTATTGCGGTCACCTCAACGCCGAACATATCGGACAAACAGTTAGCTTGTGCGGTTGGATTGATCGCAGACGGGATCATGGTGGCGTGATCTTTTTAGATTTGCGCGATCGCACAGGAATCTTGCAAATCGTCAGCGATCCCCAGCGTACTCCCACCTCCTACGAACTCGCAGGGGATCTACGCAATGAATATGTAGTTAAAATTATTGGTAAAGTTTCTAAGCGCCCAGACGAGTCGCTTAACCCCAAGCTTGCCACAGGTGAAGTGGAGATCTATGCAGAATCCATTGAGCTATTAAATGCCGTCAGCAAACCGTTACCCTTCTTAATTTCGGAAGCCGACACGATTAAAGAAGAATTGCGCCTGAAATATCGTTATCTCGATATGCGTGGCGATCGCCTAGCCAGTAATCTCAAACTCAGATTTGAGGTGGTCAAATCGATTCGCCGCTTCCTTGAAGATGAATATGGCTTTATGGAAGTGGAAACCCCGATTCTTTGCCGTTCCACTCCAGAAGGGGCGCGGGATTACCTCGTACCTAGCCGTGTTAATGCTGGGCAATGGTACGCTTTGCCGCAGTCACCACAGCTATTTAAGCAATTGCTGATGGTGGGTGGATGCGATCGCTATTATCAAATTGCCCGATGTTTCCGTGATGAAGACCTTCGCGCCGATCGCCAGCCTGAATTCACTCAGCTTGACATGGAAATGAGTTTCATGTCCCAAGAAGAAATCATCGAGTTAAATGAGAATTTGATTCGCTACATTTTCAAAACCGTTAAAGCTGTAGAACTTGGCGACTTCCCCCGTCTCACCTATGCTGAATCAATGGATCGCTATGGATGCGATCGCCCTGATACGCGCTTCGGAATGGAACTGGTAAATGTTACCGATTTGTTTGCCAATTCTGGATTTAAGGTTTTTGCCAATACCGTAGCCAATGGCGGCATCATCAAGGTTTTACCTGTAATCGGTGGTGATGAAGCCATTTCCAATACCCGTATTAAACCAGGTGGCGATTTATCTAATCTGGTTGCCCAGTATGGAGCAAAGGGCTTAGCCTTTATCCGTGTGCGTGAAGGTGGTGTAATTGATACCATCGGCGCTCTCAAGGATAGTATCACTGAAGAAGTTAAGAAGGAACTTCTAGAACGCACGGGTGCAACCGCAGGCACAATCCTATTATTTGGGGCTGGTGAAAAGGCGATCGTCAATGAATCACTCTATCGTTTACGTCTAGCCCTTGGTCATGAGTTGGGACTAATCGATCGCGACAAGTTAAACTTTGTTTGGATCACGGATTTCCCCATGTTTGAGTGGAATGCCGATGAGAAAAGATTAGAAGCGTTACACCATCCCTTCACCTCGCCCCGTGCGGAAGATATCGCCGATGGTCAACCCATTGATGTGAATACGATCGCCCAAGCCTATGACCTCGTACTTAACGGTACAGAAATTGGCGGCGGTAGTATCCGTATCCATAAACGTGAAGTCCAAGAAAAGGTATTTGCAGCGATCGGACTCACCGATGAACAGGCAAAAGAGAAGTTTGGATTCCTATTGGAAGCCTTTGAATATGGTACGCCGCCTCATGGTGGTTTAGCATTCGGACTCGATCGCCTAGTGATGTTAATTTCTGGAGCCGACTCAATCCGTGATGTGATTGCCTTCCCGAAAACCCAACAAGCCCGTGACTTATTGACCGATGCACCATCATCTGTCGATGATTCGCAACTGAAGGAACTACACGTTAAGCTGTCCTTACCTCCTGCTAAAACATAAGAAAAAAGCGGCGCGATGCGCCGCTTTTTTATGCCTTGGGTAAATTAACGCATCGACTCGCGATGGACTTTGACTAATTTGATCTCATCATCTTCTTCCAAATACTTATTCATCATATAAATCACATACTCAGGCTTGAGATTGCTGTCGGGCTTGCAACTACCCATAAAGTGAATCGTGGGCAGTTCAGGATCAGGATTAATTACGTTAATCGTGAAAATGCGATCGCGTAATTCAATCATTTGATTGCGACCAGATTTTGAGACTTTCGGCATTTGAATCGAAGTTGTCGCCAGCACACAATAACCCGCGCCTTCGAGCATATCCATAATATCCGCCGCATGGCGCTCTTTAGGCGTGATGAAAGCACAGGTAAGCGTATATTCGGCAACCTCTAGCATCGCATCTAAAGAAGGCGCATTCACAGGCACTTCCTCGATCGCATAAATCGGCAAATCTGCATCTAGTTCTTTTTTGAACCGTTCTTGAAACTCCTCAACAGGAATCACCTTAGTTAATTCAAAATCCACAAATTCCGCACTGCTAGTTTGACCGAGCGGCAGAGCCTTGGCAATGGAAATGCGGGGCAATGGATTAAAGCCTTCCGTATGGGCAACGGGTAACGCCGCCCGTCGCGCCGCTCTTTGAAAAAAGCGATAGAGATCCAAATGGGAAATTAAACTCATATCGCCGAGCTTGCCAAACTTGAGGCGAATACGCTGTACTCTAGGCGGAACGATTGGCTTCTCTAGGGAAATGGCAGGAATTTCAGGTGGGGGAATGACTTCGTTATGACCAAATTCAGGACCACATACACCACAATGGGAACAGCCACCAAAGGAACAATCAGGAACAACTTGCGCCGCGATCGCCCTTTCCCAATCTTCAATCAGCCATTGTTTATCAATTCCTGTATCAATATGATCCCAAGGTAAAGGATCGGGGATTTTTAGCGATGGCGCATCCCAGACCAAACCTGCTTCGGCGATCGCCTGTGTCCATGCCCCAAAGGCTTTCTCCGTATTCTCAAACCATGAGTCCATACCCGCGCCTAATTGCCATGCGCGATATAGAACTTTACCCAAACGGCGATCGCCCCGTCCGACAAAATCCTCCATCGCACTAATGCGAACTTCCGTATAGTTGACCTTCACTCCACTCAGGCGGCGAAATTCTTGGCGTAATAATCTCTGCTTCCGCACAAATTCGCCACTGGAGACAGTGAACCATTGGAAAGGAGTATGGGGCTTGGGTGTGAAGTTAGAAATGGTGATATTAACTGATAATTTCTTGCGCCCTTTTTCCGAACATTCGTTCTGCAACCAAGCCACCGTATCGACAATTCCAATTACATCTTCATCGGTTTCTGTTGGCAAGCCAATCATGAAGTAGAGCTTCACCTTATCCCAACCTTGGGTATAGGCAGTTTTAATCCCCTGCAACAGTTCTTCATCGGTCAAGCCTTTATTAATCACATCGCGTAAACGCTGTGTCCCTGCTTCAGGCGCAAAGGTTAGCCCCTGCTGTTGGCGACCATCGCCACTGCGAAGCATATGGGCGATATTATCATCAAAGCGATCGACTCTCTGGCTAGGCAATGAGAGAGTTATATGTTCATCTTTGAAGCGATTTTTAATCTGTACGCCCACCGATGGCAGGGCAAGATAATCGGAACAAGAGAGAGATAATAAAGAGAACTCGTTATAGCCTGTTTCCCGCAGCGCTTTCTCGATCGTATCCACAACCTTCTCAGGATCGACATCACGGGCGGGACGAGTCAGCATCCCTGGTTGGCAAAAACGACAGCCGCGTGTACATCCGCGCCGAATTTCGATAGTCAAGCGATCGTGTACAGTTTCCACTAAAGGAACTAAACCAATGCTATGTTCTGGCATCGGAGTGGCAACACGGCGCAGGGCGCGAGGAGAAACATCGCTACGATTGGGAGCGATCGCGCCTGTGCGTTCATCCATATCATAAAATTCAGGGACGTAAACTCCATTTACCTCATTGGCGAGGGCTAACAGAGTTTCACGGCGAGTTTTACCTGCTAATTTGCAAGCTTTGAGAACTTCACCAATTTCAGGTAATAATTCTTCGCCATCACCGAGGGCGAAGAAATCAAAAAAGTCCGCATAGGGTTCGGGATTAGAAGTCGCCGTTTGTCCCCCTGCAAAAATTAATGGACATTCCTCAATACTCAATTCACTACGTTCACGCCATGTCATCGGAATATTGGCGAGGTCAAACATCTCTAAAACATTAGTTGCACCTAGCTCATAGCTGAGACTAAAGCCTAAAATGTCAAATTCCCGCAGCGATCGCTTTGATTCCACCGCAAATAATTCTGTATTAGTTTCGCGTAATTTTGCCGATAGGTCGGGTGCAGGGAGATAGGCGCGATCGCATAGCTGACCATCTTTAGAGTTAATAATGCTGTACAGGATGATATGTCCCAAGTTGGACGCACCCACTTCATAAATTTCAGGATAAGTGAGCGACCAGCGCACGATCGCCTGATCCCAAGGCTTATGCACTGCGCCAAACTCGTTGCCCAAATAACGGGCTGGTTTAAGTATTTCGGAATTTAGTAACTGTTCTACGGGTACGGGCATGGTTTCACAAATATATGAGCTAGACCTATTTTACCTAAACCTGTTTTACATTTGCGCGATCGCGATTTCATGATGATATTGTCCCAAATCCACAGCCACATCTTTAGAATCGCTTAATTCATGGTGTTATAGGCGATCGCTTGTTGCCAACTGGTGACGATATCTTCTTTTTTGATTCCTGCTGCGATGAGTGTATCAACTAATCCTTCCTCAAAATTGTCTTCTTCGATGATGACTTGGCGATCGCTGTTGTCTTCCGTGATTAGCCGAGCGTGAAACAAAATACTATCGAACCAACTTTTTTTACTCCGACTTGTGGCAAGCACTAAAAAATGTCCTGATTCCAGATCGCAAACTGGGTAAAGTCTAATTGGTTGTAAGCTAGGCTGTTCACTTGCAGCTTCTTGGACTGTTTTTTTGAGTATTTCTGAATACTTTAGTGAGTTATCCATTTGATAATTACCTCCTCATTTGGTTCAAAAATTAATAAATTAATTCTACTTCGCTGAATCGCTAATTTGAAAATTAGCCTTTGGAACTGTGAAATGTATACAGTTTCACTAATAGCTAGGAACAGTATTCGATCTGGCTCTTGGATTTCTAAAGCCCATTGGTAAAGCTGAATTTGTCCCATTGTTTTCTCCAGTTCACTGATTGCTGAAGATGAATCAAAATCTTTGACTTCAATAGCTATTTTACGTCCTTCTTTTTCGGCTGTAAAGAGCTTTTCTGCTCCTAAATCAGCTTTTAAAAGCGTTTGCCCTAGTTCCAATATCAAAGGATCACTAGTAATCGTCCATCCATCTTTTTCAAGAGTTCGGCGTAATGCAAAATGTAAGGTATCTCTTCTAGACATAATAGTGTGTATAAATAATCAAAATAATTCTAACTCTGGTCGTAAGACAACTACGCTTTCTTTTTCGGCGCGTTTGAAGGTGATGTCGCCGAGGCTGAGATCGAGATATTCGGGTTTCTTGGCTCCTGAGAGTAGGTCTTCAATGGTGAAAATTTGGACGCGGGGATAGTCTTTGCCATTGGCGGCGCGATAGAATCCTGCTTTGGTTGCCTCAGTGATCATGGCTTTGGTGGGTTCGGCTAAGGTAACAAAGAATCCGAGATCGGCTTTGTTGTTGGACATTGTGCCGATGAGGTCGCGCACCATTGAGACGCTGACATTATCGCCGCCTTTGACTGAGACGATGATTTTACGTTTGATGTCGCGTTTGTTTTCGTCAAGGTCTGAGATATAGCGCAAGCCATCAATGCCGCCATCTGCGCCTTTCTTTTTGCCTTGATAGGGTGGCACTTTGACCAATGAGCAAGCCCACCACTGAAATTGATATTTGTCACGTCTGGCGAGGTCTTGGGCGCTGGCAAAGTCTTTGGGTGTGCCGTATACTTCAAATTCTATTTGTGGAAATGCGGATATGAGGCGGATTTCGATGAGGGAAATAGCGAGATGGGTGATGTCAATACCAATCCAGTTACGGTTTAGTTTTTGGGCGGCATGAAGGGCTGTTCCACATCCACAAAAAGGATCGAGAACGATATCACCTTCATTAGAACTTGCTTGAAGGATTCTTTCTAAAAGTGCTAAAGGTTTTTGAGTTGGATATCCTAAGCGTTCTTTTGCTTGAGAATTAATTGGTGGAATATCATCCCATAAGGCTTGTAAAGGAGTACCTAAGTTTTCATCAATATAGCGTTTTAGTCGAATTCCACCATTTTTTGTAAAGTGAAGTTTGTTTTCTGCATCAAGCTTTTGCATTGTTTCAATAGGGCATCTCCATAAAGAAGTAATTCCCTTGTATTCATAGGTATATCCTCCTCCTGATAATCCCTTGGCTGTTAAATTATCATCTGTCCATTTTCTACCATCAGAATCTATATGGCGAAATCTAGACTTATATGCTTCAGAATGTTCTGTGAATACTGCATTCCAAATGTAATTAGAACTTTTTGCGTAATACAAAAGAATATCTGTATTTGCTCCATATTTCTTTGGATCGTTATGTGCTGTTGTTCGTTTCCAAGTAACTTCACTGCGATAACTTTGAATTCCAAAAATTGCATCAAGAATGACCTTGAGATAATGACTAGCTGTTGGATCGCAATGTAAATAAAGACTTCCCGTAGGTTTAAGAACACGATGAAGCTCGACTAAACGAATTGCCATCATTACCAAATAAGCCGACAGATCGTTATGCCCCAAACGCCGCACCAACAAATCTAATAACTCCGCCAAATCCCCATTCACATCATACAAAGCTTGCAAAGTCCGCGCCGACTCATCGCTCCAATGCCAAGTATCCTCAAAAGCCGTAATCTGAGCCTGTGGCGGTGCATCCCCCGACTTGCGACCGCCAAAAATCACGTTATAGTCAGCATTCGAGTTAAACGGCGGATCGAGATAAACCAAATCAACACTTTCCGAGTTAATGCTCTCCCGCAAAACCTGCAAATTATCCCCAAAATATAAGCGCTTCATTCAATCTTAATTAATTTTCATGTTTTATGACTATAACTTGAAAATGCTTAAAAATAAAAGTGAACGATAAGAATATTTATTGATTTCGCTCATATAGGGATTTGGGTGAAAGCCCTACTTCATCAAAAAGCCACACTTTGTAGCCACAAGGGTTTAAGTCAGATCGTTTAATTGGCTTCACCTGCTTACCGATATGAGCGATGATTTTTGGCACAAAAAAAAGCGGCGCATCGCGCCGCTTTTTTCTACATTTTCGCAAGTTCGAGCATCGTCTTCAAGACAGAATCAGGATTGAGACTGATCGAATCAATACCTTGCTCGACAAGGAACTTGGCAAACTCAGGATAATCGCTAGGAGCTTGACCACAGATCCCAATCTTGCGATGGTTTGCTTTTGCCTTTTGAATCACCGTGCGAACCATGGACTTAACTGCTTCATTGCGTTCATCAAAGATATGAGCAACAAGGGAAGAATCACGATCTAAGCCGAGGGTCAACTGGGTGAGATCATTGGAACCAATCGAGAAGCCGTCAAAGACTTGGGAGAACTCATCCGCCAAAATCACATTACTGGGGATTTCGCACATCACATAGACTTCTAATCCATTTTCGCCACGTTTCAAGCCATGTTTTTCCATTTCCGCAAGCACCTTGCGACCTTCTTCGGGAGTGCGACAGAAAGGAATCATCGGAATCACGTTGGTTAAGCCCATGTCATCGCGAACTCGTTTGAGAGCTTGACATTCTAAACCGTAGGCTTCGCGATATTTAGGATCGTAGTAGCGGGATGCGCCACGCCAGCCGATCATCGGGTTTTCTTCGGTAGGTTCAAAGGCACGACCACCGAGTAAGTTAGCATACTCGTTGCTCTTGAAGTCGGACATCCGCACGACGACAGGCTTAGGATAAAATGCGGCAGCGATCGTGCCGATGCCGTGAGCCAGCTTGTCTACAAAGAAGTCAGCCTTGTTTTCATACCTTGCTGTCAATTGCGAGATTTCCCATTTAGCCGCTTTGTCTTCGAGGGTATCGAAGTTCATTAGGGCGAGAGGGTGCGCTTTGATGTGGTTAGCGATGATGAATTCCATACGCGCTAAGCCAACGCCATCGCAGGGAATGGAGGACAAACCGAAGGCTTCTTCGGGATTGCCTACATTCATCAAGATCTTAGTGGAGAGTGTAGGTAAATTATCGAGGGAAGTTTCGATTACTTCAAAGGGAACTAGCCCTGAATAGACCTTACCTTCTTCACCTTCAGCACAGGAGATGGTGACTTCTTGACCAGTTTTGATCACGCCTGTGGCATTGCTGCAACCAACGATCGCAGGAATACCCATTTCTCGCGCAATGATCGCGGCGTGGCAGGTACGTCCACCTTGGTTGGTGACGATCGCACTAGCCTTTTTCATGATTGGTTCCCAATCAGGGTCAGTCTTGTTAGTGACTAGCACTTCACCCGCTTGGAAATCTTCGATGTTATGGACTTCCAAAATCACATTTGCTTTGCCTTGACCAATCATCTCGCCCACAGCCCGACCTGTGATCAGGATGTCGCTGGAACCATTTAGTTTATAATTCTTGAGAATGTTGCCAGATTTTTGGGACTGCACAGTTTCAGGTCTTGCCTGAACGATGAACAACTCACCAGTTTTACCATCCTTTGCCCATTCAATATCCATCGGTGACAGCTTGCCGCGTACTTCTGAATAGTGATCTTCGATGATGCAAGTCCATTCAGCAAGTTTGAGAATTTCATCATCGGTAATTGCAAACTTGACCCGTTCCGAAATTGGGACAGAAATGTTCTTGGTCAGCTTACCGCCGCCAATGTCATAGACCATCTTAATTTCTTTTGTACCGAGGCGCTTTTCGAGAATCGGACGGAAGCCTTGTTTGAGCGTGGGTTTGAAAACAAAATACTCATCGGGGTTGACTGCACCCTGCACCACGTTTTCACCTAAGCCATAGGCGGCGGTGATTAACGCTGCATTTTTAAAGCCTGTTTCGGTGTCGATGGAGAACATCACACCAGAGGCGGCAAGATCGGAACGCACCATTTTCTGTACGCCGACAGAGAGCGCTACATCGAAATGATCGAAACCATTGATCGTGCGGTAAGAAATGGCGCGATCGGTGAACAGTGAGGCAAAGCAACGATGGCAAGCTTCCACAACTTCATTCGCACCATAGACATTGAGGTAAGTTTCCTGTTGTCCTGCGAAACTGGCATCAGGCAAGTCTTCGGCGGTAGCGCTAGAACGTACCGCCACATCGGTATCTTCTTCTTCAGAACCGTAGAGACTGCATAGTTTTTTATAGGACATGGCGATCGCCATTTGCAGATCGTCAGGGAATGGCGTATTCAGAACTAAAGCGCGTGCCATGCGACCGCGATCGCGCAGATTATTCATGTCTTCAACATCGAGATCGGCGAAGAGTTCGCGTAGTTTTACTTCCAATCCTGCCTTCTCAATAAAATGACGGAAAGCATAGGCCGTAGTTGCAAAACCATTGGGAACGTTCACACCCTTGGGTTGAAGTTGACGAATCATTTCGCCGAGGGATGCATTTTTCCCACCCACAAGCGGAATATCCACAATTCCCACTTCTTCAAACCAAAGGATTAATGCTTTTTCTTTGGAGACATTTCGAGATGTTTCTGAGACAAAAGTTGAGCTAGTCATGACGATTTAACTCCCTAACCAAATTAATGATTAGATCGATGCAATAGTAAAAACTGAAGCCTTAAAGTCCGATTTGGAAAATTCTGACAACTTACGCATTTTTAATCGTTGAAGTCAAGATTTTTTCCAGGTGTAACAATATTGAGAGCCTTGATACCCCCTAATTATAGCTATCGTGTAAGTACCAAATCTGCACCCCATTACATTTATTAACGAAGAATAGGCGGCGCAAAGCGCCGCCTATTCTTAACTTGTTCGGGATGTCTGAGATTTTACCCAGAGCCAATAGTCCTGCTCAACGGAGAGTGAGGGCAGCACAATAATTTCTGGCACTTCATAGGGATGTAGCGATCGCAGACTATAATTTAACTAATAAAAAACAGTAGGAACAAGCATCTACACAAGGACATCACAACTATGGGAATGACACTCACCGAAAAGATTTTGGCAAAAGCTTCGGGCAAAAGCCACGTTACCCCTGGGGAGAATATTTGGGTGAATGCTGACCTGCTGATGACCCATGATGTCTGTGGACCTGGCACAATTGGCATCTTTAAAAAAGAATTTGGGGATGATGCAAAGGTATGGGATAAGGAAAAGCTTGTCTTAATTCCCGATCATTATATTTTCACCAAGGATGCCAGAGCAAACCGCAACGTTGATATTTTGCGTGACTTTGCCAAAGAACAAGATATCAAATATTTTTACGACATTACCGATCTGTCCGACTTTAAGGCAAATCCTGATTACAAAGGTGTCTGCCATATTGCCCTAGCGCAAGAAGGTCACACCAGACCAGGGGAAGTATTGTTCGGCACTGACTCCCATACCTGTAATGCGGGAGCTTTTGGACAGTTCGCCACAGGTATCGGTAATACTGATGCCGCCTTTGTCATGGGTACGGGCAAATTATTGCTCAAAGTGCCTGCTTCGATGAAGTTTGTCTTTGATGGCGAAATGCCTCCTTATCTTTTGGCAAAGGATTTAATTTTGCATGTCATCGGCGATATTGGGGTCAGTGGTGCTAACTATCGGGCTTTGGAAATTAGCGGCGAGGCAATTTCTACCCTGACGATGGAAGAACGAATGACCCTCTGCAACATGGCGATCGAGGCGGGTGGTAAAAATGCCGTGATTGCGCCCGATCAAACTACCTTTGACTATGTGCGATCGCGTACCGACAAGTCCTTTGAGTCACTCTATGCCGATGCTGATGCGCCCTATTATTACGTCAAGCATTACGATGTGTCTAAGCTTGAGCCTGTGGTTGCCAAGCCCCACTCCCCCGACAATCGCGCCCTTGTCCGTGAAGTCACCGATGTCAAAATCGATCGCGTCTACATTGGTTCTTGCACAGGTGGTAAAACCGAAGACTTTTACCATGCCGCGAAGTTGCTCAAGGGTCAGCAAGTAAAGGTTCCGACCTATCTTGTCCCTGCCACCCAAAAGGTTTACAACGATCTATTTAGCATCAAAATTGATGGCTTAACCCTTTCTGAGATTTTCTTGCAATCGGGCTGTATTGAGCCAGCATCACCTTCCTGCGCTGGTTGTTTAGGTGGACCTCAAGATACCTTTGGTCGGATTAACGAAGCTGAAGTTTGTGTTTCCACGACTAACCGTAATTTCCCTGGACGGATGGGTAATAAACAAGCACAAATTTATCTTGCTTCTCCCTATACGGCAGCCGCTTCGGCTCTAACAGGGCGTGTCACCGATCCTCGCGACTTCCTATAGATAAATTAGTTATAACAATAGATAAAGGCGGCGCAACGCGCCGCCTTTATCTATTGGGAAATTCGCCTAATCCTTGACGTAGAATTTGTGGATTAAGATCATCGGTAAGATCAAGAATAGTAGAAACTTCGTAACTGTGATCGGAGCCATCATCAACGATTAAATCAACTAATTTAGAGAAGTGATCGAATAGTTCCATTTTAGGGATATCACAAACATTCTTCTGTTTTCCACTTTTGGACTGATGACCAAAATCTTCTTCATCAATATCTTCTTCTGTGAGATTTGCCGATGTAGAAATAATTGGGTTTCCTAAAGCTTCAATAATGGTTTGGGATACACCATGATCGGGAACCCGAATCCCTGTGGTTTTACGTTTCGGATTTAATACCAACTTCGGAACCAGTTTAGTCGCAGGTAAAATAAACGTAAACGGTCCGGGAACTAGACTTTTCATGGTGCGATAGTTAGCGTTGGAGACGATCGCATATTCAGCAATATTCGATAGCGATGAGCATAAAAAGGTCAATGGCTTGTCATTGGACATCTGCTTGAGTTTACGCACCCGTTCAATAGCCGACTTGGACATCAAATCACAACCGATCGCATAGACTGTATCCGTTGGATAGAGCATAATCGCGCCATCGCGTAAAGCATTCACGATTTGGGCGATCGTGCGTGCTTGTGGATTGTCGGGATGCAGTCGGTGAGTTATTGCCATATTTTCGCCTTGCGATAGTTTTTTAGCAAAAGCACGCTGTGCGTGCTTTTGCTAATTGTCTGCGATTTATAAGAGAAGCACGCACAGCGTGCTTCTCTTATAAATACTGTCTATTGAGTAGAGGTTGTAACACTTCAGGAATTAAAATGCGTCCGTCAGGTTGCTGATAGTTTTCTAGAATTGCCGACATGGTGCGTCCAACGGCAAGTCCTGAGCCATTGAGCGTGTGTAGAAATTCCGTTCCCTTCTTGCCCTTACTCTTAAAGCGAATATTGGCACGTCTGGCTTGGAAATCGAGAAAGTTGGAGCAGCTAGAAATTTCGCGATAGGTATTTGCGGCAGGGAGCCATACTTCGAGGTCATAGCATTTAGCGGCGCTAAAACCGATATCACCTGTGCAGAGTTCAATCACGCGATAGGGAAGTTGTAAGGCTTGCAAAATTGATTCGGCATCGCGGACTAATTTCTCATGCTCTGCTGCCGAATTTTCGGGATGCACAAATTTAACTAGTTCCACTTTGTTGAACTGGTGCAGACGAATCAATCCTCTGGTGTCGCGTCCATAACTACCTGCTTCACGACGAAAACAGGGTGTATAGGCGCAATGATGCACTGGTAAACTTTCTTCATCAAAGATTTCATCACGGTACAGGTTGGTGACAGGGACTTCCGCCGTCGGAATCAGCCACAGTTCATCCTCGGCACATTTAAATAAATCTTCCGCAAATTTGGGTAATTGCCCAGTACCTGTCATGCTGGCGGTATTCACTAAAAGCGGTGGCGCAACCTCCACATAACTATTATTGGTATGGGTATTCAGCATGAACTGAATTAAGGCGCGTTCGAGGGCAGCCCCAGCACCGATTAAATTGACAAAACGGGTTTGAGCAATTTTAACGGCGCGTTCAAAGTTGAGAATCCCTAATTTTTCGCCAATTTCCCAATGGGGCAGGATATCGGTACGGGTAGTTTTATATTCATCGCCCCAACGTCGGATTTCCACATTTTCGGTTTCATTTGCGCCGATGGGAGTGGTTTCACTGGGTAAATTTGGCAAAGTCATCAAGATGGCATTGCTTTCTTCGCGTAACGTCCTTTCTTTGGGTTCTAGTTCCGCTAATAGTTGTTTGATTTCAGGCGATCGCGCTTTGAGTGCTTCAATTTCGGCGGCGGGCGCACCTGATTTCATTTTGATGCCAACTTGCTTACCGATGTCATTGCTTTCGGCTTGCAAATGCGATCGCTGAGTTTCTAATGTCCTAACTTCTTGCTCTAGTTCGACCAATCTACTAATGTCGTAACCTTTGCCTCGGTTGTTGAGGCGAGCTTGTACCTGTTCGGGCTGCGATCGCACGAGCTTAATGTCTAACACGGACTTTTATCTACCTAAACACAATCAGAGCATCATACAGCGCTTTGCGCTTTCTTAAAACCCAGAAATATTTTTGAAAGCGGCGCTTCGCGCCGCTTTCAAAAATATTTCTGGACTATTTAAAGGATTACAATTAAGAAAATGAGTGGCGGCGCTTCGCGCCGCCACTCATTTTCTTAATTGCGCCGTACTCTGGGGACTTGGCGGGTAGAGAGATCACTCTCATCGAGAATTTGTTTGACTTGCGGCTGAGCCAAAACTATCTTGACATCTGCAATTAGGCGATCGCCCCACAGGTTTTCGACTAAATAGGAAACTTTGCCATAGCGCGGATCGATTTTCATCGCTTGCACGGCAAGTTGTACCGCCTTTTCGCGATCGCCTTTGCGATAAAAAGCCGTAGCAAGAGCAAGGGTTGGCTCGGCGGCTAGAAACTCGACTTTTTCAGCTTGCTTGAGGGAATTTTGCCATTTACCGATCGCTTGATCAATATTGCCACGCTCATATTCCACCAGCCCAATGTTATTAGTCGCCGCCCAAAATTTTGTATCCAGTACAAGCACGTCATTGTAAATAGTCACGGCTTCATCGTAGCGTTTGGTTAAAAAGTAGGCATTGCCTAAATCAAACATTGCTGAAGCAGATTTTGGTTCAATCGATAAACCTTTTTTGAGATTACTAACCGCTTCAGGATAATTTTTATTACGCAGATAGGCCGCCCCTAGGCTAAATAAAATCGTGGGTTCATCTTTTTTGAGGGTGTTGGCAGTATTTAGCGCGGCGATCGCCTCAGTATATTTCTCTTGACGGAGATAAATGCTACCTAAAATACCTTGGGTTTGAAAAGCTTTTGGAGCTAGTTGCGCGGCTAAGCGAGCGCGGGGCAGCGCTAGATCAAACTGCTCAAATTGAGCAAGTTGTGCTGCCTCCCTTGCCAAGTTGAGCGCCTGCTCTTCTAAGTTGCCAAAGTTGATGCGGGTCGTATGGGGTAGAAGGGCTTGAGCGAGTAGTGGAGAGGCTCCAACGCTAACAGAAGCAAGTATAGACAGCAACCAAATTCGATAACGCACAGGTATAACTCTTACCAATTGTGGATATGTATCTTCAAATGATAGCGCTTCTTTATCGAAACCGTAAAAAAGAGATTTACG
>DCSN01000090.1:59478-60622 GCA_002325645.1 Pseudanabaena sp. UBA1465
CGTAAATCTCTTTTTTACGGTTTTATCTATAGGAGACGTTTTTTTGAGAGGCGATGCTTGCTAGAATAGCTCTAGAATTTTGTTTGATTAATTAATCATATTTAAGAAAACTGCTATGGATTTTGTAACTTCTGCCTTGTCGAGCATCAACTTTCAGCTAATTTTTCAATTGACCAGCTTAGCTTTGATCGTGATCTCTGGTCCCGTCATCATCTTTTTGCTATCCGCTAACAGTGGCGACCTTTAATTTTTACTAAGATACAAAAAAACCTCGCTTAGCGAGGTTTTTTTGTATCTAGACTAGGGCAAGGCGTTTAGAGATAATTGTCACGAAATCGAGGAAGAAGCGATCGCCTTGTAATGCTTTAAAGGTTTTTTGACAGATATTTTGTAAGGCGATCGCATTTTCAGGCTTAGCATCTAAGGCGGTTTGCGGCGGCTGCTCTAGATATTCCACAAAACTAAGCCCACCGATATGGGTTAAATAAGCCGCCGTCACCGCTTGCATCGAACCACCGATCGCGTAGGTAATCGCATTAATTTTGAAGCAAGAGGCGATCGCCGAGGTGGCAATCTCAATACAGCCGAGTTGTAATAATTGTTGGGCGATGGTGAGCGCAAACTGTTTCGCCTGTAGAAAATTTAAGGGGCGATCGTAGATTTTGGCAAGATCGACTAACATTTGCGTATTAATAGCGGCTCCTGCGAGGAGATCGAGCGCAGGAATGGGATTGGCGAAAACCGTCGTAGCGGCAAGGATTTGATAACGATGAATAATTGTGGTGGCATCTTGGCGGCGCTCTTGATTGATCGTGCCGTTGATTTCCTGTAATAAATTTTGAATTTGCAGATGGGTGTTATGAATCAGCAAATCTTCCCACTCGTTCGACAAAATTGTTTCAATGCGTTCTTTTAAAGCAATCATATCGGCAGGGACATCCTCCCACCATTCCTGACTAGCTAAATGATTTGCTGAATCATCGGCATTGGCATATTGACGCACTTTGATCGGGCTAGGACTTGCCGCGATCGCCACAATATCAGATGCTGCCAAAAAATTCTGGGTGCGTTCCTGAAGCTTGGTTAATACATGTTCGCGATCGCTGGGTAAATATAAATCGGTTTTATTAAAAGCTAAAATTAC
>DCSN01000124.1:0-17545 GCA_002325645.1 Pseudanabaena sp. UBA1465
GGGCTGATGATTTCCATGCCAAATTGTTTCTGTAAAATTCTCTCCATCGAGGGTAATGCTAATCCTTCGGTGAAACTACCAAACTTTTTTCCCAATCCGCCAATCTGTTTGCCTAGCTCTTGGGTTTGTTTGCTTAAAGCTTTCAGTTCACGATCCACCTCTTGGCGCGATTCTCGCATCTGCCGCTCTGTTTCTTGACGGGATTCCTTCTGGGATTCGATCAATTGTCCGAGCAAAGCCCAAACTTCATCTGCGGTGGTTGCCATTGTTTTTTTAGTTACTTCTATCCTTTGTTCTTATTTTACGCGACCCTTTCTCCGCGAACAATAGCGTCATCTAGCGATCGCAAATGCCCTGCGATCGGTAGCCAATCTTCATCTAATATTTGCTCGATCGCATAGGGACAAGCGATCGGCAACCTCACTCCACTTTTTAGCCTCGCCAGCTTAACCGCCCTTTTATACAAAGGCTCTAGATGATCAACAATGTGATTGTAAATAGTCTTGGACTTCAATTCATCACTTAGCTGATCCCGAAAAGTTGCGATCTCTAAGCGCCAATGATCACTGTTTTGCAATTGTTCACTCATCCAATATTCATATAGTAATAGATGAATCAGCACCTGCTTCAGCAAACTTTCCGCAGTTTTGCGCTCACTCCGTCTCAACGCCTCTAGCTCCTCAATCAAATTTTCATAGTCTAAATCCTTCAGTTGGCGATCTCTTAAGAGCTGGCTATTCTTTTCTAGCCACAAAGAATAGTCATCTTCATAGAGCCGTTTTAGACTTACTTCTGTAAATATCATTTAGGGCTATCCTCGCTAAACTAATCGATATTTTAATCTCAGAAAATAGAAATTTAGATTGGCAAATTATCAGAATCAATGCCTTGCGATCGCAAGATTTTTACTGGATTTTTTGGCTCTCTCTGCTTAGTGCCAACTCTAGCATCAGCTATAAACTCTGTTCTAGCTTACCCAACATAACCAAACTCTCTAGATCTTCCGTTGCATTTGGCAAATATTGATTAATTACTTTTTTGACTCGCTGTAACTGCAAATCTTCCGCAACACCCAACATACGACTAATATCTGCAATATCTTGGCTGCGTCCCGCGATTAACTTCATTAACACCAAATAAGGTAAATCAATTACTGGTAATCCATCTGGGGCATAATTCGGACTAGCGATCGCCTCTACTACCCAATCGCCCTCAAACTCTAATACATTCAGAGATGTACCATCATTCAACCGCCATTGCGTGCCAGCAATAGCAGCTTGTTTAATAATGTCATTGAGATTTGTCACAGGATGAGTCCAACTCCGACTATTCAAAAATTCTATGCTGCTTCCAGATCCTTTCTTGACATATTTCATCACTAATTTAATAAATTGCTTACGTTTTTGGGAATGAGGATCAGCAATTAATGTCATAAAGTTTTAAACAGGTAAATTATCAGGATCGATGCCTTGCGATCGCAAATCTTTAAATACCACAGAACAGGTTCTAAATGAAAATTTGCTAGAATCGCTTTAGTCAACTGGCTGTCTGAACCTATGCGATTTATTAATCCTAAGACTGACTATGCATTTAAGAAAATCTTTGGCTCAGAGCAGAGCCATGATATTTTGATCAGTTTTCTCAACGCAATTCTTTATGATAGTAAACCGATAATCCAAGATTTAGAGATCCTTAATCCATACCTAGCCCCCAAAATACGCGGGGTCAAGGAAACATATCTAGATGTCAAAGCTAGACTAAATAACGATAGCACTGTAATTATTGAGATGCAGGTTTTGAATATTGAAGGATTTGAGAAACGAATTCTTTATAATGCTGCTAAAGCATATTCTAATCAATTAGGGGTAGGACAGGACTACAGCTTACTAAATCCTGTAATTGCGCTGACGATTACCGATTTTGTCATGTTTCCAGAGATCAAGTATCTCATTTCTAGATTTATTCTCAAGGAAAAAGATTTTCTAATTGATTATTCCATTTATGACATTGAGTTGGTATTTGTTGAGTTACCGAAATTTGATAAAAAAGTTAATGCTTTAGAAACATTAGCTGATAAGTGGTTATATTTCCTCAAATGGGCGAGACAATTAGATCTTGTACCTGAGAGTATGAATCTTGTACCTGAGATAAAACAGGCATTTGAAATGGCGAATGAGGTAAACCTCACGCCTGAGCAGATCGAGGACATGGAAATGCAGGAGATGTTTATTCACGATCAGCGCAACGCTATTAAGAAGGCGCTAACTCAGGGACGAACTGAAGGTAAGTTAGAGATGGCGAGGCAGTTGCTAGATTTGTTAGATGATGAGGCAATTAGTCGAGCTTCGGGGTTGACTTTGCAAGAAATTGCTCAACTTAGAGATACTTGATTTTAATCTCAGAACATAAAAATTTAGATTGGTAAATTATCAGGATCAAGGACTTGCGATCGCCAATAATCCGACAACTTTTCTGCCTGTTGACTCGCATCTGTTACGGCGACCTTATAAATTAGCTGTTCCTAACCTCCTGCTCCGTCAGCCAAACCTGCAAATCAGCCAAACTCCCAAAGTCCAAAATCGCCTCACTCAAATCTTCAAGCACCGCCAAAGGCAACCCAGAAATCCGAGAACGCAGCGCCCCCGATACCACCCCAAAGCGCTTAGTTAACAATCGCAAAATCAGATTAATAGCCTCTTGCGATCGCCCTTCTTCACGCCCTTCAGCCTTAATTTCCTGATAAACTCTTGTTTCCTGCAATGTAATACCCAGCATAACTTCTACCTCCTTTTGACTTAAGTTTTCAAACTTGTATACCATAATCGTTGTCACTAGCTCTATTATGGCGCGACTCGATGATGACTCCTTTCGTTGCAATAAGTACCTAGCTTTATCTGGAGCTTGGCTCTCTTCCAGCGTAGTCAATACCATCAAAGCCACCCATATTGGTAACTCTCGAATATTTCCCAGTTCATTAAGGTAAATTCGATTTACCCGCACCGAATTAAGCAAATCCTCATATGGACATAACTTAGCTTGCTCAGTAGAGCGCGATGGGTAAATGACTACCGCTTGCCAGTCGCTGAAGTGATCGCGATTACGATAAAAATAAAGAAAAGATTCCGCAAATACCCTTTCGTAAAGCTGCTCGTCTTTTTGCAAAAAATTGAATCACGCCGCATAAGGTTTAAATTGGTAAATTATCAGGATCGATACCCTGCGATCGCAAATAAGCTTCTAACTTATCCGCCCTTTCTGCTGAAGTTGCAACCCAATCAGCTTGGTCCAGATTCTCCTACCAACTCACTTGGTAAATCGTACATTGTGGGCATCGTCTCAAGAGGCGATCGCGGATGAATTGGCTGATACATAATTAGCCTCAAATAACACTATCTAAATAGAATTTTACAACTTTTGATTCTTTACCATTCTCTTGGCTGAAAGTCTTGGGGAGTTTCTAGCTCAAACACTTCATCATGTATGCGGGCAACATACAAACCTTCTTTGAGTACCTGCTCTTTTAAATCCTCTGACCAATCCACCGCCGCTAAAATACCGCGTAATTTCTTATTACTATGCTCAGGGAAAAAGACACGAAATTTTTGCAGTAAGGTTTTTAGTTGGGTAATAGACTCTTCTCTGGGATGGCTTTTGACTTCGACCACATAGGCAGTATTAATATCGCCATTGGCATAGGCTAGGACATCAATTTCCATGTGTCCTCCAGCTTTGCTAACTCGAACACTGGGGCTGATGATTTCCATGCCAAACTGTTTCTGTAAAATTCTCTCCATCGAGGGTAATGCTAATCCTTCGGTGAAACTACCAAACTTTTTCCCCAATCCGCCAATCTGTTTGCCTAGCTCTTGGGTTTGTTTGCTTAAAGCTTTCAGTTCACGATCCACCTCTTGACGGGATTCTCGCATCTGCCGCTCTGTTTCTTGACGAGATTCTCGCATTTGGCGCTCTGTTTCTTGGTGGGATTCTCGCATTTGGCGCTCTGTTTCTTGGCGGGATTCCTTCTGGGATTCGATCAGTTGTCCTAGCAAAGCCCAAACTTCATCTGCGGTGGTTGCCATTGTTTTTTAGTTACTTCTGTCCTTTGCCCTTATTTTACGCGATCGTTTCTCCGCAGCGATCGCGGATGAATTGGCTGATACATCATGTTTTACTACAAATTTTAAATGGGTAAATTATCAGGATCAATGCCTTGCGATCGCAAATAAGCTGACAACTTATTTGCCCTCTGACTCTCAGCCTCAGCCCTCTGACCCTCAGCCTCCGCTTTCTCCGCTAAAGTTGGTATCCAACCTGCGTGATCATACCAACGTAACCATAAACTCGAAAAATTGCGATAAACACCCTGCCATAAACCTAAGCCTAATCCTAAATTTTCGATCCATAGGCGGTTTTCTGGTAATGCGATCCTGCCATACTAAATAGCTAAGTCTCATTTCTGGTTCTGGCGTAACTTTTGGCAAGTCTACAACCAGATACCAATCAGGGCGCTTGTACCATTGAGTATGACGAGGATCGTAATAAAGATTGAGATCGCTTGCCAGTAAAATTTCCTCTGGCTCGTAACCCACAGGCTTACAAGTCTCGGTTAACAAAGCCGCCTGTATCAAGTGAAATTCGTCGGGCAACCCAGATTCTCCTACCAACTCACTCGGCAAATCGTACATCGTGGGCATCGTCTCAAGAGGCGATCGCGGATGAATTGGCTCATACATGACTAATCTCAGGTAACACTATCTAAATAGGATTTTACAACTTCCTGCGAGCCGCCTGCCAATTTGAGATGACCTTTACTAAGCCAAATCGCCTGATCGCAGGAATTGCGAATAAAATCCATTGAGTGTGACACCACCAAAATCGTTACATGGGAATCCCAAAACTGATCGAGGCGTTTTTGACATTTATTTCTAAAGCTCTCATCACCTACTGACAAAACTTCATCCAAAATCAAAATATCTGGTTGGATATCGGTGGCGATCGCAAATCCTAGTCTTGCGACCATACCCGACGACAAGCCTTTGACAGGTATAAACCGATAATCTTCAAGCTCCGCAAAATCAAGAATTGAGTCAGATCTTTCCTTCATCTCGGCTCTCGAAAATCCTAATAACACACCGTATAAGAGGATATTATCGATCACCGAAATTTCCGAATCAAAACCAGCCCCCAACTCAATTAAAGGCGCGATCTTGCCACGGACGCGCACAGTGCCAGTAGTAGGTTGCAGGATGCCCGAAATTACTTTTAAAAGGGTGGACTTTCCCGCCCCATTACTGCCAATAATGCCAATTTTCTCGCCTTTTTCCACCACTAGATCAATATTATCTAGCACCAGCTTTTTGGCTGGTTGGCGATATTTACCCTCAAAAATAGATAGGACAGTTTTCTTGAGATCGTAGGAAAACTCTTCTTGGGTTCTGCGCCACAAACAGACTTGATCTAATCGAATTGATTCCATTTTTAAAAATATCTATAGTAAGTCCATAAATTGCGATCGCGATTTGTGGAAATATGCCCAACCCAAGATCGCGAAAATCATACCACTTAATAAAGCATTAGCAATCATCATCAGGTCTGGGAGATTTCCTGAAAGCGTGATTTGGCGCAGACTTTCAATGATCGGTGATAGGGGATTAATACTTAAAAAAGGCTTTACTGAGTTCGGGACGATCGCCGCAGGATAAAAGACGGGACTACTAATCCAGAGCATAAATACTACAAGCTCATAGAAATAAGGTAAGTCCCGAAAGAAGACATAGAGGGAGCTTACAAAAAATCCTACCCCTACACAAAACAAGACCAAAGCAATAAAAGGTAAAAGTATAGCAACTACATTAACTAAGCTCTGGGACTTGATCAAAGCGACGATCGCGAGTAAAGGATAAGCACCCATCACAAACTGAAATACATTTGCCGTGATCATGGAAACGGGAAAAACGCTTACAGGTAAGCGGATTTTGTTCAGTAATGCGCCATTACCGACGACGCTGCTTAGGGCTTGGGATGTGGCTGCCGAGAAAAAGTTAATCACAATCAAGCCTGTCAAAGCTGCCAAAATATAGTTGGGTATGGAGTCGTCATAGTATTTAGCAAAGGTTGCCCCAAAAATAGCAGTATATAAACTTGTCATGATCAAGGGGTTGAGCAGTGACCAATAGATACCCAAAAATGACCCTCGATAACGCACCTTGAGGTTGCGGCTTACCAGAACTTGCAATAGTTCTAAATAATGCTGCACATCAGCGCTAATGTACTTATTGCTTAATGAAAGACTCATGGGGAGTCAAGACCTCGTAGTTAAATCGCATTGGTTTAAATGTGTAAACCATATTAAATGTATTTGGGTCAACCTTACTAATCTACTTGTTTTCCAGTCTATTTCCGCCCAGAAATTAGTAGTGCGGCGCATCGCGCCGCACTACTAATTTCTGGGGCGGGAAGCGTAGATTAACCCAGAAAATGATAGGGGGGGAGGGGCTGACTCCATGCGATTTGCCAGTGGGGATGTTGGGATTCCCACGATCGCAAGGATTTTTGTAAAGACTCGATCGCGGATCGCGGCAACAGTGCGTAAACGCGCACATCCTCTGAGCCTTGAGTTTCGACATTTTGAAATTCGGGCTTATAAGTTTGATTATTTAAACCATTTAAACTGTTCGCGATCGCTTGGCGATAGTCGAGAACTTCTTGCTGTAACTGCGATCGCCATTGTTCTTGTTGTAGATATTGCGATCGCTTTGCCAAGAGATAATCTTTACCCTTAAGACTTGTCGCTGATTCTACTTTTGGGGCGATCGCATTACCAGTAATTAAAAATTCTGCATAGCCATCTAGTCTTTGTAAACTTGCTAATAATCTTGGTGATTCTGTTTGTAAATAGGTTTTTAAAGCTTCAATGGAAACAAAAGCCGTCCCGAAGCGTAAGGGTAAGAGAGTGCGATAGTTAAATAATTCACAAATTAGGCGATCGTGTTGGACGATCGCTTGCATTAATGATGCTTCGGGCAGAAGTTTCAGCGCTTCGACATCGACATCGGTGGCGATCGCCGCGATCAGGCGATCGCCTTGCCAATATTGAATCGGCTTGCCCGTAATTCCCAAGGGCAATTCTTCTGGAGCAGGGGCAAGTAAAATCGCAAAGGTGTAGATCATCTTCTGAGCTTAACTTGTTTGGGAATTTTGATTTCATGGGTTTTATGAAAATCGTCCTGTACCTTTGCGGTCAGGCTTTTGGAGACGCGCTGGACGATGAAACCCAGTACACTATCACCTGTTTTCTGAATCATGTCTTTGGCTAGTTTCTGAATGAAGCCGGGGAAATGGAGTGAAACCGTGAGATGTAAATCCCATGTAATGCTTGTAATTAAGGGATCAGCACCTAACTTTTCGCCTGATCTTAACTCCAGAGTTTTTTCCTCTAGGCGCATCTCGGCTTGAAAATCAACCTCATAGCCCTGTGGTTCCTGTTCAGGAATCGGAATTGTGACAATTCGATAAACACAATTTTGATCGGGGGGTAATAAATTTAGCCCCACCCTTGCATCAACCTGAAAACCCAAGGCTCCCACTTTGCCGATACCCATTGCATAGCCCGTTTCGCCAATGGGATCAGCCTTAAACGGGTGGGCGCAACGCCGAAACCAGCCCTGATGAGCATCAAAATATTTCATCACCGTAACTTTATCGGCAAGTAATTCCATATTGCCAATGTAGTGATTGTGAAAATGTCGGAACTCATCTTTAACCGCAGCAATATCAGCGCCCTGTTCCAAATTTGCTGATTGATCGGTATCACTATCAGGATCTTGCAGATCAAACTGGGGGTCTTCGCCAGTCCCATATTCAGACAGCATGGCGGCTTCCTGTTCAGCCGTTAACAAAAACTCAGAGTCATCATCCCCCGTTGCCCCTGAAGTTAAATCTAGATTTGCAGGCGATCGCATTGGTTCTTGCTGCATGACAAATATCCTAAAACTGCTTATACGTTAAGTAGCTAAGTATAGTTAAACCCTAAAACCAGAGCTTGTGTCGCCTGCTTAGCGGGCGACACAAGCTTCTAGGTTTTAAGTTTACTTGTGCTGAGCTACTTAGTTGTTAACTATTTAAATCATAATAGTCTTAGAAGTTCGATTAGGGAAAGCATATGGCTCCGCGTACAGCAGTGATGGAAGCCGTCGAGAAGCTCAACTATCGGGTCACGATAGGCGATGTGGCGGCACAGTCTGGACTTGATTTGAATACGGCACAGCGTGAAGTGTTGGCGCTTGCCTCGGAGACGGGTGGCAATATCCAAGTTGCCGAGTCGGGCGAAATTGCCTATAAATTTGCACCAAATTTCCGCGCCATCCTTGTCAGTCGTTCGTTTTGGCTACAGGTCAAGGAATGGCTAAAGGGTGTGTGGAAATGGGTGTTTTACATAATTCGGATTTCCTTCGGTGTTTTGCTGATCGTCTCGATCGCGATCGTGGTACTGGGCATTATTGCCGCCACGATCGCCATTCAAAGTCAAGGACGCAGCGACAACGATCGCAACGATCGCCGTAGTGATAATCGCGGCGGCGGTGGCTTTATCTGGCTGGGCGGTTGGGGCAACCCCTTCGGCAATCCCTTCATCATGTTTGATCCTTACTACTACGAGCCAGAGCAAGTTCGGCAGCGCGATCCCGACGAAATAGGCTTTTTAGAAAGTGTATTTTCATTTCTGTTCGGTGATGGCAACCCTAACGCTGACCTCGAAGAACGCCGTTGGCGCGAGATCGCCTCAATGATCCGCAGTCATAATGGTGTGGTCATTGCTGAGCAGATCGCGCCCTACCTCGATGAAACTAGCCGCCTAGAGGGTGATGAATATTTTGTGATTCCTGTCTTAGCCAAATTTAACGGATTCCCTGAAGTCAGCGATGCGGGAACCCTTGCCTATAAATTTCCTGAATTACAAAAGGTTGCCTCCGAGCGCACCGCTAAAACTAGCCATTCCTATTTGCAAGAAAAAATTTGGAAATTTAGCCAAGCGCCTCAAGGCAAAATTGCACTTGCGATCGGCTTAGGTGTCTTTTATTTAGTAGCATCGCTATATCTTGGTAGTTTGCTTGGAAATACCAAACTTGTGGCAATTATAGCGGCGAATAATTTGTCAGTTTTTGTCGATTTGTCTTACAGATTCCTATTGGGCTATGCAGTGCTATTCCTATCTACCCCATTAGTGCGCTATTTTGTTTTGCAATATTTAAATGGGAGCATCAGCGATCGCAACCAAAAACGCGCCGCCCGTGCTGAGCAAATCCAAAAACCCTCATCAACATTACGCCAAAAGCTAGATTTTGCGCGTACCTTTGCCACCAAGCAAGAGGTAATCGATCAAAATAATCTTGCTTACACCACCGAGCAGGATTTGGCGGATCAAGAATATGCAAAAATGCTCAAAGAGCAAAAACCATAGTTTTTAGGCGGTGAAGCCGCCTAAAAACTATTAATTCGATATTTTCAAAGAAATATAAATAATGAGTCAAAAAGAAGTAATCCTCACCGATAAAGCGCCTGCCCCTGTGGGTCCTTATAACCAAGCGATCGCTGTTCCTGCTACTAGCAAGTTGATTTTCATGGCGGGACAAATTGCGATCGATCCTGCCGTTGGTAAGGTTGTCGCTATTACCATTGAAGAACAAACCGAACAGGTTCTCAAAAATATTCAAGCGGTTCTCACCGAAGCAGGTGCAGATTTCAGTAATGTTGTCAAAACTACGGTCTTCTTAGTGGATATGACAGACTTCGCCGCGATGAATGCGATCTATGGCAAATATTTCACGGCTCCATTCCCTGCCCGTTCTTCGATTCAAGTCGCAAAATTGCCCCTTGATGTGCGCGTAGAAATCGAGTGTACTGTCGCTATCTAAAATCAATACCAGTAAGAGTTTTTAGTTTTCATTTTGCCCTAGGCAAAATGAAAACTTCTATAAAATAATCGAAGATTTTAAAAAGCGTGACGTTATGCAATATCAAATTTTTGTGCAGAGTCAGTCTCAACAGAGCTTTTTAGCTTCAGTTGTTGGTATGTCAAACTTAACAACTGAGGGTAAAACAGAGGAAGAAGCTATTTCTAAAGCTAAGTCGGCTCTAGAATCTCAACTAGCTAGGGGCAAATTTGTAACTGTAGAAGTAAGCTCAGACATCGAGTCTTATCCTTCCCTTCCTCCGATGAAGTATGCGGGAATACTTGCTGATGATCCTATATTTGATGATTTTATGGAAAAGCTGAAACGTATTCGTCAAGAATCCAATCTAGAAAACGATTTCTAATGCAACTTTACATTTTTGACACAGATCATCTTAGTTTATATGGACGTGCTAACCCATATTTAATTTCAAGACTTCAAGCAACTCAAATACAGCTAAAAACAACAGTTATCAATGTTGAGGAACAATTAAGAGGTCGTCTGGCACAGATCTCTGAAATAAAAGATGGAGAGAATCAATCTGGTGCGTATCAACTGCTTACAGATACAATTTTGATGTTATCAGAATTTGATGTCCTGCAATACGATGCTAAAGCTCGTGAAATTTATCAATCCTTACAAGCAAAACGTATTCGTGTGGGGACGCAGGATATGCGTATAGCATCGATAGTGATTGCCTATAACGGTATCCTCTTGACAAGAAATCGAAGAGACTTTGAAAAGATACCAAATCTAATGATTGAAGATTGGACAGTATGACCTTCTTCTTTATAATTTATTTAAATTATCTGGAAATTTAAAAATGAAAAGTTTGTGGAGCGATCACGAAGCATCAGCATATAAAACTGATTTAGGCTTAAGAGTATATACATCGCGTTTGTTAGGGCGCGATCCCTCATTGGTGCTGCATGGTGGCGGTAATACTTCCGTCAAAATCCGTGAACAGAATTTAGTTGGTGAATCAGAAGAGATTCTTTATGTTAAGGGTAGTGGTTGGGATTTAGAAACGATCGCTGAAGCAGGATTTGCCCCTGTACGGATGGCGCATTTATTGAAATTAGCGAAATTACAAGTTCTATCCGATTCCCAAATGGTGAATGAACTGAAAACGCAAATGACTAAAGTAAGTGCGCCTGCGCCATCAGTAGAAACAATTCTCCATGCCAGTTTGCCCTATAAATTTGTCGATCATACCCATGCGGATGCAGTGATCTCTATTACCAATACTGCGAATGGATGGGAACGCATTCAAGAAATCTATGGCGATGATGTGGTAATCATTCCCTATGTGATGCCAGGGTTTGATTTGGCGCGAGTCTGCGCCGAGAAATTTGCCGCAGAGAAAAGCGATCGCACCATTGGGATGGTGTTAATGAATCACGGTATCTTCTCCTTCGGTGAAACTGCCCAAGAATCCTACGAGAGAATGATTGCACTGGTCGATCGCGCTGAGGTTTATTTACAGAAACAAAATGCTTGGAATATTCCCTATGTAACGCCAAAAGTGGAAATTCTAGAGAGATTTGTAACTGCCCAACTACGCGCTGAAGTCTCGCAAGTGGCAGGTTTTTCCGTAGTCCTGAGTTCCCATACTGATGAGAAAAGCTTAGCTTTTGCTCAAAGGGAAGATGTAAATATGATTTCGCAACAGGGCTGTGCGACTCCCGATCATGTGATTCGGACTAAGCGATTACCTCTAGTCGGTCGTGATGTGAATGCCTATGCCGAATCCTATCGTGCTTATTTTGCCGAAGAAGCTCCTAAATCAGCGCAACCTGTGACGATTCTCGATCCTGCGCCGCGTGTGATTCTTGATCGCCAGTTAGGGCTAGTTACTATCGGCAAATCGGCAAAGGATGCGGCGATTGTTGCGGATATCTATGAACACACGATCGAAATCATCCAGCGATCGCAACTTTTGGTCGGCTATCAAGCTCTCCCCGCCAGCGATATCTTTGCAGTGGAATATTGGGAATTGGAACAAGCTAAGTTAAAAAAAGGTGGTTCTGCTCCTGCTTTTACAGGTGAAATTGCCCTAGTCACAGGTGCTGCTTCAGGTATCGGTAAAGCTTGTGTAGACTCATTATTAAAGCGTGGTGCGGCGGTAGTTGGTTTAGATATTAATCCCACCATTGAGAAGCTATACGATCGCCCTGATTTTGTCGGCATTACTTGCGATGTCAGCGATGAGGGCGCGATCGCGAAGGCTCTCGACCAAGCTGTAAAAGCCTTTGGTGGTTTAGATATTCTCATTCTCAATGCAGGAATTTTCCCTTCAGGTTGTCGGATCGAAAATCTCGATACGGCCACATGGCAGAAGGTGATGCAGATCAATCTTGAGGCAAATTTAGTCCTGATGCGTGAATCCTATCCATTGCTCAAACTTGCGCCTAATGGTGGTCGTGTGGTGGCGATCGGTTCCAAAAATGTGCCTGCCCCCGGTCCTGCGGCGGCAGCCTATTCTGCCTCAAAAGCGGCGCTCACCCAACTCATGCGGGTGGCGGCTCTGGAATGGAGTAGCGATCGCATTCGGATTAACACTTTGCATCCCAATGCTGTATTTGATACGGGCATCTGGACAGAGGAAGTATTAGATTCTCGCGCTAAGCATTACGGATTAACCGTCGCGGAATATAAAACCAATAATCTGTTGAAAGTGGAAGTGACGAGCCACCATGTTGCCGAACTCGCCTCTGAGATGTGCGGTGCGCTATTTGCCTGTACGACTGCGGCTCAAGTTCCCATTGATGGCGGCAATGATCGCGTTATTTAACAGCGCATAGCGCTCAAACCTGAGACAAGAGAAATTTTGAAAGTGTTGCGAAGCAACACTTTCAAAATTTCTCTTGTGGTTCATTTGATCGAAAATTGCTGTAAGTAACAAACTAGAGTGTATATCGCCCGCTATGCGGGCGATATACACTTCAAATAAACACCATTGGTTTATTTTTAAATGGAGCGAAGGCTTCAGCATCAAAACGATAGAGGCTGGCGGGACGACCTGCACCTCTAGAGGTTTTGATCCCAGTATCGGTCAGAAAACCTAGCTTCAGTAAACGGGTGCGAAAATTGGAATAGTCAGAAAAATTTTCGCCTAGTACGGTCGTATAGAGTTGATAAAGATCGCTCAGGGTAAAGGCTTCAGGTAACACATCAAAGGCAACGGGACTATATTCCAATTTGTTGCAGAGGCGGCGATGCCCATATTCGAGAATGCGATTGTGATCAAAAGCGAGTTCGGGAACTTGCTTGACGGGATACCAGGCGATACCACTCACTCCATCAGCAATTAGTTCTGCTTGAGAAAAGGGAACTAGGGCAAAATAACTAACCGATAGATAGCGCACTCCATAACTATCGGGAGCCTCACGGGGATCGCGTCCAATATCACCAAAGGTAAAGAGTTGTTCTAGATAGAGATTTTTAGCGCGGATTTTTTCAGAAAGAATCCGATAGGCTGATTCTTCGAGGGATTCCCCTTGACGTACTAGGGTTCCGGGCAAGCACCAGCGATCGCGATAGGGTTCATGGTGGCGCATCACCAGTAGCACCAATAGCCGATTCTGCTCAGTGTCTACGGAAAAAATCACGTTATCGACACCGACTTTAAAATCTGCTAGGGGTTTAGGGGCTATGGGACGGGACTTTTCGGCCATGCGTAAAGCGACTCTCGTTGGATATATGCTGCGACTGTGGGTATTATGACTGAACTGTTGCCATTGTTGCGATAGTCGGACGAAGAAACATTAGGTATTGATATTGATTCGGGGGCGATCGCTACTTCCGTACCCATACTCACAAGGCGATCAACATCAGCTTGATTAATAATTACACCCTGACGCGGCACAACAAGCAACTTGATTTGATTTAATAAGTCTTGGGCGCGATACCATGTGGGCAATTGCGGCACAAGGTCGCCGCCGATGACGAGGGTAAAGTTTGCCTCTGACCAGATTTGTTTAGATTTTTCAACGGTGTGAATCGTGCGCGGATGGCTAAGTTCAGGATGGATCGTAATCGTATGGGCGGCAGGAGCGATCGCCGCAATGGTCAGTTCCATCATTTTGAGGCGATCGCTAAGGCTTGCCTGATGGGTCTTAAAAGGATTATCTGACACCCAAACCAATACGCGATCGTAATGATTATCGAGCCATTGCAAGATCTGTTGATGTCCAATACTAGGCGGATCGGCGCTAGTTCCAAAAAGAGCGATGTTCATTTAATGTTATTAGGACTTACGCTTGTAGTAAGTCTCTCAGTTCATCTCTTGTGATCTGACAATCTCTTAGAATTTGTGAAAGTAGACCAGTCCCGATATCTTCACTATGTGGATGGACTGTCTTGGTTCTCGAATTCTAAGCATAGTTCTGCGGCCTTTTGAATACGTTCCATGAGAATATCAAGGGATTTTGCTTGGGTATGGCAGCCTCTCAAGTTGGGAATTGAGGCGACAAAATACCCATCAGAGTCTTTTTCGATGACTACGTTAAACTCTCTAATCATTTTTGACTAACTCGCTGATCTTGATTTACCTAAATTGCTTTAAGGTTATTGCCCTAGTCTACTATAGGTTAACGAACCATTAGCGATCGCCAAGATACTCAAGTCAGTCAAAATGCCAATTAATTCTGGAATTGAGTATTTAAAGCAACCCTCGCTTTTTTAGTTTAGCCAGTGCATCGGCAGCAGCTTCTTTTTCTGCATCTTTCTTGTTACGACCTTTGCCTTCACCATAGATCTTGCCATTATTACGTTGACTATCCAAGTAGTAAGCGCCAACAATCGCTTCAAAGGTACTGCTCAGAATATTAGGATTGGTATAACCACCTTCTCTTTTTGCTCCTTCTCCCAAACGGATTCTAAAATCCAGTCCAACTTCAGTCGCAAATCGAGCAAGTTGTCTTTCATCCACAAGCGCCGAACGTCTGCGAGTCATTTCATCTTCTGCCATTTCAGGATTCTGTCCATATAGGTATTCTCCACTAATAAAATTAAGAATGGCATCGCCAAGAAATTCTAGTCTTTCGTTATGTCCAGATTCATCAAAGTTTTCATTCACAAAAGACCGATGAGTAAGCGCACGACGAAGTAATTTTTCGTCATTAAAAATCAAAAGTTTATGCATTTTTATTGAGTTTATTTGTTAGAAATATAATTGTTACAATCAACTAAAACCTAAAATTTAAAACTAAGTTTTATTTTGGGGTAAATTTTAGAATCTTGAGCAACTAAGCAAGCCTGTCAAAAAGATGTAATAATTTGTAACAGAATTGACAAGCGATCGCTTAACCATACGTTCAAAACGATCAAACCCATGGAACCCGAATCAATCAATACGGAAACCTCTGACGCAGAAACTAAACCCGTACTCAACATAACCATAGTTGATGCTCCTGAAGTCAAAGAAGAACCCCATCGTCATGAATGTGGCGTATGTGGCTATATATATGAACCATTCATCGGCGATGCCAAACGCAATATTCCTGCGGGTACTCCCTTTGAAGAAATCGCCGCCGATTGGCGTTGCCCCGTTTGTAATACCAAGAAAAAAGCATTTTCAGATATTGGTGTTGCGGCTAAGCCTTCAGGCTTTACCGAAAATCTCGGCTATGGTTTTGGGGTTAACGTCATGACTCCAGCCCAAAAAAACCTACTCATATTTGGTGCATTAGCACTGGCAGTAGTTTTCTTCATTAGCCTTTACGCTCTCGACTAAACTCAGCATATTCGGCATCATACTTTATATATTTTTTACAGATTTTTATGATCAAAAGCATAAAACGCTTTCTTAGCTCCTCTTTAATTTGCCTATTGCTTTGCATCGGACTATTGGGTGTCGGAATGCCCAGCGCTTCCGCAGATCATGGTAATTGGCACAAGGTTGAACTACCTGTCGCTATTACCCCCCTTGACCTCTGGTTTGACAGGTCTGAGCCTAATCATGGTTGGCTAGTTGGCACGGAGGCAACTTTACTCGAATCTACCGATGGTGGCAAAACTTGGGAAGAGCGCAAGCTTGATCTTGGTGATGGTATTTATCGTTTCTCATCGATTAGCTTCTCTGGTAATGAGGGTTGGCTCACGGGGCAGCCTTCTCTATTACTGCATACGACTGATAGCGGTAAATCTTGGGCAAGAATTGGGCTTAGCTCCAAGCTCCCTGGCGATCCCTTTGCGATCGTGGCTCAAGGCAAAAATGCTGCGGAAATGGTGACAGATCTAGGGGCAATCTACAGCACTCAAGATGGCGGTCAAAACTGGAAGGCGCTGGTCACTCAAGCCGTTGGTAATGCGCGTAATATCTATCGCAGTGAAGATGGTCGTTATGTGGCGATTTCGGCGAATGGAAACTTTTATTCCACATGGCAACCAGGAGATATTACTTGGATTCAGCATAATCGGAATAGCTCTCGCCGTGTGCAGAATATGGGCTATACCCCCGACAATCGCCTTTGGATGCTCAATCGTGGCGGACAAGTACAATTTAGCGAAGTTGGCGAGTTTGACAAGTGGGAAAAAAAGCAAACTCCTAGAGAAGGCGGTGGCTTTGGTTTGTTAGATCTGGCCTATCAAGATGCTAGTAATGTTTGGATTTCGGGCGGTAGTTCGCGCTTAATTCATAGTGAAGATGGCGGTAAAACTTGGAAACGCGATGATTCTACGAAGAATGCAGGGGCGAACCTTTACAAGATTTACTTTTTCTCACCCGATCGCGGTTTCGTGATTGGACAGAATGGCACATTATTAGCCTATTCACCCGAATAAATAAAAAATAAAAAGCCTCGCAAATGCGAGGCTTTTTTATCTTCCTAATGCGTGGAGTGCGTTAATTGCATCCGCGCATTTTTGGGTGTAGGCTTCGAGGGTGGCGCGATCGCTGGCTTCAGGAGCAGTAATTAGCTCACCGATTCTCACGGTGACAGGCTGAAATAACTTGGGAAATTTTGCCCCCCTAGGTAAAATCGTCTCCGTTCCCCAGATGCTCACAGGCAAAAATGGCGCTTGGGTTTTTGCGGCAATCATGGCGGCTCCCAATTTCGGCTCCGTAACCTTGCCATCAAGGGTGCGTGTACCTTGCAAAAAAATTCCCGTCGCCCAGCCTTTATTAATGGATTCGATCGCTGATCTAATGGCGGCGCGATCGCCGGCTCCTCGCTTCACAGGATAGGCTCCAAAAGCTGTGATTGCTGGACTGATTATAGGGATTTCAAATAATTCTTCCTTCGCCATGAAGGCAACAGGGCGACCCATACAACTACCAACAATTAAAGGATCAAAATCACTGGCATGGTTGCTAACCACGATGAGATTGCCAGTGAGGGGGACATTTTCAGTACCATAAATGCGTTCTTGGTAAAACAAATACAGCAGTGGTCTCACCACCAGCCATTTGAACATCATATATAGAATATGATTGCCGCCTTTACCCTTTTGGTTATCTTTGGTAGTTATAGGGGTGGTTTCGTTTGCCATTTACCAATTTTCCAGAACGTTGCTACTTAAACTTAGTATGAATTAGGTACATAAGTATCTGGGCCTAATTAAAAACCAAGGTAAAAACCTGTGGCGCACGC
>DCSN01000124.1:17603-31069 GCA_002325645.1 Pseudanabaena sp. UBA1465
GCGTGCGCCACAGGTTTTGAGATTTTAGGTACTTAAAGCTGTTGCCATTGTTCTAGAGTATAGGTTTTTAAGGCAAGGGCATGAATTGTGGTTTGCATCTGATCGGCAAGGGCCTCATAGACCATCCGATGTTGTTGCATCATCGTCTTACCTGCAAAGCTTTCAGCGACAATCACAGCATCATAATGACCACTCCCCGCAGAAGCCTTCATCCGTTCTTGATGATGTTTATGTTGCTCACTGCGATCGGTGATTTCAATGATTGTTGCCCCGATTTTTTCCTGTAAGGTACTTTTGATTGTGGCGATCGTGTCCATGTTTTTAGTGATTTGTTCTTATTGATTGGATTGTGCTGATTGGATTGTGCTGATTGGATTGTGCTGATTGGATTGTGGGTTCAGATTACAGCGCTTTGCGCTGAATTAAAACTTAGAGAAACTTTTTAAAGCGAGAATTCGCCTTGCTTTAAAAAGTTTCTCTGTACTATTTCAAATTAGGCTTACTATATAAAAATTAACCAAACTTTTTTCTCTAGCTAAATAAAGTAGTAGCATTTATGACTCTGATTAGTATTTTTCCACAATGTCAAGATTTACAGTCACAAGTTGAGTCAATTTTACAACTTTTGCAGCAAGAACCAACTCTGCGATCGCAGCAGGACGGTAGCATTGTGCAGTCATCTCTGAGAAAAGCGATCGCGCCGACCTTTGAAATTGTATTTGCGGGGGCTTTTAGTGCGGGTAAATCAATGTTGATTAACGCGCTTTTAGAACGGGAATTGCTTTATAGTGCCGAGGGACACGCAACGGGGACGGAATGCAAAATTGCCTTTGCCAAGGCTGGTGAAGAGCGTGTGGTCTTGACTTTCTTAAATGAAGTGGAAGTTCGTGAACAGATTCAAGCCCTATCACAATTAATCGGACAGGTTGCACCGACTAATATCAATCAAATCGATGCGCTGAAACAGTTGCAAACTAAAACTCTTGCCGTGATTGAGCAGGAGGGGGGTAAGAGCAAATCTAAACGCGCCAAAGATGCTGATGCGCTAAACCTCTTGATTGAGGGTTTTATCAATAACCGCGATCGCATTAGTTCGATGGCTAATTCCACCTACTCAATGGAACAATTTGGTTTTGACAATCTCAAAAAAGCTGCCGATTATGCCAGACGGGGAGCCAACAGTGCAGTTTTAAAACGGGTGGAATATTATTGTCATCATCCACTGCTGCAAGATGGCAATGTGATTATCGACACCCCTGGCATTGATGCACCTGTGAAGAAAGATGCGGCTTTGACTTTTCAGAAAGTTGAGAATCCTGATACTTCCGCAGTCATTTTTGTTCTCAAAACTGCTTCAACGGGGGAACTCACGTCTGAAGAAACAGAACTCAGTGAAAAGATTCAAAGCAATGCAGGAATTCGCGATCGCGTGTTTTACGTCTTCAATCGCATTGATGAGACTTGGATGAATAGTCAATTGCTGCAACGTCTCAACCAAACGATTTCTAGCCAATTTCGGAATAGTTCGAGAATCTACAAAACCAGTGGATTGCTGGGATTTTATGGCAGTCAAATCAAGAGCGCCAGCCTCAGCGATCGCTTTGGGTTGGATACCATCTTTGCCGAAAGCGTCAAGGCTATGGGCGGTGAAGAAGATACGCCGCAATTTGTGAATGAGTTCAATAGCTATTGTTTAGTTTCTGGCAAACTCGACTATGAGAAGTTCCCAATTCCCTACAGCGTTTTACAAACCAGTGCCAAGAATGAGAAGTATGTACGCTTGTTGGATAGTTTGGGAACAGGGCTAATCGAGCAATTGATTAAGGATAGCGGCATTGAGGAGTTTCGCAACGCGATTACGAATTACCTCACCAATGAGAAGCGTCCTTTGTTATTTGCCGATCTTGCCGATGATTTGCAGCCCATTTGTATTGCCCTGCGTCAGTCCTATCTGGATTCGTGGCATAAGCTCGAAAGTCAACCTCGCGATATTGCCGCGATCAAGTTGCAGGAATTACAGAAGCTGGGGCATGACCTCAAACAAATTGGCGATTGCCTTCGCGAACATATTGCCCAAGAGTTAAATGATGCGGTGGCAAGCAATAAAAATAAAGGTTTAGAAGCCGACTATCGCAAGCTCAAGGAAAATATGGTGCGGCGATTGGATGAGTTGATTGGTTATTTTTCGGTTGCCGAAGTGCATCAACGCGCCCAAGCCAGTCACCGTCGTAATTCCGTTGTGCCTGTGATGGGAATTTTGGCGGAAGGCTTCTACTATTTAGCTAATGAGCTAGAAGATGTGCTGGTGGAGAGTTCCCAAAGAATTGTGGAAAATTTCTTCCACAATTTGATTGAGTCTATCAAGAAGACAGAATACTATCGGGAACTCTATCGCTTGTTGGGCAATGATGGCGGCATTGAAGCACGTCTTGAAAAACTTACCATCACGGCGGCAGATGCGTTGGTGAATGAAGCAAGAACAGAATGCGATCGCTATGTGCGCGAACGTCCAGAGTTTTATGCAGAAGGGACAAACTCCATCTATCAGTTGCGTCAAACTTTGCAGCAAGCCTGTCGTGGTTATGACTATGAGAGCATGATCGAAGCTGAGCCAGCGATTCGGCAGTTGTTAAAGCTTGATTTTGAGTTGAAGGTTAAGGACACGATTATTCGTACTTTCCGCCAGTCAATTAATCAAACTTTGAGTACACATTTGCTAACAAGTGTGGAGAAACAATCGAACGCAATTTTGCAGCAGTATGATAATGCGCGTGATTATTTGGCGCAAACTTTGGAGAAGGAGGCACAGGTAAAGCTTGATAAAAATCGCAGTTTACAAGTTGCAGTAGAGAAAAATATTGCTATTTACAATGAAGCAGTTTCGGGCATTAATCAATGTTTAGAAGCGTTAGATTTATCACGCAAGAATCTACCAATCATCAGCGAGACTGATTTATTAATTCCAACAGTTATTTCTGATGTAATTGATGCAGAATCTTTTGTTGTTGATGAGATTATTGATTCAGAAGTATAAATAATTTGTTTGTAGGACTTACGCAAAAGGACTTGAAACTCTTATTCTAGCGTAGGGGCAATTCATGAATTGCCCCTACTTTCTGATGCGATCGCCATTACCTAAACCTCTATAAGAAATAGGACTCTTGTGTGTTCATTTTGATGCTCTTAAAAAGGCGATCGCTGTTTCTAAACAAGTGGCATCTTTAGCGGTTGTTGCTGAAGCTTTGGATGAAAATGCGGTAAGATTTTATTTAAAATATGGTTTTAAACAATTTACACAAAATTCTATGAAGCTATATATTCCAATAAAATCAATTGATGATATTTGTAGATTTAGCAATTAAAAACAAAGTGAAATAGTTGCAAAATATGACTGTAAAAATGTAAAATTATATTTGTTAAACACTTAAGACTGGGACTAGCAATGCAAGAAAAGTATATCTATGTATCGAATTTAGGAGATGACGATTTAATTGCTATTAAAGATAGTTTCTATAAGGTTATTAAGCTCAAGCAAGGATTTGATAATTTGATGAAATCAATTGATAGCTACTTATGTTTAATTTTAGGATCGTATCAAGGATCAAATTTAGGATTAATAAAATATGAGAGTAATATTCATGGTGACAGGTATGGGCTAATATCACAATTTACTCAAAGTGGCTTTAAATATAAATTTGTTAAACTGGGTTGTTCTGGGTGGCAAACAGGGTTAATGCAGTTGTCTGTAAATCTATATTTAAGTTTAGATCAAGATAATATACAAGAGAATCCACTAATTTTAAACTGTGATGATTTAGAAAGTCTTAATTTTTTTGATGATGAAGATATTATGTCATTCACTGAAGATATATTCTGCAAATCTAAAAACATTAAAGAAATTTTCAATCAATGCTTTAAAGATGAAAAATTTTATAAATATTGCTCATCATCACTTTTTCAAAATATTCAGGTATTAAGAGGCAATGATGAAATATTTATACACGGTCTACCTTTACAAGTTTTGAGAACAGATTTAGGTAGATGGGATAATATGACACTCAGAATTAAATTCATTTTAGAATTTAAAAATGATTTTGATAAAGCAATTCAAAATATTAGTGACATTTCACCATTAGATGAAATTCGTAGGACTGCGGAATTATGATTATTGAGCCGTAGGGGCATAGCATTCCTGCCAAAATTTATAAATTTAATCACCATTTATAAACAGGAATGCTTTGCCCGAAACTTAAGGCGATCGCAGATTATTTGTAAACCGCAACAAGGGTTCAGCATTTGCAAATACAAATAATTGTGAGGAGTTGGTAAATAACGGCGCAAATGCTAAACCCCTACGCTACCCAAAAACAGAAAGAATTTATTTATGGCAGACAAAACACCACGCATTAATATTCCTCCTGAAGTTAGAAAATATGTTTTCGATCGCAACAACTATCAATGTCAAAGCTGCTACAAAATTGACCTTACCGCCAAAAACTTACAGGTTGACCATATTATTCCCCTAGCCCAAGGTGGAAGCCATGATGTTAGTAACCTCCAAACCCTGTGCGCTAAATGTAATCGAGCGAAAAGCTCAAAAATCGATCTGCGATTTCGGAGATTATTTAGTGATTAGCCAAGTAGCGATCGCTGATGATTTAAGACGGTCTTTGTAAAGCCGCACATTTTCCAGATTTGATGCGTCGTTCCGATCGCGGATCAATTTTGAGATTGATGATTTGATGTTTACTGCGATCGACTAGGGGAAATTGTGTTTGCCAATTAGTAATGATATGAAAATAATTTTCGGCATCCTCTAAACAATATTCATAAATCTCATTGAGAATTATTTCATATCCCTTTTCTTTATGGAGAACCTTACTGCCATTCCGAAAAACGTAATATCCTTTAATCCTTTTATCAATGGGAATTCCTAAATAAGCAAATAGGTTATTTAAGCCTTGATTGAGATCAGTACGTTGACTAGTTCTTTGTAAATCAAGGATTCTAATACTTTCTACCTTAGGAATAAAATCTAGAGCATCGATTCTTTTCTGTAGACAAAACATATCGCTAGTTGATAGTCCATAACCAATAAAGTACTTACCTTGTAAGCTTTGTAAGTCATTTAAAATGTCTTGAATTATCTTCTTTTCCTGTGTACCAGATTCAATAAATTGAATCTTGATGTACTGCTCATTGCTATCTTCTAAAATACGAGTAAGAGTATAACCAAAAATTTTTTGAACTAATCTATCTTTATGAAAATCCCGACACCACTCTAAGTCTAGAAAAACAAGATCATAGATTGAGCCATCGTAGAAATTATTTGTATATTGACTTGGAAGCTTGAATTCCCTTTTGTACATAGAGTTTGGCTCAAAGGTGGGCTAGGAGAATAGCTAGCAAGTAGATAAATACTATCTATATATCCTAACGGTAATACTTGTTTTACGATCGCTAATTTAGCGATCGCTATGTTAAGAAAAGTTAGTTTTTAAACCTAAATTTCAAAATTAAAGCCATTTTGCTTTAGTTGTAAGTATTTATCCTCGTCAAATTGATATAGCTTTGCCGCCCGATGGGATACATTGTGCTGCACCTTGCCTGTATCAATTAGTAAGTCCATACTCAAGATTTTTTTGCGAAAATTGCGTTTGTCAAGCTGACGATCTAAAACGGTTTCATACAGCTTTTGTAATTGGGTAAGGGTAAAGGCTTTGGGTAATAGCTCAAAGCCAATTGGTTCATAGCGAATTTTGCCGCGCAGTCGGGCGATCGCCGTTCGCAAAATTTGCTCATGGTCAAAGGCTAATTGAGGAATTTGGGAGATCGGAAACCATTCAGCCTCCCGCGCATCGGTCGCCGCTTGAATTTGCTGTTCCACCAAATTAATTAGCGCATAATAGGCGACGGTAACAATGCGATCGCGGGGATCGCGCCCCAAATCACCAAATGTATAAAGCTGCTCTAGGAAAACATGATGAATTCCCGTCTCTTCCTGTAATTCTCGCAAAGCCGCCTGTTCCAAAGTCTCATCCATCCGCACAAATCCCCCAGGGATCGCCCATTCTCCTTCAAATGGCGGAATATCGCGTTTAATCAGCATTATTTTAAGCTCTAGCTCCGCATCAAGTCCAAAGATGATGCAGTCCACAGTCAGGGCAGGGCGGGGATATTCATAATTATACATTTGACAATTTTTTTCCTTTTTCCTTTTAACTTTTTCCTTGAGCAAGCTTGACATAGTGTAAAAATAACACTATAGTAGTTTGTGTAGTTTATACACTATATCGCGATGCAAGGACAAGTTGACTCTTTTGAATATGCCTTCGGCTCGATCATTGGACGCAATCATGTTCTTGCTGGCAAAAATAATCAAGATGCTTGTCGAGTTATCTCCAATGAAAAATTTATAATTGCGGCGGTGTGCGATGGCTGCGGCAGTGGCAAACATAGTGAGGTTGGTGCAAAGCTTGGAGCGCGGCTAGTAGTTTCGGAGATTAGCAATCTTCTTAATCAAGATGCAAATCCAGATTCTCAAATATCTAATCCTGAATTTTGGAATTTGATTAAGCTCAATTTGTTGGAAAAGTTAAAGGATTTAGTAACGCTTACCAATGGCGATCTGGAATTTGTAAATAATTATTTGTTATTTACAATTCTGGGGGTTGTGATAAAGGATTATGAAACGGTTACTTTTTCAATGGGAGATGGCGCGATCGCTATCAATGGCAAACTCAACCAGATTCCTGTCTATCCAAACAATGCACCTCCCTATCTTGCCTACGGACTATACAAGCCTGAAGCAATTAATTTTGAAATACGCGATCGCCTTCCCACTTGCGAATTAAAATCTCTTCTCATTGCCACCGATGGAATGGATGATTTAGTAAAAGTTGAAGATGTCAATCAATTTTGGCAAGAAGATCGCTATTTTAAAAATCCTGATGCGATCAGACGTAAGTTAGCGATGCTCAATCGGGAAGAAGTCAAACCTGATTGGAATAAACGAGAGATAATTAAGCGATCGGGCGTTTTGTCAGATGATACGACTTTGGTGGTGATTAGAAAATTACGAATTACGAATGACAAGCTAATAATTCGTAATTCGTAATTCATAATTCGTAATTTTAAATATGAGGTAAAAACCATGTTAGGCGCAATTGTTGGCGATATCGTTGGTTCTATTTATGAGTTTAATAATCATCGTTCAAAAGACTTCCCTCTCTTTGGTGAAGGATGTGATTTTACGGATGATACGATTTTAACTGTGGCGATCGCTGATTGCTTAATGCAAAATGGCAACTATGGAGAATATATCAAAAACTATGCTCGTAAATATCCAAAGGTCAAAGGTGGCTATGGTGGCAGATTTGCCCAATGGATTCATACAGAAAGTTTGGAGCCATACAATAGCTGGGGTAATGGCTCAGCCATGCGAGTTAGTTCTATCGGATTTGCATTTGATACTTTAGAATCGGTTATTGCAGAAGCTAAGAGATCGGCAGAAGTAACCCATAATCATCCTGAAGGAATTAAGGGAGCGCAAGCTACGGCTGTCGCGATTTATATGGCGCGTAAGGGTCAGAGTAAAGAACAGATAAAAGCGGCGATCGCTGAATCCTTTGATTATGACTTAAATCGAACTTTAGATGAGATTCGTCCAATTTATAAATTTAATGAATCCTGCCAAGAAACCGTTCCCGAAGCAATTATTGCATTTCTGGAATCAACAGATTTTGAAGATGCCATTCGTAATGGAATTTCCCTCGGCGGTGATAGCGACACTCTGACCTGTATCACAGGTGGTATAGCTGAAGCTTTTTATGGTGGTGTTCCTCAAGATATCGCAGAAAAAGCATTAAGCTATTTACCATCAATGATGCGTGAGGTAGTCGATGAATTTAGAGAGAGGTATGGATTATGTTAGGCGCGATCGCTGGTGATATTATTGGTTCGATTTATGAAGTCATTCCCATGAAGCGAAAGGATTTTAAATTATTCTCCTTTGGCAGTCATTTTAGTGATGATAGCGTTCTTACCTACGCTGTAGCTCATTCCATTCTCACAGGAACTAGCTATGCGAGTAACTTCAAAAAATGCTTTTGGCGCTATCCATTAGCAGGTTTTGGTCAGAGGTTTACTTGTTGGGCAATGAGCAATCAGAAGGAAGGATATAACAGTTGGGGTAACGGTGCAGCGATGCGAGTGAGTCCGATCGCATGGGCTTATGACAATCTTGAAGATGTTCTCAAGGAATCCGAACGTTGTACCGCCACAACTCACAATCATCCTGAAGGCATCAAAGGCGGACAGGCAACGGCGGCGGCGGTTTTCTTAGCGCGTCAAGGTAAGACTAAGCAAGAGATTCAAGATTATATTGAGCAAACTTTCCATTACGATTTACATCGCACCATTGATGAAATTCGTCCCAATTATAAGTTTGAAGTTTCCTGTCAAAAAAGCGTTCCTGAAGCGATTATTGCTTTTTTAGAATCAACGGATTTTGAAGATGCAATTCGCAATGCCGTATCTCTCGGTGGTGATAGCGACACGATCGCCGCAATTACAGGAGGTATTGCTGAAGCCTTTTATGGTGGTGTGCCTCATGCGATCGCTGTACAAGTATGGAGAAAATTAGATCGGCAGATTCGGAACACGGTGCTTGAGTTTAGCGGTACTTATAACTTGCCTTGCTATTTGAAATATTAGGTACAAAATCATGGATATCTATCTCAATCAAAAACGAATTAAAGTTAATCCTAAAAATGCGATCGGCAAGGGTGGTGAAGCGGATATCTATGACCTCAAAAATGGTAAGGTTCTCAAGCTCTTTAAAACTGCCGATCATCCTGATTATCAACTGCTTCCTCAAGAACAATTGGCGGCTAAAGCCAGAATTGCGCTTCATCAGCAAAAGTTACCTGCTTTTCCGCAAAATCTGCCTGTGAGGGTGATTAAACCTGAAGCTTTAGCAACGGATAAACAGGGAATGATTCTCGGTTATGCAATGCCTTTTTTGCAAAATACCGTGCCGCTTTTGAAGTATAGCGATCGCACCTATCGCCAAACTAATGGAATTTCGCAGCAATTTATAACCGAACTATTTCGAGATCTTCATGAATCAGTTCTAAAAATTCATCAAGCAAATGTCACGATTGGCGATTTTAATGATTTGAACTTACTTGTTTCTGATAATCAAGTCAATCTTATTGATGCTGATTCCTTTCAGTTTGGACAGTTTGCCTGTCAAGTTTTCACAGCACGATTTGTTGATCCGATTTTGTGCGATCGCAATGCCAATCAACCCATCCTCACCAGTCCTCATAATCCTGATTCCGATTGGTATGCTTTTACGGTGATGTTGATGCAGAGTCTCCTCTATGTCGATCCCTATGGCGGCGTATACAAGCCCAAATCGCAAGCTTCCCAAATCCCTCACAGCGCCAGACCTCTGCAAAGAATTACCGTTTTTCATCCTGATGTACGCTATCCGAAACCTGCAATTCCCTACAAAGTTCTGTCCGATGACTTATTACATCATTTCCATAATTGTTTTGAAAAAGATTGGCGCGGCGATTTTCCTAAACCACTACTCCAATCAATGCGTTGGACAAAGTGCAATCAATGTGGAATCGAACATTTACGGAATACTTGTCCAATTTGTAGACCCTCACCCCTAGCCCCTCTCCCACAGGGAGATGGGAACAAGATGGGAGAAACCTCTTGTAAGGTTTTGCAGATTTTCCAAACCGAAGGCGTAATTCTTCAAGTCGCTTTACAAAACAATTTCCTCAATTATCTCTATCACGCTAACCACGAATTCAAACGCGAAGATAACACCGTTTTATTATCTGGAGAACTCGATGCTAATATTCAATTCGCCATCTTTGGCAAATCCACAATCGTTACCAAACAAGGCAAAGCGCTTACACTCACACAAGGACAACCACCACAAGCGATCGCCGCCGAGCTAATCCGAGCCAATTCCTTCTCTCGCTATTGGATTGATCAAGGTCAATTACTCCGCGATGGCAAGCTAGGCAATGAATACATCGGCGATATTCTCGAAGGACAAACTAAATTCTGGATTGGTGAAACTTTCGGCTTTGGATTTTATCGCGCAGGTGCAATTAGTGTTGCTTTTACCTTTGATGCTAAGCGTTCAGGAATAGGCGATCGCCTGAATATCCCGCCAATTAAAGGAGAACTAATCGATGCAAATTGCATCTTTAGCAATGACCTTTGTTGGTTCTTCACCATCACCCAAGAGCAGGGCAACATCATCCATCGTGTTTCTGCACTGCGCCCTAATGGTGAACTAGTGGCAACGCTTGCCGCACCTAAAGGGAATCTTGCATGGTTAACAAATATTCACGGCGGCAGTGCGATCGCTAATTGGCTATTCGTTCCCACCGATGAAGGTGTCGCGAGAGTTGAGGTAAACAATGGACAAATTATGATTACGAAAACCTTCATCGAAACCGAATCCTATGTCGATAGCGGCTGTTCTCTGATTGTCGGCTTACAAGGAATTTATGTGATTCACTCACAGAAGATTTTACAGTTACAATTGTCTTAGCAATATATTTGGGTGATCTGCCATGTCCTATAGCGAATTTACTTTAGAGTCAGTTCAGACAGCCTTTGACCTCACGATTGCTGAACGTGCTAATCTATTAAACGATTCTCCCTTAGCAGAATCCAGTGAATTTCTAAATCAACTTCTCAAAGAATTTGTCCCTCTAGCACTGGCGATGAATACTGAAAAAGCGCGATCAGAGTTAATTATTGCGCCCATTCTAGTAGAAGTTCGCAAAAAGTATTTAGATAAAGCGAGTTTGTTCTCAGGAGTGGAACTAAACATTGATCGGGATTCAGGATTAAATGGTATTTGTGACTTCCTATTGAGCCGATCGCCTTCACAACTCATGCTTAAAGCACCTGTGGTGGTGGTGGTTGAAGCTAAAAAGGAAAATATCAATGGTGCATTAGGTCAATGTATTGCGGAAATGTGGGCAGCAAAACTCTTTAATCAACAGCACCAAAATGATATCTCTGTAATTTATGGAGCAGCGACTACAGGCAATGATTGGAAATTTCTCAGACTATGCGATCGCCTTGTGGAGATTGATTTAACTGAGTATCAAATTAGCAATATTGAAAAAATCTTGGGTATTCTATCCCTAGCATTTCAGTAAAATCATTTTAAAAATATTTGAAATTTAGGAGAGTTTAAAATGCAAACAATTCAATTGAGTTTAGATGAAGAAATGATCCGCGAAATTAATCGCCTTTCTTCACAGCAACAGACAACACCTGAAGAGCTAATCAAACAATTCATTAGCGATCGCTTGCAACAACCCCATAAACCTAAAACGGTTATGGAAAAATTGCAGGAAGCAGAACAACGCCGTGGTAGACCTCGATATTTTGCTGAAGGTCGTCCTGACCTTTCAGATCGTGACGTTCGCAAAGCAATTATTGCTGAACAAATCCAAAACAAACATAAAAGAATATCGGAGCAGTCATGAATTATTCTTCTATTCTTGTTGATAGTTGCGCTTTTGTTTCTTTCTATAACAAGAAGGATAGTCATCATGATTTAGTGCATAAATTCTTTCAAAAATGCACAAGCCAACTAATTACTACGACTGCCTGTATTACCGAAGCTATCTGGTTACTCAATTTTGATTATCGCGCCCAAAATGAGTTTTTGGAGGATCTAATATCTGAAATTTATATCCACGAATCGCTAACATTGTGGGACTTCAGCAGAATTGCCGAATTGAATGAAAAATATGCCGATCGCAGGGCTGATTTTGCTGATTTATCTCTAGTTGCTATTTCTGAACGACTAGATATTCCTGCGATCGCCACCTTTGATAAAGACTTCCAAGTATATCGCCGCTACCGCAATCAACCCTTTGTAAATGTTCTTGCTTAACGTGATTGTGTACCGCTCTAAGCGCGGTACACAATCCAAATAACTTTTGGAGAAATATTAAAATGACTACTCAAATTGTGACCCAACTTCCCATTCCCGCATTTTTCGATCGCCACAAAGTCGGATCGGTATGGCGCGTTCCCTATCAAGATCGGGCTAACCAAGCCGAAGCATGGGCGAAACAACATGGAATCACACCCGCCGCCAAAGATCGTAAGAAAATTTGTTTGATGGCGATCGATGTGCAGAATACCTTTTGTATTGCCGATCATGAGCTATTTGTCGGTGGACGCTCTGGGACTGGGGCGATCGAGGATAACGTGCGACTGGGCGAATTTATCTATCGCAACCTGCACCACATCAGCGAAATTGCACCCACAATGGACACTCACACCGCCATGCAAATCTTCCATCCCATATTTTGGGTGAATGATGCGGGTGAACATCCGATTCCTAATGCTACTTCGATTACTTTGGAAGATGTGCAGCAGGGCAAGTGGAAAGTAAATCCTGCGATCGCCTATAGTCTCGCCAAGGGTAACTACATGGCAATCCAGCGCCACGCCTTGCATTATGTACAGAAGCTTAGCGATGAAGGCAAGTTTCCCCTGACGGTTTGGGCTTATCACTCCATGCTCGGCGGTATCGGTCACGCGCTAGTTTCGGCGGTTGAAGAAGCTATGTTCTTTCACAATATCGCTCGTCACAGTCAGACTAACTTTGAGATTAAAGGCGGCAATCCGCTCACCGAGAATTATTCGGTATTGCGCCCTGAAGTGATGGATGGAGCCGATGGCAGACCGATCGCCCAGAAGAATACACGCTTTTTGCAAAGGTTACTGGAATTTGATGCGGTAATCATTGCAGGACAAGCCAAGAGCCATTGTGTTGCATGGACGATTCAAGACCTGCTTAGCGAGATTTTGGCGCATGATCCTAAATTAGCGAAAAAAGTCTATCTGCTCGAAGATTGTACTTCGCCAGTAGTTGTTCCTAACGTCGTGGACTACACCGATCAAGCGGATGCAGCATTTAGACGGTTTGCGGATGCGGGTATGCACTTGGTCAAATCCACTGACCCAATGGAAACTTGGGCGGATCTCAATCTTGCTTAAAGCGATCGCTAATTTAGGAGGTTAATCCCATGATCAGCATCAATCTTGACTATGAGACAGAAAAATATCTAGTAGCAATTCTTGCAAAGGAAAACACTACCAGTTCCGAATTAATTGAACGATTGTTGAGAGAATATTTGGAATCGATTCAATCGAAAAAAGGATTTTTTGAGCGCCTGTTATCTTCATGATTATTCATTTCCGTAGGGGCAGAGCATTCCCACCACAACCTCTAATTTTTAGATAACCGCAATTTGGGAATGCTCTGCCCTAAACCTCACAACGAACAGACAAAACTTCTCGCCGCAGGGAAAATTTATCTATGAAAAGCGGAGAGGGTTGAGCATTTGCGAATCAAAATTTTTGTGATCTATTCAAAATTTGGGAATGCTCTGCCCTAA
>DCSN01000148.1 GCA_002325645.1 Pseudanabaena sp. UBA1465
GCCCCACCCAAAATTCCTTCTTTGTTAAATCGTATTACTGAGCTTAGAGATATAACCTTGACTACTGTTTCGCTATCACATCGCGCCCTCCAAATTAAAGAATCGCAAATTCGCGAAGCCTCCCGTTATTGTGAAAAATTTGGCGCAATTAACCTTGCCCAAGGCTTACCCGATTTCCCTGCCCCCGAAGCCCTCAAAGAATCTGCAAGAGCTGCGATCGCCGCAGATTTTAATCAATATGCCGATAGCTGGGGTTTAGAAACACTGCGCGTGGCGATCGCCGCAAAAATGCAGCGCGACAACCAAATTACCGTTGATCCTGACACTGAAGTTACGGTCTGTTGTGGCGCAACCGAAGGGCTAAATATTGCCCTGATGACGCTCATTAATCAAGGCGATCGCGTATTAGTGTTTGAGCCATTTTACGAAAATTACATTCCCAACCTCGCTACCGTTGGCGGTATCCCCGAATTCATTACCCTTCATCCGCCCCAATGGGAAATCACCCAAGAAATCCTTGAACCTGCCTTTAAAAAGGGGATTAAGGCGGTAATCATCAATAGTCCTGCCAATCCTACGGGCAAAGTATGGACAAGAACAGAATTAGAATTAATCGCTAAACTCTGCCAGCAGTATGATGTTTATGCGATTACCGATGAAATTTACGAATATATCATCTATGAAGAAGAGCATATTAGCTTGATGAGTATTGAGGGAATGCGCGATCGCACGATTGTGGTGAATGGATTTTCTAAAACCTTTTGCATCACAGGTTGGCGTTTAGGCTATACCGTCGCTAATCCTGAACTCACCGCCGCCATGCGCCGCATCCATGACTTTATTACTATTTGCGCCCCTGCCCCTCTGCAACACGCCGCCCTCACCGCCATGGAGTTTGGACGCGAATATTTCACCAATATGGCGCTAAATTACCAACGCAAGCGCGATTTGCTATATCCAGCCTTAGTTAAAATGGGCTTATCGCCAGTACTTCCCAAAGGTGCATACTATATTTGGACTGATAGTTCCGCGATCGCCCCAGATGCAGAAAGCGCCGCCTTTCGCCTTGCCAAAGAAGCCTTAGTTGCGGCTGTCCCGGGTAGTTGCTTTAGCCATCCCCAACGCGACAAGGTAAATGGATTAAGATTTTGTTTTGCAAAGAAAGATAGCACGATTGAAACGGCCGTTGAAAATTTGAGTAAACTGAAACTATAGACAATTCTAAAAAGAACTAGATTTCTGATGGTGCAGCTTTGCCACTCCATCAGAAATCTGATTCCTTATTTCACAGTAAATCTCTTGGGAGCAATATTATGGTTCAGGAAGTAGAAGATAAAACGACTACAAATACACCGATAATCACTCAAATTTATGCAGAGTTTGAGAATTTTAAAACTTTAAACATTGCCACATTTCAGGACTTACGCCAATCCATAGATGATGATCTAGTATTTTCTGATTTGGTGACAATTTACCTAAATTCTGCCGAAAACTTACTTGCCGAGATTCGGCTTGCTTTTATTAATCAAGATGCCAGCAAATTTAGTTTAGCGTCCCACTCTCTCAAATCAACTAGTGCTAGTATCGGTGCTGATAAACTGTCACAAATATGTAAGTATTTTGAGAAAACTGCAAAAACAGGAAATATAGCAATTTCATCACAAATGTTAGAGTTACTAACCTATGAATATGATGAAGTGATTGATGCGATTAAAGCTAGTGTGATTGAGTTTATGACAGAATAGATAAGAAATTGACTTGGATTGCCCCAATATGCCAGTTCCTGCGATCGCGGTTACACCTTTTTCTCAAAAGTTACAATCACCGTTTTTAAAACGCGATATTTCCATATTACAGATCAATTTAGGAAAGATTTGCAATCTTGCTTGTAGTCACTGTCATGTCGAAGCCAGTCCCCATCGTACTGAGCAGTTAACTCCAGATATTTGTGAGCAACTAATTGCGATTATCCAGAAATTTCCTCAAATTCAGACGGTGGATCTGACGGGGGGAGCTCCAGAGATGTTGTATGGATTTCGTCAATTAGTGAAGACGGCGCGAGAACATAACAAAGAAGCGATCGCCCGTTCCAATTTGACAATCTATTTTGAGCAGGGTTACGAAGATATTCCCGAATTTTTTGCTGAGAATCAAGTGCGCGTGGTCGCATCCTTGCCCTGCTACCTTGAGGATAACGTAGACAAGATGCGTGGTAGAGGCGTATTCGATCGCTCAATCCAAGCCATCCAATGGCTCAATCGCCTCGGCTATGGTAGCGATCCTCAATTGATTTTAGATTTAGTCTATAACCCACAACTTCCCACTTCCAATAAATTTGCCCTTGCGCCCAATCAACAGGGCTTACAAACAGCTTACAAAGAGCATCTACAGAAGCATTTTGGCATTGTTTTCAATCATCTATTTACGATTACCAATCTTCCCATTGGTAGAAGCAAGTTCCATTTACAGCATCACAAATTGGACGCAGAATATTCCCATTTCCTAGAGACTCATTTCAATGCGACTACCCTCGATCGTCTGATGTGCCGAAACCAGCTATCTATTGATTATCAAGGCTATATCTATGATTGTGATTTTAATCAAATGGAAAATCTCCCAGCGCGATCGCCTAATGGAGAAATCCTTAATGTTTCTAAAATTCTAGAACTAGGTACGTTAGATATCATTCAAGAAATCCAAACGGCTGACTATTGCTATGGCTGCACCGCAGGCAGTGGCTCTAGTTGTGGTGGCTCTTTGTTATAGAAAAAATCCCTTATGCCTGTGGTAGCTACCGTGTACACACAAGTTA
>DCSN01000164.1:0-8053 GCA_002325645.1 Pseudanabaena sp. UBA1465
TTCGTTCATAATTGGTGATTGGTGATTGGTAATTGGTGATTGGTGATTGGTGATTGGTAATTGGTAATTGGTGATTGGTGATTGGTGATTGGTGATTGGCTAAAAAGACCCATTACCCATTACCCATTACCCATTACCCATTACCCATTTACCCATTACCCATTACCCATTACCCATTATCAAATTGCTAGTGCTTCCTCTCGTTCCTGTAACCAACCTGCGGCATCACTGCTGAAGGGAGATAAAGCGCGGAGGCGATCGATGATGCTGGGCATGACCTCTAGTACAAGGTCGATTTCGGCATCGGTGGTGTAGCGGGAGAGGCTGAAGCGGATGGAGCCGTGCAGGATGGTGTAGGGAAGTCCCATGGCGCGAAGTACATGGGATGGTTCAAGGGAGCCAGAGGTACAGGCGGAACCAGAGGAGGCGCAAATACCGTAGCGATCGAGGGATAAAAGAATTGCTTCTCCTTCAATGAATTTGAAACCGATGTTGGTGGTATTAGGCAAGCGATTTTTAGGATCGCCGTTTACTTCACAGTCGGCAATGGTTGAGAGAAGGAACTTTTCTAAGCGATCGCGCAATTTCCTTTCATGAACCACTGCATTTGGTAAATGGACTAGTTCCAGTTCCGCAGCTTTGCCGAGGGCGACGATGCTGGCAACGTTCTCAGTGCCTGCCCTGCGTCCGCGTTCCTGATGTCCACCCAAGATGAAGGGACGGAAGCGATAGCCACGGCGGACATATAATGCGCCAACGCCTTTGGGTGCGTGCAGTTTATGTCCAGAGAGAGTCAGCAAATCGATAGTGCTGTTCTTGAGATTAAGAGGAATTTTGCCAACCGCTTGCACTGCATCAACATGGAAGGTTGCACCATATTCCTTTGCCAAAGAGCCAATTTGCTCAATCGGGAAGATTGTGCCTGTCTCATTGTTGGCATACATGGTGGTGACTAACGCCGTATTGCCAGTGATAGCTGCTTCCAGTTCCAATAAATCAAGCTGTCCTTTGTGATCGACAGAGAGATAGGTGACGGTATAACCTTGCTTTTCTAACTGTTTGCACACATTCAATACACAGGGATGTTCGACTTGCGTAGTAATGATGTGTTTGCGATCGCTTTGAGCCGCTAAAGCCGCCCTAATTGCAGTGTTGTTTCCCTCAGAACCGCAACTAGTGAAGATGATTTCGGAAGGTTCGGCTCCGAGGAGTTCGGCAACCTGCGATCGCGCCGTTTGAATTGCCTTACCCACCTGCCCACCAAAGGTGTGCATACTCGAAGGATTGCCATAGTAAGTGGTGAGGTAAGGAAGCATCGCTTCGACAACGAGAGGATCGATTCTGGTTGTCGCGTTGTTATCCAGATAGATTGTCTCTACGCTCATGCCGTCACCTCCTGTCCTCTTTGGGGCTTGGTCTGAATTTTGGCTTGCAAATCTGCGATCAAGCGATCGTGGGTGGCAAACCATTTTTCCCAATAGGGATTAGAATCTTTAAGCATTACCAAATTCTGGCGATCGTTGGGAACGACACCAAAGATATAATTACTAGAACAAGCGAAAAGATTTTGGGATTGGCTGGACTGAAGACAGCTATTACAGAGGGTTTGCTCGATCAAGTAGCGTCCATTTGCATCCTGTTGAATTGCTCCCTTGGGACAATGGGATTGGCAAACTTCCCAAGAAATATATTGTTGGTCAATTGTGTAAGGCATGGCTAGACTCCTGATGTTGTAGAAATTTCGGAAACTTAGCGTAAAGGCAGTTATTACAAAGGTTCTGGTTAATCCCAAAGTGTCCGTTAGGATCTTGTTTAATGGCTGCTTTTGGACATTGGGAAAGACAAACTTCCCAATAGATTTCTTGATTTTCAAGCTGATAGGGCATGACAATACTCCTGATGGCTGTAGATCTTGTTAATAGGGAGCTTGTTGAAGAAGATCTTCTTGCTGGAGAAACTTAGCGTAAAACTCTTTGGCTACGGTATCGATCGCATCGTAAGCTTCAACAGGTTCGATGCCTGCTTTGCGAAGGCTTTCTTGAGGACAATTACCAACTTTGGAAGTTAGTACGGCTTTGCAATCAGCAATGGAAGAAATGATTTCTTCGAGAGTTGCTTCTTCGCCATAACCACTTTGGCAATATTGGTCAATCTTGCGATGTCCAACAAATTTTACTTCAGTGGCATCAACTTCGTAGATTTGGAACTCTTTGGCATGACCGAAGTGTTGATTGACGATGCCACTGCCTTTCGTAGTCACAGCTACAAGGATTTTAGGGCTTGCCACTGTTTTCTGAATGTTGGTGACTTTGGCTTTTTTCTCTTGCAATTCTGCTTGTAAGAGATCGATGCCAGCATGAACCACTTGACGAGCTTCCAAATTATAGGTAGGAGCCATGTCCATAAACTTGTCTTTGGTGAACTCTTGGGAACGATCTTCACCAAGTAAACCGACAGCATCAGCACGGCATTGACGACAGTGGCGCATGATCTTCATGTTGCCTTCAGCGCATTCATCCTGAAGTTTTTTTAGTTCCTTAGGATTAGGACCGCGTTGTCCAGTCAAGCCGAAATGTGTACCATGTTCAGGAGCCGAGATCAGAGGCATAATATTGTGGAGAAATGCGCCTTTCTCACGAATCACGCGACCGACTTCTACGAGATGCTCATCGTTAATTCCAGGAATCATGACCGAATTAACTTTGCAAAGAATATCGGCTTCTCTGAGTAAATCCAAGCTTAGCATTTGACGCTCATGCAGAATTTGAGAAGCTTTTAAACCTGTATAGCGCTTGCGGTTATAGCGAACCCAAGGATAAATTTTAGTGCCGATTTCAGGATCAACCATGTTAATCGTGATCGTCACATGATCGATATTCAACTTCTTGATGCGATCGACATATTCGGGAAGCATCAAGCCATTAGTGGAAAGACAGAGCTTAATGTCTGGAGCCTGTGCTGCAATCAACTCAAAGGTGCGGAAAGTCTTTTCAGGGTTGGCTAAAGGATCGCCAGGACCTGCAATACCTAATACGGTCATCTGGGGAATTTTGCCGCCAATAACCATTACTTTGTGAGCCGCTTCTTCGGGAGTTAGTAATTCACTAACTACCCCAGGACGGCTTTCGTTGGCGCAGTCATATTTGCGATTGCAGTAGTTACATTGAATATTGCAAGCAGGAGCTACAGCAACGTGCATTCTTGCATAGTGATGGTGAGCATCTTCGCTATAGCATGGATGCTTGGCAACACGCTCCATCATACTTTCGCTTAAAGTACTTTTGGCGGAAGTTTGAGAACTCTTGGAGCTACTACAATCACAGTTTCCTGATTTTGACTTTACAGAAGTTGTAGAAATCTTATTCTCAACTGGGGAGGCAATGAGAGCTTGTGTCGGTGGTGTCATTGAAGCTTACTGATAGGTGGACTGCGGTCAACGTTGAGAACTTTATAGCAGTCGTCATCGAACCCTTCAGGAAAGCGATCGCGATAAGATTTATTAAATACATTAGTAATGTACTCAAAAATTACAACCCAAGCCCTGTCCATCTTTAAACAATTTTCAAAATTCTTTTGGGGTGGGGGTACGAGTATTAATAGGGTGGGGGTTGAGTATTTAGAGGGTAGGGGTACTGAGTTGGATGTACTCAGGACAAATGTAGTCGTCGTAAGCCATCTAAGCAAAAAATTAATGCTAACTGACAGCATTTTTTGTGTACTCAAAAAAATTACTAATTCCTATAAAAAAATCATACAAAAATGGCTGTAAGCAATTAACAGACTTAATTTCAACTATTTTGTGGTGCTTGCTTAGGGTATTTTATTTTGTATCTAAAGTATCATTCCTTCGAGAATCTGTAGCGAAATGATCAATATTTTTTAACAATTGTCAGGATTTGATTTCTTTAGTCAAAAATCGATTTTAAACGTATCTATATATACAGATATAAAAATCAAGATTTTTAATTTATGCCTTGATTTTTTGGGGTTAGTACAGTAAATTATTGAACCGTAGCTATTAATACAAAATCTTCTTTGCTCAATCGGAATTAACTCATTTGTGAGTACCTATTGAGTACAGTTTAATTTTGTTCAGCTTTGTTTATTCAAACCCTTATCCATGCTTGCGAGTAGCATTTGATTATTGGGTACAAGAGCAGTACAAATGCATTCCAGAATACCTATACCTGTTCCCTTAAATACCAGTACCCCCTCTCAAAAATACTAGTACCCCTACCCCAAAGAAAAAATTTAAGCCTTAAATCATAAGCTTTTGAAGTGCTGAGTACATTCTTAATTAGTCTAATAAATCTTATCCGCAACATTTATTTTTGTGGAGTTTGCAGCATCTGATATAAGCAGGGAGACAGAAATTTGTGTATCACTGTCAGACGACAATGTTGCTACCACTCACTCACTTAGACACAACATTAAACGCTCAAGAAGTTAGTTGGGCGTATGTTATGTACCCATCTAATTTCAGAGCGATTATGTCTGCACATTCGCTCTGGCAGCTTTTTACATCACAAATCGGATCGCAAATCGGATCGCAAATCAAATTACAACAAGTAATCCAACAGGCAAAACAAGCTTTACAGGTTGTAATTGCTGACTATCAGACCATCTTCGATCGCGATCCTGCTGCTCGCCATTGGCTAGAGGTTCTATGTAACATTCAGATTGGCGACTATGTTCGGGTTGGTGCTGGTGCGATCGTCCTACGCGATGTTCCTGCTCACTGCACTGTAGTTGGCATTCCTGGACACATCTGTCGCGCTACTAAGCAAGAGTATCCATCAGATCGCGAACAGCCACCCGATCCTGAAGCCGATATTTTAAAGTCTCTGCTGCTACGGATTGAGCGACTAGAACAGCAAGTTGAACAGCAAGTTGAACAGCAAGTTTTAGAGATTCCTTCCCAAGTAGAAAAGACGGTTAGCGTTGAGAAGCTAAAGAGATACCCCCAGCCCCCCCTTAGAAAGGGGGGAGAAGAAATTCTTCCCCCTTTCTAAGGGGGATTGAGGGGGATCGAAATCCCTTTACTACAAGTTACTACAAGAGGAAGCAGTCATGCCTGAAATCTTAGTTGTCGGATGCTTAGTTTTAATTTCCACCTTCATTCAGGACTATCGACTTCGCCAAATAGTGAATGAAGGCGATCGCAAAACCTCTCAAAAATCACAATAGTTCCCTAGGAGTTAATCTCGCCATGAATACCACCCATAATTTTTCTCACTCATTTGCCGATCAAAAAAAGCTTTTTGCCATTGATATTTTCTCGCCACTGCGCCAATGGCTCAATCACATTGAATTTAGCGATCGCCAATTCGCCGAAAGAATTAGCAATTTTATTCCCGCAAGTTGCCCCTTTGAACGCGATATCAGCGTCTTTGGTCATGTTTACCATATTCCTGCCCTCTGCAAGATCAATCCCGTATTTGAGGAAGTAGTAAACCTCCGCCTCCGCGCCCTAACCTACCTCTCCGAACTCCCCAGCTAAACCCCAATTACCAATCCCCAATTACCAATCCCCAATCCCCAATTACCAATTACCCAAATTTGTGCCATGAAACTCACTCAAGGAAAAATCAACGAACTCCTCTCCGAGACTGCCTGTGAGCATAATCATCACAAAGATGGGCAGAAAAAGAACAAAGCTTGCTCACAAACAGCACAACCAGGAGCCGCGCAAGGTGGCTGTGCCTTCGATGGTGCATCGATCGCCCTCGTCCCGATTACCGATGTTGCCCATCTCGTCCATGCGCCGATCGCCTGTGGTGGCAGCTCTTGGGGTGCGAGAGGTAGCCTGTCGTCAGGCTCGACCATGTACAAAATGGGCTTTACCACCGACCTCAGCGAAAACGATATTATCTTCGGTGGCGAGAAAAAGCTCTACAGGGCAATTTTAGAGGTGCAGGAGCGTTATCACCCTGCGGCGGTGTTTGTGTACAACACCTGCGTAACAGCCCTAATTGGTGACGATCTTGAAGCAGTATGTCAAAAAGCTTCTGAGAAAGCAGGTATTCCCGTTGTGCCGATTAATGCACCTGGGTTCGCTGGAACCAAAAATTTAGGAAATCGCATGGGCGGTGAAGCTTTATTAGAATATGTAATCGGCACTGCGGAACCCGAATATACCACTCCCTACGATATCAATTTGATTGGCGAGTACAATATTGCAGGTGAAATGTGGAGCGTTCTGCCCTTATTTGAGAAATTGGGCATTCGCGTATTATCAAAAATTACAGGTGATGCTACCTATCAGGAAGTTTGTTATGCTCACCGTGCGAAACTGAATGTGATTATCTGTTCCAAAGCCTTAATCAATGTCGCTCGGAAGATGGAAGAGCGTTATGGCATTCCCTACACCGAAGAATCATTTTATGGGATTGCCGACATGAATCAATGTCTTCGCAATATTGCCGCAAAATTAGGCGATCGCACTGGAGATTATAGTTTACAAGAACGGGTTGAAAAGCTGATCGCAGAGGAATCAGCCAATCTCGATCGCGAACTTGCCCCATACCGCGATCGGCTCAAGGGTAAAAAAGTTGTTCTCTACACAGGTGGTGTCAAAAGCTGGTCAATTATTTCTGCCGCAAAAGATTTGGGTATGGAAGTGGTTGCCACCAGTACTAAAAAAAGTACGGAAGAAGACAAGGCTAAGATTCGGCAATTGCTGAGTGCTGATGGCATCATGATGGAAAATGGCAATGCTAAAGAACTCCTGACTACGATCGCCAAAACCCAAGCCGATATGTTAATCGCAGGGGGGCGCAACCAATACACCGCACTCAAAGCCCGTATTCCTTTTCTCGATATCAACCAAGAGCGCCATCATCCCTATGCTGGCTATGTGGGTATGATCGAGATTGCGAGAGAACTTGAAGAAGCTCTGTATAGCCCAATTTGGGAGCAAGTTCGTCAACCTGCACCTTGGGAAGATCCGATTGCGTACAGCAAGTCTTTATTAACTGAAAGTCACGCTGAGCAAGTCAAAACCGATATCATCATTCCCAAAAAATCCGTAGCGGTCAATGCCCTCAAACAAAGTCAGCCTCTCGGTGCATCTCTAGCATTTCTGGGACTAAAGGGAGCAATGCCCTTAATGCATGGTTCCCAAGGCTGTACCGCCTTTGCGAAGGTGCAACTCGTCCGCCATTTCCGCGAAGCAATTCCCCTTGCGACTACGGCGATGACGGAAGTTACCACCATTCTCGGTGGCGAGGACAATATTGAGCAGGCGATTTTAACCCTACTGGAAAAGGCTCAGCCCGAAATCATCGGACTCTGCACCACAGGCTTAACCGAAACTCGCGGCGATGATATGGAAGGCATTCTCAGAACCTTCCGTCAAAAACATCCCGAACTTGACAAACTCGCGATCGCCTTTGCCTCGACTCCTGATTTTCGCGGCGCGTTACAGGATGGTTATGCGGCGGTAATCGAGAGTATTGTGCGATCGCTACCCCAAGCAGGTATCAAAGATCCCCAACAGGTAACCGTCTTAGCAAGTTCCGCCCTAGCCCCTGGTGACATCCAAGAAATTAAAGAAATCATCAATTCCTTTGGACTGTTGCCAATTTTCATTCCCGATCTTTCGAGTTCGATGGATGGACATTTGAGCGAGACTTATAGCCCCGTCACCACAGGGGGAACCACCCTAGAGCAGATTCAGAGTGTCGGTAGTTCAATATTTACCCTTGCTTTAGGTGAAAGTATGCGAACTGCGGCTACGATTCTGCAAGAGCGTTTTGGCACTGATTATCAAGTATTCGATCGCCTCACTGGAATGGGTGCTACCGATCTGATCGTGCAGCAACTCTTCCAATTGAGTGGATTTGAAGTACCTGAAAAATATCGCTATCAAAGACAACAACTTCAAGATGCAATTCTCGATACCCATTTCTATTTCGGGCGTAAGCGAGTTTCCCTCGCTCTAGAACCCGATCTGCTCTACAGCGTTGCATGGTGGCTGTCGGAGATGGGTGTAGAGGTACAAGCTGCTGTTACCACAACGCGATCGCCTTTATTAGAGAAGTTACCGATCGCC
>DCSN01000164.1:8072-13721 GCA_002325645.1 Pseudanabaena sp. UBA1465
AGTAACAATTGGTGATCTCGAGGATTTGGAAAACCTCGCCGCAGGTTCCGATCTGATCGCCACAAATTCCAACGGCAAGAGAACTGCTAAAAAATTAGGAATTCCTCTTTACCGTTTAGGCTTTCCCATTCTAGACCGTTTAGGTAATGGACATCGCAGCATTGTTGGTTATCGCGGCACGATGGAACTACTTTTTGAGCTTGGCAATATTTGGCTAGAAGCCGAAGAATCCGCTCATCACAATACTTATCATCATATTTTAGAGAAACAAGGAGAATCGTAATGAAGGTTGCTTTTACCACAAGCGATCGCATTCACATTAATGCCCACTTTGGCTGGGCAAAAGAGATTGATGTCTATGAAGTCACAACTGAAGGATATCAATTTGTGGATACGCTCACTTTTAAAGGCGAGTTAAAGGAAGATGGTAACGAAGATAAGCTGATTCCCAAAATCGAAGCCTTAGCTGGTTGTACCATCATCTATGTTTCGGCGATCGGTGGTAGCGCCGCCGCCCGTCTGATTCGCAAGCGGATCACCCCCATCAAGGCGCGATCGGAAGAAGAAGAAATCGCTGAAGTCTTGGGAAAATTGGTGCTAACTCTGCAAGGCAATCCTCCCCCTTGGTTGAGGAAGGCTCTACAACCACAACCTCAAAATTTTGACGATCTAGCGACTGGTTGAGAACTCTAACAGACAATAGTGGTAGGGGCAATTCATGAATTGCCCCTACCACAAATGAACACTTTAATATTAAGGAGAACCCTATGACCGCAACAATTACTTTAACTTCTACTACAGAAATTACTAATCCTGTAAATGGTACAGAAGTAATTAAACAAAGCCCATTCTTGCAAGCACTAGTTCAGCAAATCCGCGTTAACGATGGTTATGGAACCTATCGCAATTGGTCAGATGAACTGCTGCTCAAGCCCTTCATTCTCACCAAACAACAAAAGCGCAAAATTTCCGTTGAAGGCGAGGTCGATCCGATTACCAAAAGTCGAGTTTTTGCCTTTTACCGAGCGATCGCCCTTCGCATTGAGCAGCAATCGGGACTTCTCTGCCAAGTAGTGGTCGATCTCAGTCATGAAGGATTTGGTTGGGCATTGATTTTCTCTGGTCGCTTGTTGGTGACAACTCGCACTTTGCGCGACGCTCAGCGCTTTGGTTTTGATTCCCTAGAGAAGTTAGGCGAAGAAGGAGAAAAACTTGCCCAAAAGGGTGTGGAATATGCCACCAACTTCCCTGAAGTTGCCCAAGCCTAAATCCTGAATCATGGTACGGAGAGAAGATGATGGTGCAAGTGATAGATACAGCGATCGCGGGGCTTAGTATTGACGAACTCAAAACTAAAATCAAGCGGCTGAATAGCAAGGCAGGTCAAATGAAAATGGATCTGCACGATCTCGCGGAAGGGCTACCCACCGACTACGAACAACTAATGGACGTAGCAGCCAAAACCTATGACATCTTCCATCAAATTGATGGATTGAAGAAACAATTAACCATTCTCGAACAAAATCTTCCTTAAACAACATAGGAGCGACTGACATGGTTGGTACACTTAGCGAATTTCAGAAATTGACCGATGCGGAACAGTATTTTGAGTTCTTCGATCTTGCCTACGATCCGCAGGTTGTTAATATCAATCGCTTGCATATTCTCAAAAAATTCTCGCAGTCGTTGCAAGAAATTGAAACTAAATATGTCGAAGCTGCTGAAGATGAAAGGCTTGGTTTCTATCGAGAAGCGCTAGAGAATTCCTACGCTACTTTAGAATCATCCAGCGCGATCGAGCAGAAACTGTTCAAAGTCTTTCACCAAAAGCCCCAGAACATTGTCATGTTAAGCGATATCGGTAACGACGATGAGGAGGATGAATAGTCATGATCTCTTTAACACCTACAGAAATAGAACGTTATCGCCGCCAAATGATGTTGTCTAACTTTGGCGAAGAAGCACAGCAAAAGCTCAAATCTGCCACAGTTTTGGTAACGGGTGTGGGCGGATTGGGTGGCACGGCTGCTCTCTACCTTGCCGTTGCGGGTATTGGCAAACTCATTCTCGTGCGTGGCGGCGAGTTGCGCCTCGATGACATGAATCGTCAAGTCCTGATGACCGATGATTGGGTTGGGAGTCCTCGCGTTTTCAAGGCGCAGGAAACCCTGCTTAGCATCAATCCTGATGTGGAAATTGAAGCGGTGAACGACTATGTAACTGTCGATAATGTTGATGCGCTTGTCCAGTCAGCAGATATTGCTCTCGATTGCGCCCACAACTTCACGGAACGCGATCTGCTCAATGCTGCTTGTGTGCGTTGGCGATGTCCGATGGTCGAAGCCGCGATGAACGATATGGAAGCCTATCTCACCACGATCGTTCCCCATGAAACAGGATGCCTATCTTGTTTATTTCCCGAAAAGCCCGATTGGGATCGGCGCGGTTTTGGGGTTCTCGGTGCGGTGTCAGGGACTTTAGCCTGTTTAACGGCTTTAGAAGCAATTAAATTCTTAACAGGATTTAGTTCACCATTGCTATCGCAGCTTTTGACGATGGATCTAGGACGCTTGGAATTTGCCAAACGACATACCTATCTTGATCCCGATTGCCCCGTATGCGGACAGCAGCGCAACAAGCGATCGCCAGTTGCATCGACTAAGAAAGTAACCAGCCAGCGTATTCGTTCTTTCACAAAACTGCTATCCCGAACTTCTTCTCATTATTAGGACGTGCGGTGCTTTACATCGCACTCCCTAAAACTCAACAAAGTTTCAAGGAGATTCCTATGTCCATTATTCTTACGGAAAAAGCTGAATTAAGATTACGCACTTTCCTCAGAGGTTCCAGCGATCGCGCCGTGCCTGACAAGGGCATCCGTCTGGGTGTCAAAGATGGTGGCTGTAACGGGTATCAATATACGCTCGACATCACCAACAAGCAAAAGCCTGATGACATTGTGGAACAACTCGGCAAGGTTCGCGTTTACATTGATTCTCAAAGCGCCCCTTTACTCAATGGGGTAGTAGTCGATTATGTTGACGGCTTGCTAGAGAGTGGCTTCAAGTTTGAGAACCCCAATGCCACAGGTTCCTGCGGCTGTGGTCAATCTTTTCAAGCTGGCAACTGCACCCCTGCGGCTGTACCTTGCATCTAGCAATTCCCCCTGTAGGGGCAATCCCCCCGTGGTTGCCCAAATCCCTACGGGGTAGGCACTACGGGGTAGGCACTACGGGGTAGGCACTACGGGGTAGGCACGGGGGCGCTACCCCTACATAAATCTAAATTATTGCAATCATTACGGAGGTATTAAATATGGCTACATACAATGTGCGACTGTACAACAAGAAGAGACAGATCGACGTAACCATTCCCGTTGACGAAGAGACAACTATCCTACGCGCCGCAGAAGATGCTGATATCGAACTGCCATCATCCTGTAATGCAGGATCTTGTTCTAGTTGTGTCGGCAAACTGGACTCAGGCACTATCGACCAATCCGATCAGAATTTTCTTGATGACGAGCAAGTAGAGAAAGGATTTGTTCTTCTTTGCGTGGCTTATCCCCGTTCTGACTGCACGATTCGGACACATCAAGAAGCTTATCTAGTTTAGAAATCATTTAGAATTTGGAGAAATCTCAATCATGGCAACTTTAACTGGCTTAACCTTTGGTGGCAATGAATGGCTCCCAAAATTTGTACAAGCGATCGATCCCCATAAATGTATTGGTTGCGCTCGATGCTTCAAAGTCTGCGGGCGCGGCGTTCTCGGACTAATGGGCATGAATGACGAAGGCGAATTTGTGGATGATGAAGATGATGATGAAATCGAGAAGAAGGTAATGACGATCGCTAATGCTGCTAACTGCATTGGCTGTGAAGCTTGTTCGCGAGTTTGTCCAAAAAACTGCTACACCCACGCACCTTTAGCAATGGCGATCGCCTGATAACTAGACAAGGGGCTTCAGCCCCTTGTCTGCCTAAAACCATCCTCAATTACCATGCTCGATTATGATTAGTCTTTCTTTCCACCGCATGAATAGCAAAGATTGGATTGTCACCGATGACGGACATTGCGAATCTCGCCCTGCTTCTAGGGAGTGGGACTTAATTAGGGACAAATATTATTTCCATGAGTTCCTAACTGAGATTATCAATTTGCTGCGGAACATTTCCAATGAGGAAGACGAATGGGATTATTTGCCGCAAATTCGGATGCGTGTTAGGCAGTTGGCGATCAATTCCTACTGGTTGCACACTCAATATCCAGAACCTTCTCCAAAAACTGGCATGGCAACGCGGACTTTATACAATGAGATTGGTTATCCGCTCACCGTACAGACCGCAACCTTTGCACCCAACATCTCCTCAAATATCCATAATCACGGTACATGGGGAGTGATCGCGGTTCTCAAGGGACAGGAGAAACATACCTTCTGGAAGCGTGTTGACGATCCGCAGTTTCCAGACAAAATCGAGATGGTGGGCGAGAAGATTCTCAAGGCGGGCGAAATCATTAGTTTTACGCCCCTTGCGATTCATCAAGTCACCGCCATTGGCAATGAACCCGCCTTTAGCTTCACTATGTATGGCGATCTGCTACCGCGATCGCGTTTCATTTTTGACACGACCAAACACACTGCAAAACCCTTCTAAGTTCGCTTGTTGTCGCATTGAGACAGTAAGCGAACCATTACAAACTATTAATTGGTAATTCGTAATTGATTAGAGTGATGTGAAAATGTCAGGTAATAATAGAGCAATCGAAATTCAAGACTTAACTGGATTAAGTGCGGGACATTTTGCGGATTTAATTCGTCTCACCCAATTAATCTTCGATCCAACTGGAGGACTGCCGCACAAAACCGTTGATGTGGATTGGAAAATGCTTGGTATTTCTAAAGGTGTTGCCAATAATCTCTGGAAGCTTGGCAAAAAATATCAATACACTACTCCCTATATTCCTATTGATGTGGTTTGGGAGCAGTTAACTCCTGAATCTCGTAATTGGATGATGGAGAACAAACGCAATCTCTGGAAATTAGAAGAATACTTTCCCGCTAGGGATGAGGATTAAATGACTACAACTACAGCACAAACTCAAGAGCAGTCGGATCGTGAAAACTTGTATGCCGCTTTGATTGACAAATTATGTCAATGTCCATCTGGAGAAGAGCCTGAAATACTTGATGCCCATAGCGATCTTCTAGATGCAGGATTGGTCAAAATGCTGGCTAAAGTGGCTACTTATTATGCTCATCACGACAATCAGGACGCGGCAAAATTTTTAATCCATGTAGCAAGAGAGTTGTCGAAACAATTGCAAATTACGAATTGATAATTACGAATTACGAATTACGAATTGTAGAGTTTAATTCGTAATTCGTAATTGATTATTTAAGGAGCTTATGCCCCTTGTTTTTGGTGGATATTTAAGGTTTTTGATAATTATATTTATTGCTATTTTCAATACAGAATATAGTTAAGAAATGTAGTAAAAAATGCAAAATTCTCTTCAGAAGAATTAAACTAAATGATGTCGTTAATAAGGGTCAGCTTTTATGTTAAAAGCATCTGATATCATGACTCAAGAGGTCGTCCTCGTTCATGGTTCTGCAACCGTTGCTGAGGCGATCAAGTTGATGAG
>DCSN01000164.1:13840-45758 GCA_002325645.1 Pseudanabaena sp. UBA1465
ATTGTGACGCAAACTGACATCGTTTATAAGGTGGTTGCCTATGGAAAAGATCCAGCCGCCATGCGGGTTTACGAGATCATGACTAAGCCCTGTATTTCCGTCAATCCTGATCTAGGGGTGGAGTATGTGGCGCGTTTGTTCGCTAATACTGGTATCCGCATTGCGCCTGTAATTCGGGAAGGTGTGTTGGGAACAATTTCTCTGACTGATATCCTGAATAAGGGAGATTTCCTAGAGAAGCCCAAAGTGGTTATAGCTCGGAAGGAGTTGTCCCGTGCGATCGAGGAAGCGAAATCTATCTGTGCTGGTCCTGGAATTACCTCCAAGGAATGTGCGGCAGCTTGGGCTTTGGTTGAAGAGATTGAAGCGGAAATGATTTACCAAAGTGGTGCTGATGTACCTGACAAAACGGCATTCCAGATTTACTGCGATGAGCATCCTAAAATTTTCCAAGTTCTTGGCACTGGACAGCTAGTTGGTAGCGGGGCTGCGCGTTAGTCTGTATGACTGTTTAAGATTAACTTAGAGAGAGCTAAACATCTAGTTGACTGGCTCTCTCTATTTTTAAGATTTTTGACGCGCAAGTAACCAAGGCATTAGGGCAAACAGAATCAGTATGGCATAATATACAGTGCCAGAGATGGGATCACGACTTATAAGTACTTCAGGAATCGATACTCCGCGTAGCCCAACTCCAAGGGCTATTTCCGCAGTTAGCAAAAAAATCAGCGCCAGGAATCCAATTTTCAATTTTGTGAAAATATTGTCTGCGTTTGCAAAATGTTGATTGATCCAATGGGCGGATAGAAGAATTGCGATAAACATCGGTAGCATTTCTATTAGTTCGGCAGTTCTCACACCTATTTTAGGAACAATCCAAAGTACGCGGATAGTTCCCAGCATAAATCCTGTGCCGAAGACCATGATGAAGTATGCTAGTGCTGGCTTTAAGGTATTCATATTCAGAAAAAAGTGGTGTAGTTATTATCCTAGGATAAATCAATGATTGATTCTTCTGAAAAAAGTACAGTTGACCGTGATTGGTCGGCATATTATCAAGCTGTGGCAGGTCGTCCACCTCGCGATACTTTATTAAAGGCACTTGATCTCTTTGATTTAGAGAAATCGACCAAATCATCTCGATTTGCTGTCGATCTTGGTTGTGGTGATGGGCGCGATACGGTGGAACTGCTCCATCGCGGATGGCAAGTATTGGCGATTGATGGTAATGAAGAGGCGATCGCTAAACTATACGATCACAAGGATGTTGATTCAACATGGTTAGAAACTCAGGTGATGCGCTTTGAATCCCTGATCCTGCCAAATTCTATCAACTTAATTAATTCTAGCTTCGCATTACCCTTTTGCCATCCAGAAGATTTTCCTAAGTTGTGGCATAAAATTATTGCATCATTGCAAATCGGGGGCAGGTTTTGCGGTCACTTATTTGGCGATCGCGACACTTGGGCAACAACTTATCCGAATATGACCCATTATTCCAAGGAAAAAGTTGAGAAGTTACTGAAATCTTTCAATGTGGAATATTTTGAAGAAGAAGAACATCAGGGGGAAACTGCTATTGGCGAACAGAAGTACTGGCATATTTTTCATATTGTAGCTAGTAAGAAGTAATCAATGCAGATAGATAAAGCTTCAGTTGTAGGATGTGTTAGCGATCGCATTGGGGGATTAAATAAAACCAGATGATGTAATCCCATATTTTTCATAACACGGGCAACGGAACCGACATTTAACGACTAAAAACCATTCAATCCGAGACTATTTGCGGACAGACCAGGATCTCACTTCTCCCAAGGTAACGGGAATCAGATAACTCACGTCAATGGTGAACAGATATACTTTTTTAGCTCTTAGTCCGCGATCGGGATCAAAGAATTTTAGTTTGATATCCCAACAATCACTGTTAATACGGCAAAAAGGACTTTTTTCGACTTCGATGGTGTCTAATTCCATGCCCGTAGAAATTGCTTGGGCAAAACTAGAAGCCGCTTGAAAAGCATTAGTCGCCGCAAAATTCAGAGCGCGATCCTTAGCCGTTTGTCCTACGTTTTGCAGATCAAAGTAAACTCGTTTCAGAAAACTACTCAGCGATCGACGCATTTCAATCTCGTCTGCATCAGCCAGTTCTTCCGAAAGGATTTGTAACGCCGCATCTACTAAGCCGTTAACTTTCCAACCGTACATTCCTCGTACATTATTGACGGTAATAACAGGGATCTCTTGACCTGAAAAAAGTTCGATCTTTTTATCCGTTAATTGTCCTGGAATACTTACCCGTTCAATGAAATTATCACTGTCTTCAGGTTCTATTTGACCTGCTAACATTAATTGCAACATCTCATAAACATCGGCGGCAAATCCTCCCTTAACTTCGATCGCATAAATGGGATTCAGTTCTTGGTTAATTGTCCAGATTAAGGATTTATGTTCTGAAGGATTTGCGGCTAAATAATTCACCAATTGACGAGCATCATAGGGATTGGCTGGTGTTGTTGTACCGTCAATTTCGATCGCTGGCATTAACTGTTTAAAACTGTCCCGTCGAGTCTCACTACCAAAATCATAGCCGATACTTCCTAACACATAAACCCGTTTAGAAGCCGCACTAGTGGTAATTCCTTGAACAGCTTGACTAGCATTAACAGGAGCGACAGAAACATTAATAGAATGATTACTAGGAATTACATCATCTACAGTTGCTAATGACTTATTAATAGAATTTTCTGTTCTTTTAAGAGGACTAATGCTGTTATTAGGAACATTAATTATTGAAGAAATAATTCTAGGGCTTTCAATAGTCGCCAAACTTTTACCTGTCAGTAATTGATAGGCTCCTGGAATATTCAACTTACCTAATAAACAACGTTCGGGTTCTTCAACTTCTTTGGGATCACAGGGAATCGCACTCTTTAAAATCGCTTGACGGACTTTTTCCGCATTCGGTTTTTCGCCTCGTTGCAATTGCAAACTCATTAATAAAGCTGAAATTCCTGTCACAATCGGAGCCGCACAACTGGTTCCTTTTTCTCGAATTGGCTCATCGGTTCCTGGGGTTGCCCCAAGAATATTTTCCCCATTAGCCATCACTCCTTTATGTTGATAGTCACCACCATAATTACTAAATTTAAAGGGCTGACCATCATCACGCATTGCTCCTACTGTTAAAACATCGGGCAAAATCGCAGGAATACACCAACATTCACCTTTATCATTACCGCCAGGCGCGACAATTAAAATGTTACTATCCTGGCATTGTTTAACCGCACGGGCAAAGATGTCTTGAGCCATGCCCGATTGCGTGGGATGACAAGCCGCAATATGAATAATATTTACCTCTGCTTTTAAAGCCTCGTTAATGGCATGGGTAAGGTTAACAAAGGAAATAAAATTGTTGTCAGCAAAGGAAATCGGGATATTAATCGCTGTGCAATTAGGAGCGATGCCAGGGACAGGGGAGCCATGTTGTCCTAAAATTGTACTGGCAATATGGGTGGCATGACCAGATAAATCAATACGCTTTTTAATGTCTTCAGGGAAATCTTTAAAAAAAGCTTCACGTTCTTTTTTTGCTTCTTCTTTGTCTTGGTCTGGGTCTTGCTCTTTTTTAGCTTTTTGTGCTTGATTAAAATCAGTAGATAATTTTAAGTAATGATAATATTCGTCATTGAGTTCAATATCTACAGCCCAATAGGGTTTAAATTGACTAATATTCGCCCCTCGAAAGCAAGCACGTTCTAAGTCGGCGGCTCCGTCCAGAATGGCGATTTTAATTCGACGATCGCCTTGGGTAATGTGCCAAAGTTCAGGGATTCCAGGTATGTCAATGAGATCAGGCATAATGCACGATTGTTGTCCTAATGTTGTTAAGGAAAGTATTCAAGATGATTGCTCTTTAATCCAGAAGAGATCGCCTTCTACAAACAAAAAAGCGATCTCCTCTAAGATTTAAGCGTAGCAAATAAGATCACTCCGCATCATCACCCGAAAAAGGATTACCTCGTTTGCCGATTTTCACCAACTCACCAGTACGTTGATCGATGATCACCAAATTCTACCACGACGGAACGGGGGATCAACTTCTGGAAGTGCTGCTCGTTCTTGGACTACTTGGTGCGCCCAAAAGCCATAATCAGACAAACCCGTAGTTAAAGTATCCTGACAGAATTTATACTTAGCAAGTTTTTTCTTTTGAGAGCGATTACTCGGTGTCGTTATGCGATCGCCACTCGCTTTGGGTGTAGTCTCTGGTGTTTTTTCTGTAGCCATAATCAAAATAATTCCTATTCATTTATTTACGAGGCATTTACGAGGCTTAAAGTCCCCCAGTATTGGGGGATTTAGAGAGCTAGTTAAGGTTAAACAGAAAACCCAAGACTTGTGTGTAAACAGTCGTTTTTTAAGGGGAGTCAGGTGGAATCAAACCCTAAAAAGCACATCGGCAACCAGAAGACTTAAGTTGCTGATAACTACGATTAGCAAAAGCCGCAGGATCATTGTAATTCGCACCATGTAATAACTTCATGCGAATACTGAGCAATTCATCAACAGTACCGTGAACCACATCAACTGAACGATGGGGATAAATTACATCAGGTCTTTTAACAGGCGGAGACAAATTAGGTAATCTCATAGTTTTAATTAGTAAGCACTAGACCAAGAACGAACTTCACCCAAAGTAACAGGAATTGTGTCACTTACATCAATCGTAAAGCGATAAATCTTTTTCGCACGACGGCTATTTTCGGGATCAAAGAATTTTAGTTTAACATCCCAACAATCGCTATCTAAACGACAGAAAGGACTTTTCTCTACATTGATACTATCTAGCTCATAACCTGCACCCACCGCTTGAGCAAAGGTAGAAGCTGCCTGGAACGCATTGGTAGAAGCAAAGTTTAAGGCGCGATCTTGGGAAGTTGTGCCTAAATTGCGTAAATCATAATAAATACGATTCAAGAAGCTGCTTAAAGTACGACGGATGGCATCTTCATTGGTATCGTTAGATTGTTCCTGTACAGAAGCGATCGCCGCAGTAACGAGAGTGTTAACTTTCCAACCGTACAAACCGCGTGTATTATTAATCTCAATCACGGGAACGACTTGACCAGAGAAAAGCTTAACACTGCGACCCGTCAAAACCCCAGGAATACTCACACGCTGAACAAAATTGGGATCGGTTTCCGCTTGAATTTGACCGTCTAAAAGTCCCTGTAAAACTTCATAAACATCACGGGAAAAACCGCCAACGGGTTCGATCGCATAGATAGGAGTCAATTCTAAATTTAATGTCCAAATTAAAGCCTTAGCTTCGGGTAAATTTTCTGCTAAATAATCCACCATCTGACGAGCATCGTAGGGGTTAGCAGGAATCATTGTTCCTTCAACAGTAATCCCTGGCATTAACTGTTTAAAGGAATCTCTACGAGCTTCTGAACCAAAATCATAGCCTAAAACACCAAGGGCATAAGCTAAATTTTTGCCTTCAAGTTCACTGGGAGCTTCGCTGGCGGTAACAAAATTTGAGGTACGGTTTGGCATGGTGGGTTGGTTTGTAGTTTGTTGAGGGAATGAGAGAAGATTAATTGGAGTTTGGGTAGTTACAGATGCAACGACTTCATCAGGTTTGATTTCTGATGCTGTTTCTAGTTGATTATCCAATTCAGACTCGTTAGTTTGAGTATCTTGGCAACCACAACCAGAAGCTTCTACGCTTTCTAATTCTAATTCTTCGGACATTGTTTCTCCTATTAAGTATTCTATCGCATCAAGGATGTTTAATTTGCCCATTAAACATCGACTTTGATCATCGGTGTCTTTAGGATTACAGGGTGTAGCACTTTGTAAAAGAGCATTTCTAACTTTTTGAGGATCAGGTTTTTCTCCTCTTTTAATTTGCAAACTCAGTAATAAAGCCGCCACTCCACTCACAATAGGAGTCGCAAAACTTGTACCACTTAAGCGAGTTGTACCACCGCCTGATTTAGCTCCTAAAATATCTTTTCCAGGAGCAAGAATACCTTGCTTTTGGTATGCTTCGCCCCAGTTACTAAAATCAACGGGTTTACCCTGATCATCCATTGCTCCCACTGCTAAAACGGTGGGCAAAGATGCGGGGACGTGCAAACATTCACAGCCATCATTTCCCGTTGCCGCTATTAGCAATACGTTGTTTTCTTGGCATAATTGAATGGCTTTTTCTAGCCAAGTATCTGCTTCCCCTTCATCTGTTAATTGTCCCGCACTAACATTAATAATATTAGCACCGTTATTAACAGCTTGTTCGATCGCACGGGATAAGTCCAATTGCGATAATTTCAAGCTTTCATCGGCAAAAACGGGAATAATTAAGCCTCGACATTGGGGCGCAATTCCTGTTACTGGTGAATCATGTTGACCGAATATAATACTAGCCACATGAGTCCCATGTGCTGACATAGAGCCATTTTGGTTGGCTTCTCCTGAGACTAAGCTAGGGAGTCGGGTGAGGTCTGCACCGTCGAAACAGGGGTGATTTTGGTCAACGATACCATCGAGTACAGCAACACAAATTTTAGGATCACCTCTAGTTTCTGTCCATAGTTTTTTTAGTCCAGGAATGTTAGTCATTATAAAAAGTATAACTCCTATTATCAATTAATGAAAGCTTTACTATAATAAAGATTAATATTTTCAATCCTTCCTGCTATCAATTCAGATTCAGATAATGCTACCCACATTTTTTCCCCTCCCTGTTGTTGTAAATAAAAATCATGTACTCGACGAGCAGCATCATTGACGGGAAAATAATTGAGAAACTCTTGGCAATTTTCTAAATGATAATACAAGACATTTGTTTCATTAGTTTGACTGATACCAAGTCCCATCATTGTAGAGATAGCCAAAGGTTTAAGAGCCGCAGGTGAAAGTATTTCCTCTAGCAACTTGCGGACTTTTATTTGCTTAAACTCCTCTCTTTTAACTTCAGGATAAAGCTCTATGGCACTGCGACCATCTAAATAAAAATCAAACCCAATATGTAAGGTATCGTAACGTAATATTCTCTCTAATACTGGATTATCCCCCTGTAATTGTTTAGCTATTGCCACCTTTTCAGGATAATCTCCAATGCGGATAAATAGTTTTAACCGTGACTCACTAAGTTCACTGCGTAAATCAACTCCAGTTAAAATTGTTTGGACTTTACTAAAGTCAAAATCATTGCCTAAAAATTGCTGAAGAAGTTCATAGTTAAGATGGACTTCAACTCTTGCTTCGACTTGGTTAAAAAAATTGAGTACGGCGTTCAGATTATGAACATATTGCTTATCTGAAAACTGAAGATCAAAACGAGCAGGATAAATGATGTCTTTCTTGATTTTACAGGAACATTCAATCAGACAATCTCTTGTTGTTTCCACAAATTGTTCAAAAATATCCAAAGGATAAAAATATTCGATTTCAAACGCATTTTTATGTGCGCCAATGTAATCTAATTTTTTATGATTATCAATCATGGATTTTATTATATCTTATTTATTTAGCCTAGAGGTTCTAACACTCATCCCCAAAAATCTAAGTCTCGTCTTGTTCAAACCCCTTGCCTGGTATCCGAAAACCGTGCGCCCTGGCAGTTAGAAAAAGATTTTTGAGGTTTTTTGAGGTAAGTGTTAGAATCACGGGGATTACTCCGCATCGTCGCCCGCAAAAGGAATCATTATGCCGCGATTGTCAATACCATAATGTGCGGGTGTCAGACCTGTACCACCCTCAGAGGAAGTGGTGTTGATTTCACGTTGTACGGGTGCGGCTTGTTGGGGTTTGAGGTTTTTCTTGGTCATGGTTTGTTTCTCCACATTTAACTTAGTTGGACTGAGCCAACCCTACACTGCATTACTCATTGTCAAGAGTTTCGTAACAATTCTTAACCAAATATGTTTTCTGGTGAGATTCTGTCTAAAATTAACGACAAAATACTCACCTCCAAAACTAAAAAACTTTTGAGATTTTTTAAAGTTAACGTTAAGATTAAGGGGACTACTCCGCGTCGTCGCCCGCAAAAGGATTGCTTTGGTTTCCCAGCACGCTAAAGAGGGGCATCAGCCCTGTACTATCCTCGGAGGAGGTGGTATTAATTTCCCGTTGTACGGGAGCAGATTGTTGGGGTTTGAGGTTTTTCTTAGTCATGGTTTTGTTTCTCCACAAAAGTTAAATTAAAGAACTTGCAATGGTAGGGGTGCAAGGCGTTCAGTGAGTTTATCGAACTGCTTGCACCCAAAGGTCTTTGTCTCAGCCTATACAAGGGAAGGGCGTATGCCATACGCCCCTACGAAAACAGGATTACTCCGCATCGTCGCCCGCAAAAGGAAACACACCGTGTTGCTCCCAAATGAAATGGGGTGTCAGCCCTGTACCACCCTCTGATGAGGAAGTAGTATTGATTTCCCGTTGTACGGGAGCAGCTTGTTGGGGTTTGAGGTTTTTCTTAGTCATGGTTTGTTTCTCCACAAAAGTTAGATTAAAGAATTTGCAATGGTAGGGGTGCAAGGTGTTCAGTGAGTTTATCGAACTGCTTGCACCCCAAGGTCTTTGTCTCAGCCTATACAAGGGAAGGGCGTATGGCATACGCCCCTGCGAAAACGGGATTACTCCGCATCGTCGCCCGCAAAAGGAGATTGTTGCCCCAAGGATCGATGGGCCGTTAGGGGTGTCATCCCTGTACCACCCTCAGAGGAAGTGGTATTGATTTCCCGTTGTACGGGTGCGGCTTGTTGGGGTTTGAGGTTTTTCTTGGTCATGGTTTGTTTCTCCACAAAAGTTAAATTAAAGAATTTGCAATGGTAGGGGTGTAAGGATTGCACCCAAAGGTATTTGTCTCAGCCTATACAAGGGAAGGGCGTATGCCATACGCCCCTACGAAAACAGGATTACTCCGCATCGTCGCCCGCAAAAGGATTGCTTTGGTTTCCCAGCACGCTAAAGAGGGGCATCAGCCCTGTACTATCCTCGGAGGAGGTGGTATTAATTTCCCGTTGTACAGGTGCGGCTTGTTGGGGTTTGAGGTTTTTCTTAGTCATGCTTTTGTGTCTCCACATTTAATAAGAGGGTTGTGAGTCAATTCGTTGATGCGAACCGTGCGCCTTGGCAAGTAGAAAAAGACTTTTGACACTTTTTGAGGTAAGTGTTAGGACGAAAGGGATTACTCCGCGTCGTCGCCAGCAAAAGGCATGATTCCTGGAATGACCATCAGGGGTGTAATCCCCGCAGTACCACACTCAGAGGAAGTGGTATTGATTTCCCGTTGTACGGGTGCGGCTTGTTGGGGTTTGAGGTTTTTCTTAGTCATGGTTTTGTGTCTCCACATTTTAATGATTTGGACTTCCACATTCTCAACCAGCATATCTTGGATGAATGATTGTCAAGATCCTCGCAACAATTTTTAACCGAATATTGTGGATGAGATTCTGTCTGTGTGGGGTAGTGGTAAAATGGACTAGGTAAAAGGGCAGATTTTGCGGTCACTTATTTGGCGATCGCGACACTTGGGCAACAACTTATCCGAATATGACCCATTATTCCAAGAAAAAAGTTGAGAAGCTACTGAAATCTTTCAATGTGGAATATTTTGAAGAAGAAGAACATCATGGCGAAACTGCTATTGGCGAACAGAAGTACTGGCATATTTTTCATGTTGTAGCTTGCAAGAGATGAAGACAAGTCCCTATTGTCACCAAATGGAAATATAATTCATGCAAGATAAATAGATTTAGTTTGAAATATTTAAAACGAAAAACATGAAAATCAGCGCTCATAATTCTTTAAAAGGTGTGGTGAAGAAGGTCAAAATTGGTCATGTCAGCGCCGAAGTATCTGTGGAGATTGTGGCTGGGATCGTAATAACAGCAGTGATCACAAGGTCTTCGGCAGAGAATCTAGAATTAGAAGAAGGGAAAGAAGCTTACGTGGTGATTAAGTCATCAGATGTAATGGTGGCGATCGATTAGTTAATCGTAGATTGCCAAAAATCAGATGGCTAAATATATAGCCCTATACCTATGTATAAGATTATATGATTGTCTTTCCATATCTAAAGGAACAATTATGAAAGTTAGCGCTCGCAATTCCCTTAAAGGCATTGTGAAAAAAATCACAATCGGTACTGTCAACGCTGAAATCTTGATTGAGATTTCAGCTGGTGTAGAAATCACCTCTATTATTACCAAATCTTCTGCTGAAGCACTTGGATTGAAGGAAGGTAGCGAAGCCTATGCTGTAATTAAAGCTTCAGATGTAATTTTAGCCACTGATTAGTAACTGATTTATCTCTAGGATAGATAAGTATTACAGTCGTAAGAGAGGTTAAGATCCCCGACTTTTTCTAAGCAAGCAAAGATAATTTGCAAATTCACAAAAAAGGTCGGGGATCTGTGCATTTGTAGTTTTTTTTACTCTATTAGATTTTCCCATGAACAAAAAAAAAGTCCTCACTTTTCTTTCTCTGATCGTTGTTACGCTTTGCGCGATCGCGGGATGCAGTTTCTCATCGCCCACGATTGAACAGGGAAATACGCCCACTAAGGCAACTGTACCACCAGTTAATCAGGAGAATGTGCAGTTAACAGTTTCGGCGGCGGCTAGTCTCAAGGAAGCGTTAGGCGAAATCACCTCTTTGTATAGCAAGGCTAAAGCCACTGTCGCTATTCGTAATAACTTTGGTAGTTCGGGCGACTTGCAACAACAAATCATGAATGGCGCACCCGTTGATGTCTTTATTTCTGCCGCCGCCAAGCAAATGGATGAACTGCAAAAAAAAGACTTGATCGTTGCTGATACGCGCCGCGATTTATTGACTAATAAGTTGGTACTAATAGTGCCTGCGGATAGGAGCGATGCTAAAGAATTAAAAGACTTAACCAATGTCAGTATCGAACGAATTGCGATCGGCGATCCGCGTAGCGTTCCCGTGGGTCAATATTCCGAACAAGTGTTGACAAAGCTAGACCTCATGCAAGCTCTCGAACCAAAGCTTGTCTTGGCAAATAACGTGAGGCAAGTGCTGCAATTTGTCGAGTCTGGCAACGCTCAAGCAGGAATTGTCTATGCAACGGATGCGAAAACTTCTACTAAAGTTAAAGTAGTACAAGTCATCGATGCTAAGCTTCATAAACCGATTGTCTATCCGATCGCCGTTTTACAAAAAAGCTCAAACCAACCGAGCGCCAAATCCTATCTAGAATTTCTATCCAGCGAACCAGCCAAGACTGTTTTTGAGAAATATGGATTCACCAACCTTTGATTTCTCTCCATTTTGGATATCCCTCAAGGTGGCAATTACTGCCATCTTTTTTACGTTCTTTTTAGGAATTACGGCAGCCTATAGCCTTCTTGAATATCGTGGTAAATGGAGATCAGTACTTGATAGCATTTTTCTTGCGCCATTGGTGTTGCCACCCACTGTCGTTGGCTTTCTCTTACTGCAATTATTTGGACAATATGGCTGGATGGGAAAGTTTTTACAACTCTTCCGTTTTAATATCATTTTCACTTGGTATGCTGGGGTAGTTGCGGCAGTAGTAGTCACTTTCCCACTCATGTATAAAACTGCTCAAGGTGCATTCGAGCAAGTAGATGGAAATTTACTCCGAGCCGCGAAAACCCTTGGCGCTTCTGAATTTCGAGTCTTTTGGCAAATAGCCTTACCTCTTGCCTTTCCTGGAATTTTAGCAGGAGCGATGCTTGCCTTTGCGAGAGGTTTAGGCGAATTTGGTGCAACCCTGATGTTAGCGGGTAATATCCCCAAGCAAACTACGACGATTCCCCTCGCCATTTATGCCGCCGTCCAAGCAGGTGCAGATCAAGAAGCTTGGCTCTGGACAGCGATCATTCTATCAATGTCATTTTCAGCGATCGCCCTATCGCATTTATGGGCAAATCAGAGAGAAAGGAAAAGGGAAAAAGGAAAAAGGAAAAAGGAAAAAATTCAATTACCAATCACCAATCACCAATCACCAATCACCAATTCCCAATCACCAATCCCCAATCAAGGCTTATTCATCGATATCCACAAACAATTACCAGAATTTGATTTGCAAATTGCTCTGCACTGTGTTGATCAATCAATCGGTATCTTGGGGGCATCAGGTACGGGGAAAAGTATGCTGCTCAAATGTATTGCGGGAATGGAAACTCCATCAAGTGGGCAGATTGTGATTAATGGCAAGGTATTATTTGATAGTGCTAATAATGTCAATTTACCTAGTCGCGATCGCCATATCGGGTTTCTGTTTCAAAATTACGCATTGTTTCCGCATTTGACGGTCGCCCAAAATATTACCTTTGGCTTGCCGAAAGGATTAACAGCCTTACAAATCAAACAAAAAGTATCTGAGTACTTACATAGTATTGAGCTACAGGGATTTGGTGATCGCTACCCACATCAACTTTCAGGCGGTCAGCAGCAGCGCGTCGCCCTCGCTAGAGCCTTGGTCAGTCAGCCTGATATATTACTGCTTGATGAACCATTTTCGGCATTGGATACCCATCTCCGTAGTCAAATGGAACGGGAATTAATCTCGGCTCTCAGCACCTATAAAGGAATTACGCTCTTTGTCACCCACAATATCGATGAGGCTTATCGCATTTGTCAAAACTTACTGGTTTTAGATCACGGTCAGGTGATGAGTTATGGCGAGAAGTCAGAGGTTTTTGATCATCCTGCTAATGTCCAAACAGCAAGGCTTACGGGCTGTAAAAACTTCTCGCGGATTGAGGCGATCGCTCCTAATTACATCGAAGCTCTAGATTGGTCATGTCAGCTACAGATCAAATATACAGGCTCAAAATTACCAACTCATATAGGAATTCGCGCTCACCACATTACTTTTCTAGAGAATTCAGGCAAGCATGATTTAGCAAATATGTTTCCCTGTTGGTTGGTTCGTACTACGGAAACGCCGCATCGTATGACCTTATATCTCAAATTAAATGATGCTCCTGACCATGATTGGGATTATCATCTGCAAGCAGAAGTATTTAAAGAGAAGTGGTCAGGGCTTAATCAATATCCGTTGCCTTGGGTATTACATCTTGAGCCTTCTCAACTATTTCTGGTTTAAGAAATTAGTGGTGCTACAATCCTATATTCCCAAAGCTTGGCGGATTAATTGTTGCTCATTTTTCTTAGCCTGAAATCTGCCATTTTCGACATCTCGAATCCAACTTTGACTCTTCCCAATTTTCTCAGCTAAGGTACGCTGACTAATTTGTAAATCCTTTCGCAGCGAAGCGATTTGCTCACCCGATAGCAACGACTGAGCAGAATTTATAATTTTTCTGCCCGAACTTTTTGTTGGTTTTCTGGATGACTGATTTTGCGATCGCTCCATTTTTCTTCTTTTTCGAGCAAGTTCCATAGGATGCGCCCAATCTGACAGTAACTCAAAGGAGAGAATCCGTGCATTGATCAGCATTTGCCACTTGCCCCTTGGACTGACATCAGTAAGCCGCAGATCGCAGCTACCATCATTGATCCAGAAATCTAGAGCCGCCTCAGCATCATCAGGAATGTCGGCAAGCTTTGACCATAGTGGTTGAATCTCCACAGGATAACTAACAGGATCGAAGACGGGCTTGAGTCCATAACGATTGACAACCTCTAAATCGCTGTCAAACATTCTGAGCAAGCACTTTCTTTCTTCTCGGTGAGAAGTCGCTTGATTTACCCGATCTTCACCATAGGCAACCCGCATCAGCGTCATCACCATAATGCGTTGTTGATCTCCTATGCGGCTTTTAAATAACAGCCAGAGCATCATTTTTGCGGCTCCTTCATGTTGTTGCCAAATGCTCATAATCGCGCTTAGCAGCGACTTTGGCAGGGTACTATATTGATAAAAAGATCGTCCTGCGTGGCATTCCTTCTTATTCAAGAAATATTGTGACCAAGCTCCTGCTTTTATCCTAAAAGTTAGTCCCAGTAAGTGTTTGCAGCCCTCTTCATCTTCGTGAAAGTGATGCACAATTTCTAGTAAATTCCAAAGTGGACTTTCAGGTAGAGAGAAAGATTCTACTTTTCCTTGTTTCGGCCAATCGATCTGGGCAGTAACCCAGCAGGGTTGCAGAGCTAGAGTCTTAATCAGATTTAACTTCGTCGATTTCGTCAAGTCTTTACGCTTATCTAAACCAAGATATTCTTCGATTTGACTATCACTAATTGTAAATTCTTGCTCCCAAGGTTTTTCTAAGGTAGTGGCATAGGCTGCATAGATTAAGTGCATACAGGTAGCACGAATATCAAGCGTGTCAGAAGCAAGAATCGTTTGTGCTTCAATATGCGATCGCGGATAGCTAAAATTAATGACATTATTTAAGCGCAAAGCGATTTTGCCTTTACCTTGACTTACCGAGCGCTCATATACCAAAATTCCGTTCTCATCTAAGTCCCAAGATAATGATTGACGCTGAGCAAGTAAATTGCAAGCCTCCCAAATTGCGATCGCTGAAGCGAAGGGAGTACTGACACTATTGGCAAATAAACTGGGGCTAACCTTCAAGGGCTTTTCAATGGATTTTACTCTTCCTTTTTTGGGGTTTAATAGCGTAGACGCACCGACATCACAAATACTGGCACATAGAGGCTGGGGCGCATATCCTTCACAGTTATTACATAGGGCGGGATCGATCCAATATTTATCTTGCTGGATCGAGATTGCACCTGTGGGGCAAACAGATAAGCAGGAAGAACAAGCAGTACAATCGCCAGATATCTTATACGCCATAGTTACAACACCAATATGCTTTGAGAATTTTTAACGCTATACTTTCAGCTACCTATATCAGTTATCAAATCAGGGCATACTCAGCATACTCATTTGATAACAAAAAATTAATCTCAGTAATGTTTTTGAGTTTTAATTTTGTTGTAGAGGACTTGCGAGAAAATAAAATACCAATCCAGATTTTCCAGAATCGTTGGGGTGGCTTTGCCGCCCCAACGATTCTGGTTTTATATTTGGTACTTTATTAAGTCGCAAGTCCCTAGGCAAAATTGAAACCTCTATAACAGTTTGCAGGTCAATTCACAGGTGATAAAAATCTCTAAGGTATAAAGAATTTGTATTAAGTCTTTATACTTAGACAAGTGTTTGTAATTCTGTTCATAGTGAGCATCAAATCAGACTTTATATTTCCTTAATATTTCAACCTTATACATTAATACAATGCTATTCTTGGCAGCTCCAAAAAGTTGGTAAACCCTTTGATTATCAGACCTTTGCTTACTTTTAAAATGTCAATCATAGTCAGTTTCAATTTGGCGATAACGGCTTAAACTCCATCAAATCTTACTAGAATTGTTTTGGAATTTTGACATTAACTTGTACTTAGCGATCTCCCTATAAAAGCTGAATTGTAATGTTTAGTAACCTTATAGTTAGGTATAGTCCGAAACCTATGTAAATCTAAATACAAGACATGTAGATCGATATTATTGTCTCCACAAAAGGAGCAATCCCAACGGAATACCGAAGTAACTATGCACGCACTCTCAATTCCAACTTGGATCATCCATATCCTCAGTGTGACAGAGTGGATTGTGGCTATTTGGCTGGTTTGGACCTATGCCAAAGTTAGCCGCAATCCAGTTTGGAAAGGATTTGCGATCGCCATGTTACCTGCCCTAGTCAGCGCCATCTGTGTTTGTACTTGGCATTTTTATGACAATGCTCCATCTCTAGAGTGGTTAGGGACAGTTCAGGCTGCTATGACCTTACTCGGCAACTGTATGTTGATGTTGGCAGCATGGTTTCTTTGGAAGCAATCGGCTCAAGTTCGTTAATGGATCGGAATAATTATGGTTTCTAAAGATACTCTTTTTATTCTGTCGCTGTTTCCATATCTGGGATTTCTCTGGTTGTTGACGCGATCGCAAAAAGCGCCAAAGCTAGCACTGATTGGATTTTATTTCACCTTGCTATTTGTGGGTGTGACCATTCCTGCGGGAATCTATACCAAAATCGTCTATGGCACTTCGCTCTCAAATGTCGATTGGTTGCATGGTACTGCTGAGTCCTTCTTAACCCTGTCGAATACCCTAGTTGTGTTGGGGTTTAGACAGGCGATCGTGCGATCGCCAAAGCTCAATTAACTACCTTGCGATTATATAAATAAATCATGATGTCCTGCGCTTCGCGCAGGACATGATCAACCCCAAAACATTTTTAGCTAAGCAGGAAAAAACTATGCGTATCTTGATGATCCAGCCTAATTACCACTGTGGTGGCGCAGAAATTGCAGGAAATTGGCCCGCCAGTTGGGTTCCCTATGTGGGTGGTGCATTAAAGACCGCAGGCTTCACCGAAATCCGCTTTATCGATGCCATGTGCAACTATATTGGTGATGTGGAGCTAGCAATACAAATTAAACAATATCAGCCCGATGTGGTGCTATGTACGGCAATCACACCGATGATTTATAAATCGCAGGCAACCCTAAAGCTAGTTAAAACTGTATGCCCCAATGCGAAGACAATTATGGGTGGCGTACATCCTACTTATATGTATCGGGAAGTTCTGGGTGAGGCTCCTTGGGTAGATTACATCATTCGCGGGGAAGGGGAAGAAATTACCGTAAATCTGTTAACGTCGATCGCCAATGGCACAGATGAGCAAGAGCGTCGCAGTATTTTGGGAATTGCCTTTTTAGAAGAAGGAAAAGTCGTCGCCACACCCGCCCATCCGCCCATTAAGGACTTGAATACGCTCACTCCTGATTGGAGTTTATTGGATTGGAATAAATATATTTATACGCCTCTGAATACGCGAGTTGCAGTTCCCAACTATTCACGGGGCTGTCCATTTCGCTGTCGGTTCTGCTCGCAGTGGAAGTTTTGGCGCAAATACAGATCGCGATCGCCCAAGCAATTTGTCGATGAAATCGAACGGTTAGTCAAGGATCACAATGTCGGCTTTTTCATTCTTGCCGATGAAGAGCCAAGCATTAACAAATCGCGCTTTGTGGCTCTCTGCAAAGAATTAATCGATCGCAATTTAGGCATTCACTGGGGAATTAATACCCGCGTTACCGACATTCTTCGCGATGAAAAAGAATTACCTCTTTATCGCAAAGCAGGATTAGCCCATGTTTCGCTTGGGACAGAAGCCGCAGCCCAATTGAATTTGAATCTATTTCGTAAAGAAACCACGATCGCCGATAACAAACGAGCCGTGCAATTGCTGCGCGAAAATGGCATTCTCGCGGAAGTCCAGTTCATCATGGGCTTGCCCAACGAAACCCCCGAAACCATCGAAGAAACCTATCGTATGGCAAGGGATTGGAAAGCGGACATGACTAACTGGAATATGTTTACCCCTTGGCCTTTTGCCGAACTATTTCAGGACTTAGAGGATAAAGTCGAAATTCGCGACTACTCCCATTACAACTTTGTCACACCGATCATCAAGCCCGACAATATGAGCCGAGAGGATGTTTTGAAGGGCGTTCTCCATAACTATGCAAGATTCTATTCTTGGAAGTTTCTTGAATATTGGTTTGAAAAAGATTCATTTAAACGCCGCTATTTGCTTGGATGTCTTTGGGCTTTTGTAAAAACGACACTCAACAAGCGCTTTTATAATCTCGATCGCGTCAAAGATAATGGCGTAATTGACTTTGGCTTTGATGAATCACGCATCCTCTCACCCGAGCAAATGGAAGCGATCAAAGGACAAGCTCTTTCTGCGGATATTGATTCTGTGGGTACTATTTCGATCTGTGGTGGATCGAACGATGCCGCGATCGGCGAGGAGGGTTATGTCAAGGAAAATGAAGCCCACGATATCATTCAGGTTGCGGTAGTGGAAGCCGATCAACAAACTCGATTGGCTTTGCGTGTAAATTTGAGGGCGCAGGTAGATATCGAAGTGGCGAGTGAGGCAACTAATGGTGAAACAGGGCTGGTAATCCTCGAATCGATCGATGTGGATGTGGCTGTTGTCGATGCGGCGCTCCCCGACATGAATCTGGTGAAGTTTCTCCGTTCGGCGCGAAGAGTCCAAGAAAATTCCTATGTGATTCCCTCCAAGATTTTGATATTGGTGACTCCCGAACAAAGCACGATCCTATGCGAAGCGATCGCGGCGGGTGTGGATGGTTTCTGTCTCAAGGATTCTCCCATTGAAAAACTTGCGGAAGCAGTGCGAATCATCCATAAAAAAGGTCGCTATGAAGATCCTGCGATCGCGCCTCTCTTGGAAAAAGTCGCGCCAGTGGGAGCATAGAATATCTTTGCAAAAAGGGGGCTTTTTTGCTATTGGGCGGAAAGTTGGCATTCAAGTCCTCTGGCGCGGGTGGTCTAATTTACACTTTTAAATGATGTTGCGTGAAACCCTCACCCCCCAAACCCTTCTCCCGCATGAGCTACCTTGTACACACAAGTCTGTCTACGTTTGAGGGTTTAGATCCCCCTAAATCCCCCTTAAAAAGGGTTACTTGATTAATTCTTCCCCCTTAAAAAGGGGGACTGAGGGGGATCTTTAGTAACTTGTGCTATCGCTTGATAACTTGCTGATAACTTGCTGATAACTTGTGTGTATAAAGTAGCCTGCGGGAGAGTGGCTAGGGGTAAGGGCTTTAGAAACTTCCATGTAACACCAGGTTTAAATTTTTTCCTGGTTTGGATTTGAGCGCAAAGCACTGTAACGGGAAAATTAAGATTTATACCAAATCAAAAATCAAAATTTCGACATCGCCTTGGCCAGTTATTTTTAAATCACCAGCTCGATCGCTAGAGATCGCATCACCACCATTAAGCAAGCGATCGCCGACTAACACATTACCTCTGGCAACCTGTATCCATACATAGCGATTTGGGTTGACAGTATGCAATACCTCTGCGCCATCTTCGAGGATTGACGCATAAATATAAGCATCTTGATGGATCGTCACCGAGCGATCGCGCCCATCGGGGGAAGCAATCAATCGCAACTGATTTAACTTCTCTTCTCGCGAAAAGAAGATTTGCTCATAACTAGGCGTAACATTGGCTTGATTCGGCAGAATCCAGATTTGCAATAAATGAGCCGTTTCGGTAGCGGAAGGATTAAATTCACTATGGGTAATCCCTGTGCCTGCACTCATTCTCTGGACATCGCCAACCTGAATCACAGAACCATTACCCATGCTGTCTTTATGCTCTAAGGCTCCATCCAGCATATAGGTAATGATTTCCATATCACGATGGGGATGCGTGCCAAAGCCTTTACCACCAGCAATCTGATCTTGATTAATCACCCTCAATGCACGAAAAGCCATGTGTTGAGGATCGTAATAATTGGCAAAAGAGAAAGTGTGATAACTATCAAGCCAACCATGATTAGCATGACCTCTTTCTTCTGACTTCCGAATCGTCAACATAGTTTCAATCCTCATCATTTTCTCTATAGCTGTCTATAGACTTTATCAACAGCTTGTTGCAGAGCCTCAGTGCGATCGCTCATCATGTGTTCTGGATGAATCAGATCGAACAGTCCTAATGACTGCAAGCGACGCTGAATTTTTTGACTAGCTCCGACCACATAAACCTCTAGCCCTTTATCATGGGCATCGCGGATTACGTTCTCAATCGCTAACGAAGCCGTTACACCCAAGGATGGAACCTCGGTTAGATCCACGACTAAGGCATCCGCATCCTTCATCGCATTGTGTTCGCGGGCGATCGCCTTAGACAATCCAAAAATCATCGGTCCACTTAAACAAAACAGCAAGACCCGTCCTTGCCCCTTATCCAAAAGCAGTTTTTGTTCATCGCTGATCTTTACATCATCATCAAGGTCAGAAATCAGCTTCACCTCAGAGGATTGCATTTCACTCAATTGGTTGATAGTGAGAATATTGGCAATAAATACGCCGATACCCACCGCCACGATTAAATCCACAAACACCGTCAATAGCAGCACCCCGTACATAATCAGGGAACCTTTGACAGAAATTTTGTGCGATCGCTTCAAGAAACTCCAGTCGAGAATATCAATCCCCACCTTGAGCGCAATCCCTGCCAGTACCGCCATTGGAATTGGTTGGGTTAATTTCGCTGCCCCCAATACCACTACCAGAAGCACCAACGCCCGCGTCAAGCCAGATACCGCCGAGGTTGCCCCAGTTTGAATATTTACTACTGTCCCCATCGTCGCGCCAGCACCAGGTAAGCCGCCGCAAAGCCCTGAGACAATATTGCCAATCCCTTGACCAATCAACTCCTTATTAGAGTTATGCTCTGTCCGAGTCAAGCTATCAGCAACCACCGCCGTCAGCAGGGTATCGATACAGCCCAACATCCCCAACATCACACCATCTACCAACATCACCGTCAATTGCCCCGCAGTAAAGGTCGGCAATTGCAGAGGCGGTAGTCCCACAGGAATTTCGCCAATCCTGCGAATATCAGCATTGCCAAACACCGTTAGAGAGACCACCGTGCCGATGATTAGAGCGATTAGCTGTGGCGGCACGATTTTTTTGATCTTCTTAGGCATGAAGAAAATGATCGCCAGAGTTAGCGCTCCCAAAATCGCTTCTGGCGGATTGACCTTAGAAATCAAATCTGGAATAGATAGAAAAGTCCCGAGTACGCCGCCCTTAGGAGGAGCTTGTCCCAAAAAAGGTGCAACTTGCAGAATAATCAGAATCACCCCAATCCCAGACATAAAGCCCGAAATGACGCTGTAGGGCATGAGGGTGACATATTTGCCTAATTTGAACAATCCAAATACAATTTGGAATAATCCCGCTAACATGACCACAGTAAATGCCATAGCAAGTCCATTCTCAGGATTACTTGCTGTGAGACTCGCAACGATCGCCGTCATCACAACAGTCATTGGACCTGTTGGCTCCGAAATCAGGGTTGGGGTTCCGCCAAACAAAGCAGCAAAGAATCCGACACAGACAGCCCCATAGAGACCACCGAGGGGTCCAATTCCCGATGCAACTCCGAAAGCTAAGGCTAGGGGTAGCGAAACAATCGCGGCAGTGACACCGCCAAAGACATCACCTCGTAGATTATTAAAGCGAATGAGATTAGTGATTGACATAAATTGGATAACGATAGATTAGATTCAATACAATATGCATAAACTTTTGAGGTAAATTATGCACTTTTTTGTAGGGTACATACCAACAATTTAAATATTCGCTTACGGCAGTTTGGAGTAGAGACAAAAAAAGCGCACTATGTGCGCTTTTTTTGTTTTTTTGTCTTTAAATAAAGCGACGCTTTATTTATTTACCGCCTTTTTTCAATGAAAGAATTGCTTCAATTTCAGCAGTTTCTTGATTGGGATAATTAGCGGTTGCAGCTAAACCACGAATGGAAGTAATTAGAGCCTTTACATCAGCAGGGGTTTTTTCTTTCTCCGCAGGAGGCATAAAGGTTTGGACAATGCTCCATGTTCTATCTACATCAATGTAGAAATAACCAACATTGTTGGTCGGCAAGCTGCTCACTACAGTTTTGAAGGTAGCATCAGCATCAAGAGCGCTGGTAGGCTTCGGCACGAAGAAAGAAACAATTGGAGAAGCAGTCATAAAGAGCGTATCTTTTTGACTCCAACCATGAGAAATAATCGCTCCAGGTGCGCCTGGTACTGACCATTCAGTGACAGCAACACCGCTCACATCTTTCTTTTCAACCTTACCGCTATTCTTGGAAATAAAATCATCCAACTTCTTAAGCAAGGATTCGCCGCCAGCACGATTGGTGGTTTGGATGAGTAGTAATGGAGCTAGTCCTTGGGTTTGCGCTAAAATGCCTTCGGGTTTACCCGATACGGAGGCAAAGGCGTATTCACCATCCATCCATCCAAAAATATCTTTATCAAGATCGAGAGCCAATGGCGAAGATTTCAACTGACTTCTGGCTTCATCAATGCTTTTTTTGATCTCAGGATTTTTCTCGGCTGATTTTGCAAATTCTTCCCACGAGTTTTTGATGTTAAAGCCAGTGATCACTGCAAATGCTTGGGAAGGGATTTGACCAATAATCTTGTTAGGGGAATTTTTGAGCGCAGAGATTGCCGATGGATCAAATTTGCCAAGGGCTTTAAAGCGCACTCCTGAGTCATCAATTCCAAAACCAAGGTTGACAGATTTAACTTTCTTCAACTGCTCCAAGGATTCGGGAGGGATTGTTTCCGCGTTAGGATTCAATGCTGATAGCTCAACGATCGACTCACCAAAATTAGGGATATAAACTTGAGCAACGGTATTTTTGAGGTTGAGAGGATTAGCTGTGGCAGAACTTGCTAGAGAGGCTTCACCTTTGAAGGTATCGATCGCTTTCTGGACTGACTTCTCTGAAGACTTTTCGCTAGGAGAAACGATTAGGTAATCGCCTACAGTTGCGGTCGAACTGGCACTTTCTCCTTCCCCATATTGCGTAATTTTTACGCCTTTATATTCAGATTGTTTTTCTTTGCCCCCTGCTTTGGTCTTGACTTTTTCCGCCAAAAACTTCTCAGCTCCTGCCTTGTCCTTCACTTCAAAGACAATCAGGACGTTTGGACTTGCTGCGGCAGCTTCAGCCTTATTTGGTGATTTATCTGGGGCTTTATCCTGCACAAACTGAATTGATCCCTTGTCGCTCATAGGTACATAGCGAGGTTGGAGCGCTGCTTGGGGATTGGGGGTAAGACTAGCAGTTTTAACGGATGGCAAAATGGCGATCGTGACATTCTTGCCAATCCAAGGCTTCATGTCTTTGTCGTAGTCAAAATCACCCGAAGACAGATTTTTTCTGAACTTAGCGAGTTCTTCATCGTATAGTTTTTTGGTTTCTGGCGAGAGGAACTGCTCTATTTGAGATAGGGCGGCTCCATCGGTAGATATGGACAAGGCCATTAGTGATTGTTTAGGAACAACATTTAGAGTTCCAGAAACACTTGCCGTAGGAACAATGGCTGGTTTATTGAAGAAAAAATAAGCTCCTACGCCACCAGCTACTACTACCGCAGCACCACCAATGATTGGCAGTAAATTCGTTTTTCTTTCAGTCATAAATAAGACCTCCAATTTGTCAGTTGCAAGATGTCAGTATAGTGCTTAACCAGATAATTTTAAAAAAGTAGGCTTCGCCTACTTTTTTAAAATTATCTGATAGGGTTGTCCAATTTGGCTTTTTATTACAGCCTATTGAGGGTTTGAGTAGTCCAGAAATATTTTTAAAAGCGGCGCAAAGTGCCGCTTTTAAAAATATTTCTGGGTTTTAAGTAAGCGCAAAGCGCTGTAAATTGGCGAAGCTGTTAAGACAAGTTAAGCCATGCGGGAATAATCTGCCATGCTTGATTGAGAGACTTGTCTAGAGTTTTATAGTTTGGCTCGAAGCTGTTGACTAATTTCCAAAATTTGTCTGAATGATTCATATGTATGGTATGGCAGAGTTCATGAATTAGTACATATTCCACTACTTTGAGTTCTAGGAATAGAAGCTTATAGTTGAGACTGATATTGCAATCGCCAGAGCAGCTACCCCACAAAGTCTTTTGACTGCGAATGGTGATTGTGCGATAGGGCAAATTTGTATGAATACTAATTTTGCGTAACCACTTAACCAAGTTGTTCTCAGCTTTTCGCATCAGCCATTGTTTTAGCAAACCTTTGCAAGATTCAATATTGGTGATATCGCCACTTACTGATAAATGCAAATGCGCTGGGTTTTCGGCAATTTCTTGAATAGTAATTGTGCCGAATTTAGTTACGGTTTGATGATATTCAATTTGCCATTCTTCGTTTAGCGATCGCAAGTTGAGGGATTTGGGTAAATCATGAGGGGATTGGGACTGCAAAAAGGTTTCGCGATCGTGGAGTTTGCTTTGGTTCCGCATAATCCAATTTCGCTTTTGTTGAATGATTTCAGGGATTTTGCGGCGATCGTAATTACTGGGTACAACCACCTCTAAACCATTTTCTATGGATAAAGCAAGGCGCACAGATTTAGCGCGATCGCTTACTTTCACAGTGTATGGTGGAGTTTCGGTTGGGAGATCTTTGGAGTTGATCATTGGCTGTAAATCTCGACTTTAATCTCGTAGCAAAATCGTACCAGGGTAAATAGCATTGAGGCGATCGCGCTCACGATTAGCATTGTCTCGATTAGTATAGGTTCGCGCCTGAATATAGGGTTTACCTCTAAAAATAGTCACAAAAGCATCGGCGGCACTGGCTCTTATTTCCTTTAAAGTATTTGCCTTAACATTGGGAACCAATACACGGTAAATCGTGGGCTTACTAGCAGGGTTATTATTGGGAGGGTTAGGAGTCGGAGTTGGAATTGAGCGGGGAATCTCTCCAGTAGGAGCAGATGGGGCAATGAGATCAGCATTAATTACTTGCGCGGCAAAGCCCCTACTACGCAGTAATGAGGCGATCGCGTTAGCACTTTGGATACTCGATAGAGGTGCAGCAATAATTACCGAGCGATTACCAAAGGTCGCCAGAACTGCGCTCTTGCCCGTTAATGTTTGCACTTGTTGCAGGACAAGATTGGGATTGTTATTCAATTCGACTAAAACTGCTGCCGCCTGTAAGGTAGCGGGAATATCATTTACCCTTGAGTTGAAAGAATAGACGATGGCATCTAGTCCCAATTCGCGCAGTTGCGTCGCCCGAAATGCCGAGGTTTTGACATTATCAAAACCACCGAAAAAGGTCATCGAACCATTGAGATAATTGCAAGGTACTGCGGCTAACACTAAATATCTCGGTAGCTGGGGCAGCAAGTTCGCAGGGCGATCTATTAGGGTGATATAGCGGCGATTTGTCAATTGAGCGCAATTGTTTGCAGGTAACGTTGCTTGGGCAATGGTTTCCGCCATCGCCATTGAGCTTTTTCCTGACAGATCACTCAAGGCAAAGCCAGTCATCAACAAAAAATTGGCGGCGATCGCCCATGATGACCTGCTATTAAAAATCAACGATCTGAGCATCTGAAACCTATTCCCTCTAGAGATCTGTTTTGATCACCATAAACCCAAAAACCAACAAGGTTTTTAGATTCTTAAAATAGTAACGCTATTTTGAGAATTTGTATTATTGGCAATATATTCAGGACTTACGGCAATAGCCCTGTAATAAATTACGGGCTGAAAGCTTAAACCCGTTGAAACGGGTTGATCCTAGAAGCTCTTTAGTCAGCTTTAGCTGACTTTAGCTTTGAGCCAAGAACTTTAGTTCTTGGTTGTCTTGCGTAAGTCCTAATATTGCTAATATTGCTAATATATTGACTGAGATATACCACTTTGTGTTGCGAATTGTTATTACAAAATCAAACTTTTTGAGTCTTGACCTAAGATCTAGAAAGTAAATGCATTTATATACTGCATCTACTTTCTAGATCTAATTTGTGGATCTAATTCTGTAAATTTTTACCAATCGCCATACTTAAGAGCGAAGGCTGAGATCGTGGCTAATAAAGAACATCTGATGCAACTACAACAAGGGATAAGTAGTTGGAATTTTTGGCGATCGCAAGAACATCGCACCCAAATCGATCTTAAGGAAGCGAACCTTGCCTATGCCGAGGTTAGCAAAGCTGACTTTAGCGGCGCAGATCTGAGTCTGGCTAATCTAGGTGGGGCAAATCTAATTGGCGCAAATCTTCGAGAAGCTAATTTAACCCTTGCCAATCTCAGTGGCGCAAATCTTAGTTTGGCAACCTTTCAGGATGTGACTCTCTGCATGACTAATCTCAGTGGCGCAAATCTCAGTTTGGCAAATCTTAGCGCCGTTAATCTCAGTCTCGCCAATCTCAGTGGCGCAAATCTGAGTGGCACTGTATTACGCAATGCTATTCTCATGGGGGTGAATTTGAGTGGAGCCGATTTAACCAATGCCGATTTGAGCGATGCTAATCTTTGTGGGGCAAATTTGAATGGGGCAAATCTTAGCAATGCCTCGCTATGAGAAACTGAGTTAAGTGGGGCAGTTCTCAGTGGCGCAAATTTAACTAAAGCTAACCTGAGCGGGGCAGTGTTACGCAGAACCGATTTTAATGGCGCAAAGCTCAAGGAAGCTGATCTCCGCAACACCGATCTCCATGCCGCTAAACTTGATGGCGCTCATATTGAAAATGCCAAGCGTTAAACTAAAAAGCCCGCTAAGCGAGCTTTTTGGTTAACCTTCCCAGATTTTTGCAAGAACTGTTTGCGGCGCGATCGCTTTGAGCGATTGACCGTGGTTAGCCTGCACATATTTGATTCGTTTTTCTTGGACGGGCAGCAATACCGATGCCGATGTATTCGCCCCCAAAATTGCAACGAGAGCCGTGCCAACCGCAACTCCTAACTGCATCGCATCACCTTCTGCACAAATAAACAAATTGGCTGCGGCAATCATTGCAGTCAATTTGCCGATATCCGTTGGACTGGTAATGATCAAATTAGGAACTCTGGCAGTTAGCTGCTTCAGCAAATCAGCATTATTGACACTATCGATCGCCACAATGGGCAAATCTGGCAATTTAGCTTGCATATCTAAGGCAATCTCCGCCCAACTGTCCGCAGGATAGTTGGCAGAAGCGCCACAATTCAACAAAATAAAACCGCTTTTGTTGATGCTAAGTCTTTTCTGCTCGGCTGCCGCCCAATCCAAATCATTTTTAGAAAGCGTAACTTTAATGGGCGGGCATGAATGCTGATTATTTAGTGAGATGAGCAAGTTATGATTCTGCACAGCCCCATATTCTTGAGGATCTGCGGCAATAACATCCGTCAGCAAAAATTCGCCTGCACCGCTAAAGGAAATCCGCTTAGGGATGCCACTTAGCCACAACAAGGTATTAATCGAGAGACTTGGCTTGGCAAGAATTGCCGCATCATACTCGCGATCGCGGATAGTCCCAAGTAAATTGCCAAAATCTGCCAAAGAGTTGCGATCGTTAAAATCAAATTTAAGAACGCGATTAACAGATTGGCTGACTTGATAAGCAGCGATCGCTCGTGGCTCAGCCACCACATCAATTTCGGCATTGGGATACTGTTGTTTGAGGGTATCCAGTGTCGGGAAAAACAGTAACTGATCGCCAGTCCCACCTGGAACCAATGCCAGTATTCGCATCATATTTTATACATCTCTAGACGAAGACCGTAAGTAATATTACTTTGTTTTTGGGAGTTGATACAGATAGCATTACTACATATATCTGTCGCCAGTCTTGTTACTCCAATAATTAGCATTGTAAGGCTTCGCCGCACAATGCTAATTATTGGCAAATGACGAGAGCTATAGCAAACTCTCGCATTGCTATAAAATGAACTCAGTAGTTAATCAATACTTAAAAATAAATAAATTATGTCGCTAACGCCTGCTTTATTTGGTCAGCTCGCACAAGGAATGGGCATATTCGTACTGGTCTGTACTTTGATTACAGGATTGGCTATGTCTCAGCAGTGGAGTTGGCGCTATCGCATGGTAGGTGTAACCCTATTTTCAGTGGTTCTGGTTGTGGGCTTGTTTTCCCTAAGTTTTGAGCCAATTACCCGTTCGGCTACCCAAGGCTCCGTTCCATTTAAATTAGTTTACGATCGCTTCGGTTCTCAGGCGACGATCGCCGTAGCGCCGACGATTACCCCTGAACAGTTGCAATTTACCTTAACCCAAGCCAGCAACAACTTATTTTCTTCTGGACGTAATAACCAAGGTGAAGAACAACTCACAATTTATGCCAGAACCATCATCCATCCCAGAGCAGGCGTATCTCAGCCAGTATATCTAGGACGGGTCAAGCGATCGCTCAGTCTACGCAATGATCCCAATGTCGAAATTACGGTTTTTGCAGATCAATTTAGTAAACTCTCTTCAAACGCAGCATCATAAAATATAGCGCTTTCCACTTCCTTGAAATCCAAATAAATCTTTAAAAAGCTTGGATTAGCTAAGCTTTTTAAAGATTTATCTGTGAATTAAAAACCAAGATTTAAAACCTGTGGCGCACGCTGCGCGTGCGCCACAGGTTTTAGGTTTTTATAGTTGATTGTGCCTAGCTACTTACATAAAATCTAAATCATGAATTTTAATATGGTCAACCTAAAAGGTTGACCATATTTTTTTAAAATAGATATGGTTTAATTTGATGAGTTATCTAAGACAAAAATCAGATTCATCATGCAACAAAATTTCTCTACAACCTTACTAGAATTATTTGCTTGCCTAGATCGCCTCAGTGAATCCGCAACCCTAAATCAGCAAGAACAAGAACATCTACACAACATAAAACTTTTTGCAAAAAAACTAGGTAAACACTTTGATAATGCGGAAAGAGAAATATCTAACCTCAAACACAGTCTTCAACAGATCGATCCATCTTATATAGGCGATCGCACTGAAAACGAAATAAAAACCTTGCTTGCCTTAATGTCTGCAAGGCTACGACAGTCTATGAATATAGAAGAGCTACTAGAAACGGTCGTTCTTGAAATTTATCAGTCATTACAAAGCGATCATGTCATCATCTACAAATTAAATAATCTAAATAATCAATCTCAAAACTCAGATAATTCATTGGTTGACTATGATATTTCGACTGATCCCAACCGATCGCTTAGAGGACAAAGACTGCCAGCAATTTATACCGATGCGGAATGGCTCGAAAAATATCAAACATCTGTCAGTCAAGTCATTCAAGATGTTCATAGCGATCCTAAAATTGCAGAATCGCTCATCCCCTTAGGCGTACAATCGGCGATCGCGATCGCAATTCCTAGTGGCAAAAAACTTTGGGGTTTGTTAATCGTACATCAATATGATATTCCCCGCGATTGGCAAGAATGGGAGATGGATTTCCTCGAAAAGTTAGGGACACAACTAGCAATTTCTATCCATCAATTACAATTACTTGTCAAGTCAGACTCCATTAGAGCCGAAAGAGATTTGATTATTGCAAGATTGAATTACAATCAACTGCATGACTCCCTCACAGGACTCCCCAATCGTGATTCATTTATTGAGTCGTTAGATCTTGCCTTCACAGAATCACAAACCACACCTAATTACAATTTTGCGATTCTTTTTATCGATTGCGATCGCTTTAAGTCTATCAACGATAATTTTGGGATGACTACTGGCGACCAACTACTAAAAGAAATTAGTAAACGCCTCAATGTCTATCATACAAACAATATAATTATTGCGAGAATTGATAGTGATGAGTTTGCCATTATTGTAAAAAATATTCAAGGCACTAATGGACAAGAATTTATTGTCGCACTGACAAAAGAGATCTTAGAAAGTATTAAACAACCATTTTTAATTCATAATCATCAAATTTTTACCTCAGTTAGTATTGGTGTTGCGATTAGTGATATTGATTATCTCTACGCCAATGAGGTACTGCGTGATGCCAATATTGCTATGCATCAATCTCGCAAACTAGGAAGGGGTAAATATGCCCTATTTAGTAATGAAATGAATCAAGGTGCAAAAGCCCGTTGGCAGCTAGAAAATGACTTGCGACAGGCTCTTGAACGGGATGAGTTTCATCTAGTCTATCAACCAATAGTTTCATTACATCAACATCAGTTAACAGGATTTGAGGTGTTATTGCGTTGGGTACATCCTTTACAAGGACTAATTTCTCCCCAAGAATTTCTAACGATAGTAGAAGAAACGGGAGATATTATTCCGATTGGATATTGGGTATTAGAAAACGCCTGTAATCAGCTACTTCAATGGCAACAAGAATTTCCTAATCTTCAGTCATTGACCTTAGGCATTAACGTTTCTACTTTACAGGTTATCCAATCAGATTTTGTGGAACGTGTTCAGGCAATAATTTTAGAGAAACAGATTTCACCTAATTTAATAAAATTAGAAATTACCGAGTCAGTTTTGATGGAAAGCATCGAGGTATCTGCTCGAAAACTAGAACAACTACGCGAAGTGGGAGTTCAGGTTTATATTGATGATTTCGGTACTGGTTTTTCTTCCTTTAGTTATCTCAAAAGTTTGCCAATTGATGTTTTAAAAATTGATCGCAGCTTTACAAGTAAAGTTTCTACTGATGTAAAAAGCCAAAGAATTATTCAGTCAATTTTACGTTTAGCCAATAGTCTTGGCATGGGCATTGTCGTTGAAGGCATCGAAACATCGGAAGAATTAGATTATTTTGAGAGCTTAGGTGGCAGTAGCATCGAGGTTCAGGGTTATTTTATTTCGCATCCCCTAGACAGTGAAAAAGCGACTCGGTGGATTCAAAGCACGATCTAACCAATAAAAAAAGGTACTCTATGAGTACCTTTTTTATAACTCCCCAGGCGGGATTCGAACCTGCGACCGATCGGTTAACAGCCGATTGCTCTACCACTGAGCTACTGAGGATTGTAGCGGTTGTGCTGCGTCATTGACTTCAGCGTTAATAACTATAGCGTATAAGTGTGCCACTTGTGCAACCCCTTTTGAAAAAAATTTTAAAGTCCTAAAAAAGGATAGGCGGCGCGATGCGCCGTCTACCCTTTTTAGATCATCAAAGCCATTACTAGCAAGGGTTTTGCATCCTTTATTTTTTGCGTGTTGCACCTAGAGCAATGATCATCGAGCCAAATACAACAGCGATCGCGCCCAGATAGCCTAACCAACTTAGGGGGGAAGGTGGTAATAAGTAAGGGAAAAAAGCTGGCAAAATTGCCGAAGCAAATAAAGTTACTAGAGGCGCGAGGGTAATAATGGCGCTAACCCGCGAGGCTTCCCAATGTTCGAGGGCGGCGGCGAATGCACCATAGGCAATCAAGGTATTTAAAGCGCAAAATATTAGGGCTGCCATCGGTACTGCCGATAGGGTCAGTAATTTTGCAGGATGTGCCAATGGAGTAAACAAAGTCGCCGCACTAATATACAGGCATAACAACACTGAGGTTGAAGGTAGATTAAGTAAGAGTTGCTTTTAAGCGAGTCCATAAAATGCCCAGACGATCGCGCCTAGCACTAACAAAGAATTACCCCACATATAGGTATCAAGGCTAGTAACCAGCGATCGCACCTGATCATGGGAAAACATCAATAATCCAGCAATGAGCAGGGCTACGCCGCCCCATTGCTTGTAGTTATACTTCTCCTTGAAAATGACTAACGAAGCCATGCCCATCATTACAGGCGCGATTTGGGTGATGACTTGAGCATTATTGGCTGAGGTTTTGCCTACGCCAATTAAAAATAAAATATAGTTCAGCGATAGCCCCCCCACTGCCACTAAAAAAATTGGTAATGAAATCTTTTGCAACTGTTGCCATGTGGGTAATTGCTGACGTATTGCCAGATAAATACCTAATAAAGCTCCTGAAACAGTGAAGCGAAACCAAGTCACTGTGAAGGGATCGAGTTCTTGGAGGACGATTTTGAGGGCGATCGCCAGAAATCCCCAAAGTAAAACCGTAAGCAGTGATAGCGCTAGACCTAAACGCGATCGACCAGAAACCTGATGTAGAAGCATTAAATTTTTGTATCTGTAAATAAATCAATAAGGGGCGCAAAACGCCCCTTATTGATTTTATGAAAACATTTCAACGCTAGAGGAGAAAATTGGTTCAACATGAATGGCAGTAACCCGCTTAGGACGAACTAGCAAAATCTCATTTAGGTCGGCTCTTACAGGAATAGGTAAGAGATCATCTTCATTGGCTTTTGCCTTAAACTGCGATGCATACCAAGTTTTCACTTCTTCGATGGTTGTAAACTTAGTCGTGACTTCTTGCCCGCCTTCTAGCTTTAAATGCACGATGTATTCATTAGGCTTTCTGGGTTCTCTCGGCATCTCGCTTTACTCCGTCTAAATTTCATGTAATCATGCTGAATTATATAGCGTTTTCCAATCTAAGTACGCGCTTATACGCTCGCTACAGCGCTTTGTGCTTAATTAAAACCCAGAAATTTTTTTGAAAGCGCG
>DCSN01000164.1:45799-46894 GCA_002325645.1 Pseudanabaena sp. UBA1465
CGCGCTTTCAAAAAAATTTCTGGACTAGTTTAATCCTGAACAGGCTGTATATCGTCAATGATCGTAGGCACGATTGATAATATTAATCCTAGCCAGCCCGAAATATAGTTGCGACACTTAGTGCCGCAACTATATTTCGGGATTTAGGTCTTCTATAACTGTTTGTATACTCAACCAAGGAATCTCGAGTGAAAATTCATAAGTGGGCGATCGCCATATTATTGTGGGGTTTCCTGTTTAGGGCTACATCCGCCATCTTTCTGAATACAGGCTTTGATGAAGCTTATTACTATCTATATACGCAAAATCTCAACTGGAGCTATTTTGATCATCCGCCCTTAGTTGCCCTGACTACTGGAGTTGGGGTTTGGCTCACAGGTGCAGTTACCCCCTTCACGATTCGGATCGGTGGCGTTGTCCTGTATACAGGTACATTAATTTTTGCCTATCTTGCGAGTAGAAAGCTGTTTGGTGAACGCACTGGCACAATGACCCTTGCCATTTTGACGACTATTCCCATTTTTCAGGTTGCCTTTGGTATTCTCACGTTGCCAGATAGTCCTTTGATGTTTTTCTGGTCAGCTTGTTTGTATGTGGCTGCGAGTGAGTTTTTCCCTTCGGGTGATATTTACGATACTCGTCCCTATAAACCGACCTATCGCCTAGCCATGATCGGCTTATTAGTAGGATTAGCATTTTTAGGGAAATATCATGGCGTGATCCTAGGCGGAGGGCTAGTACTTTTTTGTTTGCTGAGTCGTCGCCATCGCGGTGCATTATTCTCAGTCTGGACATTAGCCGCGATCGCTTTATTTGCCATGACAATTTCGCCTGTTCTATGGTGGAACTCACAGCATGAATGGGCTTCCTTTCGCTTCCAAAGCCGTCGAGCTATCCCATCGAAAAGTTATAACTTTGAACAATTACTGGTAACGGTTTTAGTAGCTCTTGGCTATCTATTCCCTACGTTTGGCGTTCCCATCTGGTGGACGAGTTTCCGTACCCTTGGCGAATTATTACAGGCTAGTATTCACAAGCTTAAATCTGGTCAGATTGCAGAACTAGAGCCTGAAATCAATCAAGAGATCAATCAAG
>DCSN01000164.1:46925-47889 GCA_002325645.1 Pseudanabaena sp. UBA1465
AGATCAATCAAGCAGCGATCGCGCAGAATTTGCTCTACGAAAAGAGATTAATGATTCTCTGCGTATCGATGCCTATTTTCTTTGGTTTCACCTTTATGGGTGGATTTATTCAAATTCTTCCTTCATGGCATATGCCAGGGTTCTTCGGTGCAACGCTGTTATTAGGAGAGCGAGTCGCACAGGTACAGTTAAAACGCCCCAAATTTATCCGTAATTGGCTTTGGGGTTCAGGTACCGCGATTTTATCCCTAATCCTAATTGGGTTGCTTCATGTAAGTTTAGGAATAGTCCAAAAGGGCGGTGATACCGCGATCGCAGGTGGATTTTGGGAAGCAAAGGATGATCCTTCCACGCAACTAATTGATATTGTGCAGTTACGCCAAGCCTTCGTCGATTCCCCAGCGCTCAAAGCAGAATTACAAAAAACAGATTTTATCTTCAGCAATAATTTTTTTGTAGCGGGACAAGTTGGCATGGCGATCGAGCCGTTAGGTAAAAAAGTTACTTGTTTTGATCAAGATTTACGCGGCTTTGCCTATTGGAATAAAGCCCAAGATTTTGTCGGTAAAACGTCGCTTTTCATTACTTCTGAACAATTTAGCAAAGATGAGAGATTCTCAGATCCCTTGGAAAAATATAAAGACTATTTTCAATCTATAGAAAAAATTGCGGATATTCCCCTTAAACGCGGTGGGCAAACAGTGCAAATTTTTCCAGTCTATCGAGCTTCACCAATGTTAAAACCCTATCCTCGTCCTTACGGCTAAAACAGAGAATGGCACAAAGTGCCATTCTCTGTTTTAGCGAGTTCTTACAGCAAAACTCGATCAAACCCGCCACAAGAAGGGTCGCAGGGCGAAGCCCCGCAACGGGTTTTATATTTTAATTTGTGGCGGGTTTGAAAACAAATTGCTGTAATACAGGTAAACCTGTTTTGCTGGATTGACACTCCCCGCACTGAAGT
>DCSN01000157.1:0-228 GCA_002325645.1 Pseudanabaena sp. UBA1465
ATATACCTAGATTTGAACCGTAGAAATCTTTGCGAATCTGGGTAGACAAAGAACAAATAAAGGCTTAACATGGAGGTAACAACGGTTCAATCCGTGCCGTCAGAGGATTTACCCCCCAGTTTAACTGATGTTTGATAAACGTGACCAAAGGTCGGTGGGACAGGCTCCATAGACAGTGGAAAGTTAGTAGCTCCACAAAAAAAACAAGAAATCAAGTGATGGTTTGAA
>DCSN01000157.1:296-2691 GCA_002325645.1 Pseudanabaena sp. UBA1465
GAATATTTATTCCGATTTACTTGAATCAAATGGCAAGCTCTGCCAAGATTGCCTGTGGAGTAGACAAACCTCTCAAGAGTCATCTTGAGACTACGGCGAAGCAGGAAGTAAACAGTAAACCCATTCAACTGTCTTTTGACTTTGCATAGGTTTGCATAGGTTTTATAGAGCGGCTTACACATAAAAACACAAAGCAGGGGCAATTCATGAATTGCCCCTGCTTTGCTATGTGGGCTTCAAGTCATTTTTATGTAAGTCCTACAGGTTTTAAGCAAAGCGTCGTCGCTATTCAAAGCTACAAATTGAAGTGGGTTTGACTGGGCAATCTGTCGGTTTAAATTTAGTCTCAGATAGAGCTAGATATGTTAGAGATTTCAAAGCAGATAGAGGCTTGAGACTGGAAAATGGATTCCCAGACAAATTAAGGGATTCCAACTTAACCAGACTTGCAAGGGGGCTGATATCGCCGATTTTATTGTTGCTTAAACGAAGATCTGGCAGATTAGTCAAAGCAGCAAGTGGCTTCACATCAGTAATTTGATCTAAAAGCTTTGACCCTAAAGGCTTGAGCGCAGCCAAACTATTTGATGGTGCTTGCAAAACCACTACCGCAATATCAAACTGAGGAAGATTTTGCTGAAAAGATAAATTGCGATCAACCGTTACAAATACATCAAACTCTTCTACAGCGAGAGCTAAAAGCTTACCATTTTTGACTCCTGCCCATCCCATCTGCGGAACTGTTTTTACTTCATAGCCAATAATTTCTCTAGTAAATCGGCGATCGATACACTCATCTAAAAGGACTCTCATATTACGCCGCCGCACTCAAAAAGCTTCTTTCTAACTCTTCTAAAAAATAAATAACCTGTTCTCTAGTTACAGTTGGAAAACCATCCAAAAAATCATCAATCGATTCGCCTGCCTTGAGATAATCCAAAAGCGTCTGCACGGGAACTCTAGTATTTGCAAATACAGTCGTACCACCCATAACATCGGGAGATCTACTGATAAACTTTGAGTCTCTAAACATAAATTTGTGATATTTAGATATATTCCATATTCTAGCAACTATCGATAGGCGATCGCTATACTCATAAACTTATCAACAAGCAATCAAGCAACTTTATCAATGAAATGAATAGGCGATCGCTAAGCCACTGCAAACTCAGTTAACTTCCGAGTCTCAGGATCATGAAAAGCCAAAACAATATCAGACTTAGGAATATCTTCCGTCAATAAATCATTAGCAATACCATCCTCAGTCCAATCCTCTTCAATGTAAACTTTCTGGTTTTTAATACTAATATGAACATGAGTATTATTGATTCTCTTCTGATTAACCCAGTCTATCGACATCCATAGATAATGATCATGGACTTCATCAAAAATCAAGCAGGTTTGATATTTTTTTCTAGCTGATCGATTAGCAAGATGATCATGCTCAGTTAATATACTTTTAATGATTTGACGATAGTTAGTTAGCTTATCCATTGCACTATCTCTTCCTTTTCTATATTTACAACAAGTAAAGCAAGTTGATTTAATTTGGCTAGAACTTGAATTGATTTTCTTTGAAAGAAGGTGTTGTAGACTTCATCCTTAATAGCTAGATAAATTTCTTGATATTCATCTTGTAACAGTCGAATTAGATCACGATAAATTATATACTGCCCCAAAGCTAACTCAAAATCTTTAACCAGTGAAAGGCTAATAAAGCTTTTGATTTCAATAATAATTTTACGTTGCCTTTGTGTTTCTGAAATAAACTTTTCCACAGCTAAGTCTGGATAAAGTTCAAGATCTTCATACTCCAGAGGATAGGGATCGCCCGTAATTGTCCAACCGTCTTTAACTAAAGCATTTTTGATAGCTTGATGGTAAATATCCTTTGCCATAATTTTCGCGTTTATTTACTGTACATTACCAAATTAATCTGCTATCTATAATCATAACTAGCGATCGCCACGCCCCCAAACTTATCAACAAGCAAGCAGCGATTTTACCCATGAAATGAATAGGCGATCGCTATGCAGCAACCTGTTGATAATCAATCTCTGGAATACCAACCCTTTCCTTACCGTGTTCGATCGCCATACTGCAAAATTGACCATCCTCATCTAAATCCAACAAAGTATTCTCATCTAAATCCCGTGTTTCCGCAGGTGTTTTTTGAGAAAATACGATGTAAAGGGTGTCAGCATCTGCAAAATATCTGATTTTCATATTTCTAGCTCCTTGAAGTTTCTATCAAAAAAAGGCATAATGTTTATAAGTAGCTGGGCGCAATTAAATATAAAACCCTAAGACCTGTGGCGCACGCGCAGCGTGCGCCACAGGTCTTAGATCTTGGTTTTTAATTATGCCCGACTACTTACTTGTGTTTAAACAGTTA
>DCSN01000022.1:0-280 GCA_002325645.1 Pseudanabaena sp. UBA1465
AACCCCTTTTTTTGAAAAAGTTTGTTAAAACTTGCCCTTTTCCTTTGTATCCCAATTAGAGTAAGGCTTTCAATGCTAAATGCTTTTTGAATTGATTAGGATTTTGCCTGTTGAGTACTTGTGGGGCAAATTGTTTTGGTAAGATTGCAAGCATATTAAAGGAAATGTAAATCATTTCCTATGTGTTCTCAAAGAACTACCTAGGGACTTACGAGAAAATAAAATACCAATCCAGATTTCCCAGAATCGGTGGGGCGGCAAAGCCGCCCCACCGATTCTG
>DCSN01000022.1:308-7564 GCA_002325645.1 Pseudanabaena sp. UBA1465
TACTTTATTAAGTCGCAAGTCCCCTACTCCCTTCCCAGTGAAAGGTTAGACGTTGCGCCGCAACGCTAATTCTTGGTTTTTAATGTCTATTTTGATACTGGGAAGGGAGTAGTTGCTATTTAGGACTAAGGTGATTGAGGAAGCGTTATATGTACATATCTAAAAGATGGGACACCAATAAAAAACCCTACCAAAAGGTAGGGTGAAATAATCGTTTTTACTTTGTCTCAAAATTTTGATTAGGAACAGTCAATGGCTTATAGATTGCCAAGCCACCAAATCAGACCATGCCCCGTAGAAGCTTCAAGGATTAGCAAAGAGACAAAGCCAATCATGGCAAGTCTGCCGTTCAACAATTCTGCGTAGGCTGTGAAACCAGCTTTGTCGGTATCATCAACATACATTTTGGGCTCAACTGCAAAGTTGTTTAGAACACCGCGTTCATCGACTCTATAACTGTTACTCATTGCTTTGTCCTTTGTTTAAGTTCCTTATGTAAAGAAATATAACAAAGTATTTCGAGATCTGAATCTAGCTAAAGGTATGGATGACGGTTTGGCTATGCCTATACAAAGAGGTATACAAAAAGATGGGCTTGGTATTGCTAAGCCCATCTTTTGAATTGTGTGTAGCAGTTTAAAAAGTACCTACGATCGCGCCAACGCAGCGATCGCATATATAAGGATGCTCGGTAGACTCACCGATATGGGTGGAGTAGTTCCAGCAACGGGGACACTTTTCGCCGTCGGCTTTGACGATCGCAATTTGTAAATTTGGAGCCTCTCCCTTAAAGTCAGCATCGGGTAAGCTATCGACAAGATCCACCTGTGACACGATAAAGAGATAGCGCAAATCTTCTCCTAACGAGGCTAGATAATCGCGTTGGGTTACATCGGAGGGAACTAGTAAAACCTTCGCTTCTAAGGGTGCGCCGATCAGCTTGCCATTTCTTGCAGTTTCTAAGACTTTGTTCACCTCAGAACGGACATGGCGTAAGTATTCCCATTTGTCGGCTAATTCGGGCTTATGCCATTCGTCATGGGCAATGAACCAACCAGACTGGAAGACTGATTTAGTCGGTGCGGGATATGGCAAGTGTTGCCAGATATCTTCGGCAGTATGAGCTAATACGGGGGCGATCGCCTTCGTAATCATTTCGAGGCAATACATTAAAACCGTTTGGCAACTGCGGCGACGGGATGCATTGGCGGCACTGATATAGAGGCGATCTTTAGCGATATCTAAATAGAAATTAGATAAATCAACGGTGCAGAAGTTTTGGATGGTTTGGAAGAAGCGAGAGAACTGGAATTTCTCGTATGCTTCGGTGATGTCTTTGGAGACTTCAGAGAGACGATGCAGGATGTAGCGATCGCTTTCTGGTAAATCAGCATACGGAACAATATCTTTAGCTGGATCAAAGTCAAAAAGATTACTGAGCAAGAATCTTGCCGTATTGCGAATCTTACGCGACACATCGGACATTTGCGCCAAAATTGTCTTGCCAATGGGAACATCACCGTTGTAATCGACACTCGCTGCCCAGAGACGGATCACATCCGCACCATAGGGAGGCTCTTTCTTTTGGTCTTTACCACCATTAATTACCACCATCGGATCGACGATGTTACCGAGGGATTTACTCATCTTTTGACCTTTCTCATCAAGAACAAAGCCATGAGTTAACACCGTCTTGTAAGGCGCATAGCCATTGGTTGCTACACTAGTCAGGAGCGAAGATTGGAACCAGCCACGATGTTGATCGGAGCCTTCGAGATACATATCCGCAGGGTAGTTGAGCGAGTATGGAACTAGTTTGGAATTATGGCTCTCACCACCGAGTACTCCTGCCCATGAGGAACCAGAGTCAAACCAGACATCCATCGTATCCGTACCTTTGCGATACTTGCGACCGTTGTTTTTATAGGATTCAGGAAGCAAATCTTCCACTTCTCTTTCCCACCAAATATCGGAACCATATTCGCGAATGAGATCTTGAATATGGGTAACGGTTTCTTCTGTTAGTAAAGGCTGATTGGTTTCTTCGTCATAGAATACGGGAATCGGTACACCCCAAGTACGCTGACGGGAAATACACCAATCAGATCGCTCTTGTACCATGGAAGTAATCCGATTCTCACCGATCGCAGGAATCCAATTGACTTCTTTGATTGATTTCAAAGCTTCTTCGCGGAAACCATCCACAGAAGCGAACCATTGTTCAGTGGCGCGAACAATCACAGGCTTCTTAGTGCGCCAATCGTAGGGATATTTATGGTTATAGGCTTCTTCTTTAATTAGGGTTCCATTAGCAGTCAAGATTTCCACAACCTTGGCATTACCTTCCTTGAGAACGCTCAAACCTGCTAAATCTGCGCCAGCATCTTCATTGAAAATACCGCGATCATCGACAAGGGAAATCATGCCCAAGTGATATTTTCTGCCCACGATAAAGTCATCTTGACCATGATTGGGAGCCGTATGCACTAAGCCTGTACCTGATTCAGCGGTGACGTGATCGCCCAAAACGATGGGGCTGGGGCGATCGCTAATGGGATGCTTAGCGATCACACCTTCAAGAACATCACCCTTGAAGGTATATTTGACTTCTAAAGCTTGCTCAAAGGTTGCGGCTAACTTCTCAACTAGTTCTGTGGCGACGATGTAGTTTTGATCACTAGCCTCCACGATGCTGTAACTGAGATGGGGATTGGCACTAATGCCCAAGTTGGCGGGAATTGTCCAAGGTGTGGTTGTCCAGATCACGGCATGGAGATTTGGTAGATCGGCGATCGCCTTTAGCTTCTCGCTAAGTTTTGTCACTGGGAACGCAACATAAATACTACGCGAAACATGATTTTCTGGGTATTCCAATTCTGCTTCTGCAAGCGCAGTATGGGAGCTAGGCGACCAATAGACTGGTTTCAATCCGCGATAGATATAGCCTTTCAAAGCCATCTTCCCGAATACACCGATCTGGGCGGCTTCATATTCAGGTTTTAGAGTGTAGTAGGCATTCTCATAGTCACCCCAAACGCCCCAACGCTGGAAGCCCGTTGTTTGCTCATTAATCGTTTGCAGTGCAAATTCCTTGGCTTTTTTTCGCAATTGCAAAGGCGTTAAATTAGCACGTTCCTCTGCCTTCATATTTTGTAAAACTTTCAGCTCGATTGGCAACCCATGACAGTCCCAACCCAATACATAGCGGACTTTGTAGCCACGCAATAATTTATAGCGATTAATGATATCTTTTAAAACTTTGTTTAAGGCATGTCCCATGTGTAACGTGCCATTGGCGTATGGGGGACCATCATGGAGTGTGAACACATTGCCGTGGTTGTTATGGATTAAATCTTCGTAAATACCCTGCTCTTGCCAAAATTTTTGAATCTCTGGTTCTTTAGCGATCGCGTTTGCCCGCATCGAAAAGTCGGTTTGCGGCAAGTTCACGGTGTCTTTATATTCGGGATGATTGCCCGCAGGATTCTCAGAGTTGGCTTTAGGAGCAGATGTCATTGTTCTAAAATTATGTTGAAATTTGCTAAGATTTACCCCCATTATGCAACAGGATCGAGCGTTTTGAAGTAGTGCAGAGAAATTTTTGAAAGCGCCGCAAAGCGGCGCTTTCAAAAATTTCTCTAGATTTTAATCTGGTGCAAAGCACTGTAAACATAGTGCTACCTGCAATTTTAATAATCATCTCTGACGGCAAAAGTAATATTTTGCTTCGTGACTATATTAATAGAGGTATTAGGCTCAATGACTGTTACCTGTGGTGCGGTGACATTACCAATGACTGCGGCGGCGGCAGCACCGCCCAACACATCGAGAATCTGCACATTGCCGCGTAAGACTCCACCTAAGACTGCACCTGCGGCTCCACCAATACCAGCATCAGTCAAAATTGCTCCTGCATTAGTCTCGCGAGGATCTTTTGTATCATTGATTAAGGCAGACTCTGCTTGCAAGCTGACGGTTGCACCACGACTCGTAAATTTTTGGGCAACGAATTTGGAGCCGCCTTCTACGGGTACAAATTGTCCTTCAACGATCGCGCCCTTGGGGATTAAAACAGTGCCATTAGGTGAGGCAATATCTTGATCAACTAAGAGACTAGCATTTACGGTTTCGCCTTTGGAAATGTAGAGGGTGTCTTGGCGATTAATTTTGGTGGCGATCGCTTGACCAACTGGCAGACTATAGGTTGAGCGAAATACTTGAGCTATTTTCTTTTGGCGAATTTGTGTCGCTTGTGGCTGGGAGTTAAATTGCGATCGATAGCGGGAATAAGCCTCACTTGGGCTTGCCATTAGAGATGTCACAGCTAAGCCGAGTACCATGCTGATAGACGATACAATTGCAAATTTTGCAGTATGTTTAGCGCTCATAAATGCCTCTGGGCAGTGCCAATAGAGTTTCCTATTCTAAAGTTATGACTGTGAAAATGTTGGTTTGGTTCCAAAGTCCTAATAGACTTAAGCATAGTGAATTGTAGAAGAATTTATGGGTAGTGCGAAAGAGGCGATGACTGTGGCTGATTTAACGCAGGCGATCGCCCTGTTGTTAAGGGAAGAGATTGGCACTGTGCGGGTGACGGGGGAAATATCAAACTTTACAATCGCCACTTCTGGACATCGCTATTTTACGCTCAAGGATGAGACGGCTCAGATTGACTGTGTGATGTGGGCAAGTCGGACTTTATCCTTTCGCCCCAAAAGTGGGATGCGGGTAGTTTTGCAAGGAAAACTCACGGTTTATGCGCCGCGTGGTAAGTATCAGATTGATGTCGATCGCATGACCCTTGCAGGTGAAGGCGATCTTTATCTTGCCTTTGCTGCCCTCAAGGAAGAATTAACAGAACGGGGATATTTTGATCTGGAGCGCAAACGTCAGATCCCTAATTTACCACTTAAAATTGGGGTGGTGACTTCGCCAACGGGAGCAGTGATCCAAGATATTCTTAGCACCTTAAATCGGCGATCGCCGCATTGCGAGGTTTATCTATGTCCTGCCACCGTACAAGGTGAAACCGCACCCGCCGAGATAGCCTCAGCCATTAAAGCTTTACAAAATACCGATGCAAATGTGCTGATCGTGGGGCGTGGCGGCGGCTCGATTGAGGATTTGTGGGCGTTTAATACGTTGCCTGTCGCTGAAGCAATTTATCATTCGCGGATTCCGATTATTTCCGCCGTTGGACATGAAACTGATTTCACGATCGCGGATTTTGTGGCGGATGTCCGTGCGGCCACACCGACGGCGGCGGCTGAACTCGTATCCCAATGCGATCGCGATACCCTTTTGTACCAGCTTGATTTGTTAGAAAATAAGCTAACCCGAAATGTGCAAAGGGAAATGCAAGATTATCAGCAAAGGCTAAATAATCTGACCAATAGCTATGCTTTGCAGAATTTTGGCGATCGCCTCCATGCCCATGTCCAACAGTTAGATGAAGCGGAACGGGATATGCAGAAGTCGTTACAGCGTCATCTGCGCCAATCAATGCATAAACTCGAAGGTATCACCGCCCATCTGCGATCGCTGCATCCCCTATCGCCATTACAGCGAGGCTTTGCCCTGCTAAAATCAGGCGATCGCTGGATGGGGAATGATGATTCGCTCACAGGTTTTGCTACAGTGGAAGTGGTCAGGCGATCGGAAATAGCCCAAGTCACCATTAATCAAGTAATAGAAAAATAGATTTATGGTGGTGCGGCTTCGCCGCACCACCATAAATCTCACCATTAATAATGCCGATGAAAAATGATCTAAAGAAATTGCCGAAGGACGGACAATCTCTGACCTTTGAAGAACAAATGCAGCGTCTCGAAGAAATTGTGGAAATTCTTGATGATGGTGAAGCCTCTCTTGATGAGATGATTGCCCTCTATGAGGAAGGAATGCAGCGATCGCAGGATTGCCGAAAATATCTTGAACAAGCAGAACAAAAAATTACGCTAATTCAAAATCCAGAAATTTGATGGCGTGAATCACGTCATTAAATTTTTAGATTTTGCCTGCTATTTGCAGGAGGGTAACTTCCCAAACCAAGCGCGGCTGCACATAACGGGCAATTAATTCTCGCGCCTTATCCAAATGCTGCACAACAGATTTTGACTTTTGCTGTTCCCAAAAATAATTTTGCAAATAATCAATCAGCCATAGTTGCAAATCTACTTCTAATTCTTTGGTGATTTGTTTGGCGATCGCCATCGCACTTCTGGCATCTTTGGGAATTTGCTGCACTGAGGTTAGCAACGCAATGGGAATAGTTTTAAATCTCTCAAAAGACTCGATCGCTTGTCCTGCGGAACCCTGAGCGAGGGCAACCACATCGGGCGGAATATCCGTATGTCCTTCGCGGGTAAGAACTTCCTGCATTTGCGCTTGATTTAGTCTGGTGAAGGGAATCCGTTGACAGCGCGAAACAAGGGTGGGCAGAATCGAGCCAGCATCGGGAACGATCAAAATAATTGTGGCATACAGAGGTTCTTCCAAGGTTTTGAGCAAACTATTCGCCGCAGACTCTGCCATCGACTGCGCTTCTTCGAGAATCACGACCGATCGCTTGCATTCAAGGGGCGCACGACTGACAAATTCACTAATTTCTCTGATTTGTTCAATTCTAATTTGGGGCAAGGCGCGACGCTTTAAACCTGCTGCTTCTGCTTCCTTAGCCGTGAGCATTTTGCCTTTATCTAAATAGGTCGGCTCGACCCAAAGTAAATCAGGATGATTGCGATCGCTAAGTCGATTAGCTGATTTGCGATCGCCCAATAAAATTTCCGCAAAAGCCGAAGCGGTTTTACTACGCCCCACACCACTTGTACCTGCAAATAGATAAGCAGGGGCAATGCGATCGCGTTTGATCGCCGCTTTTAGCAAAGTAATCGCTTGAGTTTGCCCCACAACCGCATCAAAGGGAGAGTCTATTCCTGAATTGATAGCATTCACCCTTAGTCATTCCACAATTCTGGTTGCGATTTCTTAGAACTGTAGGATCTAGAGCTAAGGCGATCGCGATCGCCGCGATCGATGGATGACTCTAGAGCATATAAAGTCCGCCGCCTTAACCACCACCGAATCGCTTCATCAACAGTTTCCGCAGGATTATTCGATATTTCTAGTAACTCGGTGAATAACTCTGGGGAAATCTCAATTTTATAGAGATCTGCTTCAGGACTAGATACAGGAATATCAGTCGTCTCCACCTGAGAATTTGCGTCTGTTTCTTGCAAATTGTCTTGCAAATTGTC
>DCSN01000022.1:7627-15872 GCA_002325645.1 Pseudanabaena sp. UBA1465
AATTGTCCTGCGAATTGTCCTGCAAATTGTCCAAATTTAGAGAATCTAGACCAGATTCTTGCTGATTTAGTAAATCATTGAGACGACTAGTCGCGATCGCCGCCGATGGGATTGGTTTGAAGTTACTGTCGTTGCTCATATTGGGCTTGCCTAGATGACGACCTATATTAATGATTGTAAATATAACGAGGATAAGTCCGAACTGAAATAGTGCAATCATCGAGAACAGCTTATCTTGTGTCCAAAATGCATCCATAATTTTTGGGGATCAGCTTACCAAGCTGTTTGTTGATTAATCATTCCACTCGCCGCGTGGTGGTACAACAGGATTCATCGTCAGAGGACGGGAGCGATCGGCTTCTTTGATGGCTCGACGTTGTAACCATTGACGGATCGCCGTATCGATCGCCTGTTCGGGGTCACTGGTCACTTCACCGAGTTCCGCAAGCAAAGCAGGATCGATGTCTACACTTTTTAGCACCTCATTAAACACTGCTTCATTAGCCGCTTGGCTTGCTTGCTGGTCGTTTGCGTTATCTTCTGGCATAAGGAGTCTTTAAAATTAACTAGCTGAAATTAACTGGCACTATGCAGATTTTACCTAGATTTGTTACCGTCTGAATGTACAGAGCGATCGCAATCTCGCGACAAATATCAAATTTGCGGACAGACACCTTATATATAGCTAAGAAAGGAGCGTAAAATTAGGGATATTCGCGCAAATTCTAAGCAAACCGTTTTGAGTGTCGATGTGGATCGATGTGGTATGAGTGTCAACATCAAACAGCGTCCAGTCTTTCCCTTTGCAGCGATCGCAGGACAAGAAGATATGCGGCTGGCGCTGTTACTAAATGCGATCGATCCGAAAATTGGTGGTGTCATGGTGATGGGCGATCGCGGTACGGGCAAAACCACCGCCATTCGCGCCCTTGCCGATTTACTGCCCGAAATTAAAACCGTCGAAAACGATCCCTTTAATAGCGATCCCAAGGATGCCGATCTTCAAAGTGAAGAAGTGCGTCAGCGACGACAACGGGGCGAAACCTTAGTAGTTGTTAAAAAACGGGTTCCTCTCGTAGATCTGCCCCTCGGTGCAACTGAAGATCGCGTATGTGGCACTATTGACATCGAACGGGCGTTATCTGAAGGGATTAAAGCCTTTGAAACAGGATTGCTCGCTCAGGCTAATCGGGGCATTCTCTATATCGATGAAGTTAACTTATTGGACGATCATTTAGTTGATGTCCTGCTCGATGCCGCCGCTTCAGGCTGGAATACGGTCGAACGAGAGGGGATTTCGATCCGCCATCCTGCGCGGTTTACGCTGGTAGGGTCGGGCAATCCTGAAGAGGGAGAATTGCGTCCACAGTTGCTCGATCGCTTTGGAATGCATGTGGCAATTCATACTGAGAAAAATCCCGCCCTGCGTTTAGAAATTGTGGAGCGTCGCACGGCTTTTGATGAAAACCCATACAAGTTTTTACGAGCCTATCAACCGCAACAACGCGAACTGCGTAAGCAAATTGTACAGGCGCAAAAAAAATTAAAATCCGTGACAATACCGCACTTGCTCCGCCTCAAGATTTCTCAAGTTTGTGCCAATCTTAATGTGGATGGTTTGCGCGGCGATATTGTCACCACTCGCGCATCCAAAACCCTCGCGGCGCTAGAAGGAAGACTAGAAGTAACTGCGGCGGATATTCAAAGAGTGATTCCCATGTGTTTGCGCCATCGCCTCCGCAAAGATCCCCTTGACAGTAATGATTCGGGGGATAAAGTCCTCAAGGCATTTGTTCAAGCTTTCGGTCAACCGAACAATCTGAAATAATTCAGTGAAAAGCGCACTCGCAGGGTGCGCTTTTCCTATAATTTTAATGTGAGATAATATACTCAGAAGTCGTTTAAGAATTATCTAGATCCCCTCAGTCCCCTTAAAAAAGGGGAGAAAATTTTCTTCTTCCCCCTTTTTAAGGGGGATTGAGGGGGATCTCTTCCCGATCGCCCAGTCTTCGCCAAACCTTTTCAAGTGGTGAGAGATATGCCTAAAATCGTTTTGATTACAGGTTTTGAATCCTTCAATACAGGCTTATATCGGCAAGTTGCGGAACTAGTCAAAACCCGATGTCCGCAATTAGAAATTTATGCGTTTAGCGATCGCGATATTACGCATAAACCCGCAATTGTCGCTGAAGCAATGCAAGGCGCAAATGTATTTTTTGGCAGCCTAATTTTTGATTACGATCAGGTTTTGTGGTTGCGCGATCGCCTCCAAAACATTCCGATTCGCCTTGTGTTTGAGTCAGCACTAGAACTAATGTCGATGACGCAATTAGGCGCATTTTCGATTGGTGACAAGCCTAAGGGAATGCCCAAGCCGATCAAGTTCTTTTTGGATATGTTTGGCGCAAAAGGAAAAGAAGAAGATAAACTGGCTGGCTATATCAATTTTTTGAAAACAGGCCCACAACTGCTCAAATTTATTCCGATTAAGAAAGTTCAAGATTTACGCAACTGGTTAATTATTTATAGTTATTGGAATGCAGGCGGCTTGGAGAATGTCGCCTCTATGTTTTGGGCGATCGCGGACAAATATCTTGGCTTAAAAGTAGACAGCATCGCACCACCTGTAGAAGCGCCAAATATCGGGTTACTGCATCCCGATCATGCAGGATATTTCACATCTCCCAAACAATATTTAGAATGGTATCGCCAGAAAAATTCCCATGATTTTAATAACTTATCTTACACAGAAGTTTATAAGACCCTCACCCCTAGCCCCTCTCCCAAAAAGGGAGAGGGGGACAAGAAAAATCTAAAAATGCCTCTTGCTCCCCTTCTCCCAAGGAGGGTGAAGGGGCTGGGGGATGAGGGCATCTGCGTAACATCAGCTAACCGCCAACCTATAATCGGGATTCTCCTCTATCGCAAACACGTTATTACCAACCAAAAATATATTCCGCAATTGATTCGCCATTTCGAGCAAGCAGGATTGATACCCTTGCCAATTTTTATCAATGGTGTGGAAAGTCATATGGCGGTTCGTGACTGGATGACAACGACCCATGAACAAGAGCAGCGATCGCTAGGGCATATCGCCATTGATTCACTTTCTCAGGAAGCTGTTTGTGTAGAGGCGATCGTTTCGACAATTGGCTTCCCATTGGTAGGCGGTCCTGCGGGATCGATGGAAGGTGGACGTAAAGTGGAAGTTGCCCGCACCATCCTCACCGCCAAAAATATTCCCTATATTATTGCTGCTCCGTTATTAATTCAAGATATCCATTCATGGACGCGGCAAGGCATTGGCGGCTTACAAGGCGTAGTTTTGTATGCTTTACCAGAACTAGATGGGGCGATCGATACGGTTCCATTAGGGGGCTTGGTGGGCGAAGAAATCTATCTGATTCCCGAACGGTTACACCGTCTGACGGGACGCTTGCATAGTTGGATTCGCTTGCACCGCAAACCTGTGTCAGAGCGTAAAATTGCGATTTTACTTTATGGATTCCCCCCTGGATATGGAGCCGTGGGAACGGCGGCGCTGTTGAATGTACCGCGATCGCTATTCAGTTTACTGCAAGCGATGAAAGCTGAGGGCTATACAGTGGGAGAATTGCCCGATGATGGTGAAGAATTAGTGCAAATGGTCAAAAAAGCAGACGAAGCCGATCCGCAACTAAATCAAGATAATCCACCCAATAGCGTTAAAGCGGAAGTTCTTGAAACATGGCTCGGTGAGAAGCGATCGCGATGGATTGTTAAACAATGGAAATCGCTCACGGGTAGCGGTATTAAAACTTCTGGCGATGGGTTGCTGGTCAATGGCGTGCAGTTAGGTAATATTTGGATCGGCGTGCAGCCACCTTTAGGAATTGCAGGCGATCCGATGCGATTAATGTTTGAGCGCGACCTCACACCCCATCCACAATATGCCGCTTTTTATAAATGGCTAGAGAATGGCATGGAAGCCGATGCAATTATTCATTTCGGAATGCATGGCACGGTGGAATGGTTGCCCGGTTCACCCCTAGGCAATACGGGCTATTCATGGTCAGATATTCTCTTAGGGAACCTGCCCAATCTTTATATTTATGCCGCCAATAATCCTTCCGAATCCATGTTGGCGAAACGGCGCGGCTATGGTGTATTGATTTCCCATAATGTCCCGCCCTATGGACGCGCAGGCTTGTATAAAGAGTTAATTACTTTGCGCGATCTGATTGGCGAATATCGCGAAGATCCCGATCGCAATGTTGCCCTTAAAGAAGCCATTTGTAAAAAAGTTGCGGACACAGGATTAACTTCCGATTGTCCGTTGGTGGAACTGCAAAACATGGGTAAAGAGTTCACCTATGAGAATGTCCAGCAATTAGGCGATCGCACCTTTGGACGCTACTTAACCAAGCTTTACAGCTATTTGCAAGAACTAGAAAGCCGCCTCTTTTCTTCGGGCTTACATATTCTGGGGATGGTTCCCGATCCCGAAATAAATATGAGCTATTTGAAAGCTTACTTTGGTGAAGATATACCGCAGTCGGTGTTAGAGGCGATCGCCAATGGTAGCGATCGCGCCCATTCCCTGAAACTTTGGCAAGATCAACCCGATCTAGTCAAACTAGACGAGGCGATCGCTATTCGCGATTTGTTAGCCCAAACCAGCGACGAAATTACGAACCTGTTGCGGGGACTGAATGGCGAATATATTCCCCCTGCTGCGGGTGGTGACTTATTGCGCGATGGACTCGGCGTTTTACCGACGGGGCGCAATATTCACGCCCTCGATCCCTATCGAATGCCCTCGGTGTCAGCCTATGAACGCGGACGGGCGATCGGCAAAAAAATCATCGATAAGCATCTCGCTGAGCATCACCACTATCCCGAAACGATCGCCGTGATGTTGTGGGGACTCGATGCGATCAAGACTAAAGGCGAGTCGCTAGGTATTCTATTGGAACTAGTGGGCGCAGCCCCAATTAAGGAAGGAACAGGGCGAATCGTCCGCTATGAATTAATCCCCTTAGAGCAAGTCGGACATCCGCGCATCGATATCCTAGCCAACCTTTCAGGCATCTTTCGTGACAGCTTTAGCAATATTCTCGAACTACTGGATGACCTCTTTCAACGCGCCGCCACCATAGACGAAGATCCCTCTCAAAACTTCATTCATAAGCACTATCTCGAATTGCAAGCTCAAGGTCTTGACAACCCATCGGCGCGGCTATTTTCCAATCCTGCGGGCGATTTCGGCTCCTTAGTCAACGATCGCGTGGTCGATGGCAGTTGGGAAGTGGGCGAAGAACTGGGACAAACATGGCGCGATCGCAATGCCTTTAGCTACGGTCGTCAAGACAAAGGGCAATCCCGCCCCGAAATTCTTGCCCAATTGCTAAAAACCACCGATCACATTGTTCAAGAAATCGATTCCGTAGAATATGGCTTAACCGACATTCAGGAATATTACGCCAATACAGGAGGTTTGAAAAAAGCTGCCGAAATGGAACAATCGCAAAATGGTCAAGCTGCAAATGTCTCCGCCAGTTTTATTGAGAGCTTTTCCAAAGATACAACTGCTCATAATTTGGACGATCTATTGCGAATGGAATATCGCACCAAACTACTCAATCCTAAATGGGCAGAATCAATGGCAGCCCAAGGTTCGGGCGGAGCCTACGAAATTTCGCAACGGATGACGGCGCTAATGGGCTGGGCAGGCACAGCAAATTTCCAAGAAACATGGGTATACGACCAATCCGCAGAAACCTACGCCTTCGATCCTGAAATGGCAAAACGTTTGCACGATGCCAACCCCGAAGCCTTTCGCAACATTGTCGGCAGAATGCTCGAAGCCCACGGACGCGGTTTTTGGCATCCCGATCCCGATAAGCTCGAAAAATTACGCAATCTCTACGCCGAATCTGAAGATCTTTTAGAAGGCATCACAACCTAGCCAGTCCTTAAAAAGGAATGAAGTGCCGCGATATCAATGGGTAGGTAAATCGTGATTGACGTATTTAGGTTTTTTATCACCTAAATCAATGGGTTGACTATTTTCAAATACACCAGTTTCAATAATTGCTTTGCATAACTTATCGATTACAGGAACTGAAACGCTATTACCGATTAACTTCATCCATTTTGCTCTTGATTCTGGTAACTTAAAATCTTCAGAAAATCCCTGTATTAAACAAGCTTCACTTTTAGTAATCCTTCTAAATGCTTTGGCTCTTCTGGGTTCATGGGGATGAGTGCAGCTAATATATGGAGTTACAAATCTTCTCTCAAAATGTGAACCTTTAAAAATTTCATCAGGCACTAATGCTGCATAAAGTGGTTTGTTTGCTCGATGATTTTCTTTGATAAAAGGATCGGTAATTAGGACTCGATCCATTACTCGATCCATCATTTTAGGTATGACATCCTTTATCGCTTTAGCAATTCTTTGTTGTTTATCCATGTGAATATCAAATAGGTTTCTAAATACTTATCCAAAAATTAAGTTTAATACTTTTTTAGTGATCGACTCTTCTAACCACAAACTGCGATCGCGATCGCACAGCGTTATTTTTTTGTTAAATTTATAGAATATTCTGTATCATCGGTTTAGGCGATGCGATGGCATAATAGGCTTAAGAAAATCAAGGATTTATCAGTGCAGAATTAAAGATATATGTCTAAAATACCGATCCTCCAAGCTGATCAATCATATACTTTTCGCTCCTACTTCGAGATGTCCTACGGCGCGGATGAAATTCTGGCTGAATTTGGCTATACATTTGCAAGCGATCGCATTCCATTACCGAAAACAAAAGAAACTCTAAACTGGGTTCCCGAATTACGCGATCGCATCGAATCCTTCTTACCCCATATCCGACTTACCAGCGAAACTGCTCGGCGTGAAACGCTCGTCGCTCCTTTATTACTTGCGGTTACAGTCCATTGCAATTGTCAATTAAGAATTGAATATCCATTAAATGTAAATAATTGGCTAAAAGGTTATTTGGATTACCTTGTACGTTCTACTCATAATTTGTTGGTTGTAGAGGCTAAAAATGATGACCTTACCAAAGGTTTTACCCAATTAGCAGTAGAATTAATTGCGCTCGCTGAAGCTGAAGGGCAGAATGAACTTTATGGAGCCGTGACGATTGGGAATGTTTGGCAGTTTGGATATTTAGATGTGCAATCAAAAAAGATAACACAGATTGCATCACTGTATCGGATTCCTGAAGATATTGAAGAACTAGCTCAAATTTTGGTTGGTATTATAAATCAATAGAAGCGATCGCTATTCGGCATTTGTTTGATTGCTTCTAAAATTTGAGTTTTAATCATAGTTTTTTGTTTTCTTATACCTAGCTACTTAGGATAATACACATAGCCAATGTGTATCCATATATGTATCAACGCATCAACATCACATTACCCAACGAAACACTACAGCTACTTGATCGCATTGCACCAAAAGGCGATCGCAGTCATTTCATTGACCAAGCCGTTAAATACTACATCAACACCGAAGCCAAGAAAAATCTACGCGAAAAGCTTAAACAGGGCGCATTGCGTCGCGCAGATCGAGACTTAAGGATTACTCAAGACTGGTTTAATATCGATGAGGAATCATGGCAAAACGGAAAATAGAATTTCCCAAGAGAGTCGAAATCTATTTGGTTAACTTTGACCCTACCGTTGGCTCAGAAATTCAGAAAACTAGACCTGCTCTCAATCTAACCCATGACCTTCACATCAGTCCTTGGGAAAATAGCCAAGAATATGACCTTGTTTCTTTAACATTCGATTCCTAGTTTTTCTTGCAACCATTGCCGTATCTCTCCGTAGCTATTAAAGCCTTGCTCCTGTTGCAATTGTTTGTGCAAGGCTTTTTGCGCCCAATATGGAATCTTTCACTATTCGGGTTTTATCTCCTATTGAGAATGGCGATCGCGATACCGTCTGTCGTCTCTACTTTGCATTTTGGTATTACTCCCTTCCCACCCAAAGAATAGGCGTTACAAAGTGAATAATTAGGCGCGCACGCCTAATTATTCACTGGGAAGGGAGTAAGAACAATTTTAAGAAATATTTCAGTCAGTTTTAACTGACTTTAGCTTTGAGCCATGAGATTGATCTCATGGTTAGCTTGGCTTTTAGTTGAAAACCTTAACCCGAACTGACGTTAAAAAATAAGCAACACAAGAAAAAAGTGGAAGGATTGGTAGCCTCGTCTCTTCAGAGCGAGGTGGAAAAG
>DCSN01000113.1 GCA_002325645.1 Pseudanabaena sp. UBA1465
ACTCACACCGAATAGCGATCGCATACCGCAAACCCTTTAGCAGATAGATAATTAAGGCGATCGCACTTCATCAGAAAAAGCGATCGTAGTGACTTGAAAATTAGCCAAAAACATAGTTATAATGCTTCGACAAGATCGGCGATCAAACTTGAGTCGGCACGCAGTAACCTAAAATGAGGTTATTATTTCCCCTAGTTGGGTTGCGTTCCTTAACCCAAACTACAAGATCGGTGATCGCGCTTTAAAACTCATTACTTTCTTGAAGTTTTATCTGCCATATGACATCACAAGCAAGTATAAGCTTCCATATTAATAAAAAGGATGTCGAGATGCTATGGCATATTCATGCAGAAGTATCAGGTTCGGGAAAAGGAAGAAAACATAGAGCTGATGTTCTAAACAGAACAGCCATCGTCTTTATTTCAGCATGTTGGGAATCATATATTGAGGATGTTTGTATGGAGGGTTTTGACTTCCTGCTTTGCAATGTAGAAGACCCTAGCAAAATTCCTCCAAAAGTTAAAACTATAGCAGCGCGGGAGTTACGCAATGATAAGGATGAACGAAGAATTTGGGAATTGGCGGGCTTAGGATGGAAGAATATTTTAACCAATCATAAGGAAGCAACTAGGGAGATTTGGCTTAAAAATTTCAATACACCCAAGTCAAAGCAAGTCCGTACCTTATTCTTAGAACTCCTGGGGATAGATGATATAACATCTAATTGGCACTGGACGGACACAACCTCAGAAACTGCGTGTGCAGATTTGGATCGGTTTATTGGTATAAGAGGTAATATTGCACATCGGATAAAGCATGAAGAAACTGTCCACAAAAGTTGGGCAAAAGAATTCCTAGCCCATGTAACAAGTCTGGTTAATCTGACAGATCAGGCGATTTCCAACCATTTATTCTCAATTACTGCCACTAGACCTTGGTAGATCGCATAGGGTTCGTTAACGAAAGGTAAAGTGCGATCTCTTTTGGTAAGGTGAAGGGGAAAGTTGGGATCACAATCTTCTTGTTGATTAAACTTTAAAATTGCGATCGCCTAACAATCACGACTCACACCGAATAGCGATCGCCAGATCATCTAATTTATTAACTATCTTTTTTCTTAACTCGCTTTTTCTTCTCGACTTTCAGCAATGGCGCACTTAGGGCTTCATAGAGACTAAATAAATACTCAATGCGATTTAGTTCGCTAACAAAGGGCTGGGGACGATAGCAGAGGTCTACCGCTTTATCTAGGGCTTGATGTGCTTTTACCAAGTCGGGCGGCATGGTGAGAGGATCGTAAAGATCGGCGAGGCTACTATCGGGATATTTTGCCCTTGTGTCTAATACTTTTTGTGCGGCAATTTCTACTTTTTGCTTTTGTTTGTCACTGACATTTTCAGGGAATGGATAGTTGTTGTAAACAATGTCTTTGGAATAACGAAAACGACTTTCTAATCTTCCACAAACATACTTAACCCACGTCATGTGCATTGCAGAAGTCAACATCCCAAATAAATACAGATCTCCATTAGGAATTGCTTGACAAGTATCACTGACAATATTATCCGCCGTAAAGAAACCGAGTGGAATATATCTTCTGTTCTCCGAAGTAGTTCTAGGAACAAGAATATAGTCTGACTTTGGCTGTGTAACTTGTCTAAACAATGTATGGCTCGAATAATCTCGCGTAGAAGAAGCTACACTTTCGGATCTAAATTTCCTAACTGCTTCCACTCTTTTAAGAATCTCAGGCATTTTTTTAAGTTCATTGGGCTGTATATCTACTAACCATAAGCAATATCTCTCACCACCATTTAAAAACTCTTTCGCACTAATAAAGGGTTTAATAAATTTTTCCGCATCTGGTTCTTTCTTTAGAAATTCTGTTTTTTCTTCTTGAGTTAATAAAAAATATCCCCCATCAGTTGGTTTACTTCCATACATCATTGCCGGGACATTGCATATCGGCTTATTTCTATTAGGGATAATCAAATTACTGGCATCCACCAAATAAGGATTAATATTTTTTGCCCTTATTAACTGCGGTTCTCCTTTTATGTCCTGATAATCAAATATATATTTCTCATCAGTCTCATAATTAGCGAAGCCAATAATAACGCAATGTACAGCAGCATTACCTTTTGCTTCATTATTCCACTTAAAAGTTCGGTGAGCGAAATGTATAATCACCCTAAACTTATCGAGTAAAGCACCCCATAAAATCCCTACTTGCTCGCCTTGTGAAACAGAATTAGTTGACACAAAACCAACCTTGATTTTTGTGGATTGAATGTACTGTGCAGCCTTGTAAAACCAAGCTGATACATAGTCCATAACCCCAGCCGATTGAACGTCATGAAGTATATAATGTAAATCTTGCTTTTGAGCAATTGACTGATAATGATGCCCGACAAATGGAGGATTACCCAAAATAAAATTTAACTTCTCTTTTGCAACAACAGAATCCCAATCAATCCGCAACGAATTACCATGCACAATCTTCGCGGATTTCTTCAATGGCAACCGCACAAAATACTGCCCAAACTCATTACTCACCTTCAAATTCATTTGATGATCAATTAACCACATCGCCACCTCAGCCACACGCACCGCAAACTCATCATATTCAATCCCTGCAAACTGATCCACATCCACTTGAATAATTGAGCTAATATCCGTCACCAACTGCCCAGTCTTATTCAACTCCAATAAAATTAAAATCTCTAAATCTCGCAATTCCCGATAGGTAATAATCAAGAAATTACCACAACCACAAGCAGGATCAAGGAAATATAAATTGGCAATCTTTTTATGTAATGTTTCTAGTTTGCCCTTACTACCCTTTGCCTTCTC
>DCSN01000100.1:0-1499 GCA_002325645.1 Pseudanabaena sp. UBA1465
GATCGGGGAAATCAGGCGATCGCCATCGTTTTGTCGGGTAGTAACGAAGATGGCACAGCAGGTTTAGGCGTAATTAAATCGGTCGGGGGGATTACCTTTGCTCAAGACCTTACCTCCGCCGAATTTCCGACGATGCCGATGATTGCGATCGCTTCGGGCTATGTGGATTTTGTCCTGTCGCCCCCAGAAATTGCCACAGAATTAGTCAATATTAGCCAAAACCAAAGCGAGGAGACTAGTTTAGAGATCGCCGAGGGAAATGATGTTGATGAACCTGAGGATGGCATCGCCTCAATTTTTACTGACCATGAGGAAACCTTAAAACAGATTTTCATGCTGCTGCATAAGGCAATGGGCGTTGACTTTAGACATTACAAACAAGGTACGGTCAGACGGCGAATTTCGCGGCGGATGAGCTTGTTAAATATGCAGAAGTTAGATGAATATGCAGAATATTTGCAAAAAAATCCCCAAGAGGTCGAAAAACTGCATCACGATATGTTGATTAATGTGACTAGCTTTTTTCGCGAGCCAGAATCCTTTGGCATCCTTCAGCAGTTGGTATTTCCTGAGATTTGCCAACACAAACCGAGTGGTTTGCCGATTCGGATTTGGGTGGCGGGTTGCTCAACGGGCGAAGAAGCTTACTCTATTGCGATCAGTTTACTAGAGTTTTTTGATGATCAATCTGTTAGACGACCAATTCAAATTTTTGCTACGGATATTAGCGAACCATCGATCGCAAGGGCGCGATCGGGCATTTATAGCCAAAATGATCTAGATAATGTTTCTCCAGAAAGATTGCGGCGCTTTTTTATCCCTGTGCAGGGAGGTTATCAGATTGGGAAGGTGGTCAGGGAGCTATGTGTATTTGCGCGGCAAAATTTGACTAGCGATCCTCCATTTTCCAGACTAGACTTGATTAGCTGTCGCAATATGCTGATTTATTTGGAGCCATTGCTCCAAAAGAAGATCATGCCTATCTTCCACTATGCGCTCAATCCTGATGGTTTTTTGATGTTGGGAAGTTCGGAAGGCATTGGTAACGCTACGGATTTATTTAATATCGCCGACAAAAAAAGTCGTATTTATCAGCGTAAACTCACGCCGCCGCGCATGAATTTTAATTTTGTCAAAAGCACTTACGTTCCCGAATCTGCCAATCTAGAACGGCGTTCAGAAATAGTTGATGATGTCAATTTAGAACAACTAGCAGATCAGGTGGTTTTAAATCGCTATGCTCCCGTTGGTGTAACCGTTAACTTCGATTTAGAAATCTTAAAATTTCGTGGACAGACTAGCCCTTTTTTGGAGCCGCCCCTCGGTAAAGCTAGTTTAAATTTGCTAAAAATGGCGCGGTTAGAATTAAGACTGGAGTTGCGATCGGCGATTCACAGTGCCAAGCAGCAAGACATTCCCATCTGCAAAGATGGCATTGAGATGGCGGGGCTACTAGTCAAAATTGATGTCATTCCTTTACGCATTAATAGCGATCGCTT
>DCSN01000100.1:1639-22525 GCA_002325645.1 Pseudanabaena sp. UBA1465
GTGCGCCAGACAGAAGCAGAACTAGAAGTTGTTCGCTTGACCTATGAGTTAGAAAACACTAAGGAATATTTGCGATCGATCATTGATGCTCAGGAGATCACTAATCAAGACCTGAAGGTGGCTAGTGAAGAGTTTTTGTCTAGTAATGAGGAATTGCAAAGTGCCAATGAGGAACTGGAAACGGCTAAGGAAGAAATTCAAGCCACTAATGAAGAATTAAGCACGATTAATGATGAATTACGCAATCGCAATGGGCAATTACATACGGTCAATAACGATTTGCAAAATCTGCTTAGCAGCGTGAATATTCCGATTTTGATGCTCTCAGGTGATTTACGCATTAGACGGTTTACGCCGATGGCAGAGCAGATATTTAATCTCATCGCTAGTGATGTGGGAAGACCTTTCAGCGATATTCACACCAATATTGATATCCATCATTTGAATGAATCAATCACATCGGTCATCGATACCCTGATTCCCTACGAGCAGGATGTCCAGACTCACTCAGGAAATTGGTACAGCCTCCGCATCCGTCCCTATCGCACCACCGACGATCGCATTGACGGTGTTGTGATTGGCTTACTTGATATTGATTTGCTAAAACGGAATGCGATCGCCTTGGAATCATCGCGCAATTATGCCAATGCGATCGTCGAAACACTGCGCCAGCCTTTAATTGTTCTCAATTTTGAGCTAAGGGTAATTACTGCAAACCATGCCTTTTATGAAACTTTTCACACCAATGCTTCCCAAACAGAACAGCAATCAATTTTTGAAATAGGAAATCAAGATTGGGATACGCCCAAAATGCGATCGCTGCTCAATGAAATTTTACTGATGGATATCTCAGTACAAGATTATGAAGTGACCCAAAAGTTTACTCAACTAGGAACGCGCACGATGCTCCTCAATGCTTGTCAAATCGAGCAAAGTGATATTGGCAAAATGATTTTAATCGCGATCGAAGACATCACGGAAAGGACACAACAAAAACAACAACTGATTGCCAAAAATCAAGAATTATCTGAAGCGATCGCGATCGCTAAATCCGCTAGTCTGGCAAAAAGTAATTTTTTGGGCAATATGAGCCACGAGTTACGCACTCCTCTGAATTCGATTATGGGCTTTGCTCAAATTTTGCAAGATAGCCCTCTATCTGCTGAATCGCAACAATATGTAAGCATCATTTATGAATCTGGCAGTTACCTCCTTGACTTAATTCAAGATCTGTTAGATATTTCCAAGATTGAATCTAATAAAATCGAAATCGAACCCAATTTATTATCCCTAGAAAATTTTCTACAAATAACTGTAGATATGGTTTCCACGCAGATTGCCAACAAAAATCTCACGCTAGTAACTCAGGTCGATCCCGATCTTCCTGAAAACATCTATGCCGACGAAAAACGCTTGCGACAGGTTTTGCTGAATCTGCTCGGCAATGCGATCAAATTTACAGATGCTGGCGAAATTACCTTTACCGTGACCAAAATCCCATTAACCACTCAAGCAGGCGATCGCTGTGATTTAATCCAATTTGCGATCTCCGATACAGGCGAAGGCATCGCCACCTCCGAATTAGAGAGAATCTTCTTACCCTTTGAACAAGTTACAAATAACAAAAAACAAACGCAAGGTGCAGGTTTAGGTCTAGCGATTAGTCAAAATCTAGTCAAAACAATGGGCGGTGACATCAGCGTTACCAGTGCGATCGGTGTGGGCAGTACCTTTAGCTTTGCCCTAGACTTAAGCGACTGATGTTACGGGAAACCCTCACCCCCCCAGCCCCCTCTCCCATCAAGGGAGAGGGGGAGTAAGACTAATTTCTTGTTCCCCTCTCCCAAAAGGAGAGAGAGAGGGAGTAAAACTAATTTCTTGTTCCCCTCTCCCTTTTTGGGAGAGGGGCTAGGGGTGAGGGTCTTGGAAACTTCCACATAACATCAGTTAAGCGACTCACAGTAAAATAAAAAAATCATATAGTCCAATAGTGCGGCGCAGCCGCACCACCTCGACCTCGAAGAGATTACAAATCATGGCGCATAAAGGAAATAAATCTTTTTTGCCGAGCAAAGATTGCCTAGTTTGTGGCAAACCTTTCTCATGGCGCAAAAAATGGGAAAAGTGCTGGGATGAAGTCAAATATTGCAGCGATCGCTGTCGTAGTCAAAAATAACTTGCGTTAATGAAGATAGCGCGAAGCGCTATCTTCATTGATTTGCTATAAATAATTAATGCTCAAAACCTACACACAACCCGAAAAAGCCAAGGCTTGGCTCAACACCTATCGCGGTAAACGCCCAGTATTTGCTTGTGTCCTAGGTTTTACAGCCACAGGACTAATCCCCAATATCTCCGCCGCAGGCGCAACCCCTGAAGATCGCAAATATACCGCGATCGCCGATGCCGAATTTCTCGCCACAGGTAAAAACATCAGCTTCCCATTGCCGCCACTGGTGGCAGGCGCTTCCCCCGTCTTGATTTCTCGCGCCGTCGTCGCCGCCCAAGATTTACCACTTTTTATATTTAATGCTGGCTTAGCGATCGCGCCCACCACCCAAACTAAGGCGATCGATCTGGATGGTCTACCCGCTAAATGTGTGAGTACAGGCAAAGCTCTGCCCCTTGATACCGTATTGCAACTATTTGTACAGGGGTTAGTGTGGGGAGAAAAATTAGCCCAAGCGGGAGCCTATGTGATTCTTAGTGAATGTGTGGTTGGCGGCACAACCACGGCTCTAGCCGTACTCACCGCGTTAGGAATTGATGCAAAAGATAAAATCAATAGCTCCCATCCCACCTGTAACCATGCTCAAAAATGGCAAATCGTGCAATCAGGATTGCCACACCTCACAGCCACTCCCTTAGAAATAATTGCCGCAGTGGGTGATCCTATGCAAATTGCTGTGGCAGGTATGGCGATCGCCGCTAGTCGTCATGCAGGAGTTTTATTAGCTGGTGGTACGCAAATGTTAGCGGTCTATGCCCTCGCCAGAGCGATCGCCTCCGCCCAAAATCTCGTCTGGAATCCTGATGCGATCGCGATCGGCACAACCCGATGGGTTGCCGAAGATCCCACAGGTAATACAGTAGATCTCGCTCTGGCAGTGGGCGATGTGCCGCTAATGGCAACCCAGCTAAGTTTTGCCAAGTCTCAGTTTCCGCAGCTTCGCGCCTATGAGCAGGGCTTTGTCAAAGAAGGTGTCGGTGCGGGTGGTGCGGCGATCGCGGCGTATCTCTATCAAAATTGGACAGAGCAGAAGTTATTAGAGGCGATCGAAGCCCAGCTATAGCTGCGGTTCAATCCCTGCCGCCCGCAGTTGAGCAATCAAAATTTCATTTTTTTGGCGCTCTTGTGCAGCCCGTTGGCGCTCTTGCTCGGCAATTAACCGTTCCTGTTGTGAAATCAACTTTTCCTGTGCAGCTTTTTCCCAACCAGTTAACAGCAAATTACCATTAGCATCCCACCACCTCAGCCAAGGCAGGTCAGAATTTTGATAAACCCCCTGCCAAATGCCAAGTTCTACGCCTAACTCGGCGATCGGGAAATGTCCTCGCTCATTGGCGGTCACTAATTCAAAGTGGTTAGTCACATGGCGATATAGCTCAATGCTTGCCTTCTGCACTTCGTAAATGCCATAAAAAGCAGGACGAATCACCTGCTCATAGATGAAAAATTTACCCGTCCAAGGGGTGCGATCGCGTTCTTCTTTGCCAGAGCCAGAGACAAACTCTAAAATAATTAAAGGCGCAATAAATTCTTGCCAAAGCACATAGGATCGCCGAGTTTGACCATCTAAGGTGGGCGGTACATTCGGTACATAAAACCAATCAGGCGCTTCGGCTCCCCTTTCGGGTGGCTCAGTCATGCGCCAATAGATGCCCGAATCCTGCCCGATCGCGTATTGCCCGTCAGGATGATATTGTTGCAAGATCGGCTCAATCGAGTCTGTGAGCAAGATACTTTGCGGATGTTCTTGAAAATTTTTCACAAACGTACCGTCAGATTCTGGAAGTTGCGTATGATCGGGAAGTGTGACGCGATCGCTGGATGGATCTAAGGTAAAAGTCATAGTTTGTCCCTATTTGTCCCTTTGCATAAAAAACTTCGCCCGAAATACTCGCCCAAAATATCCACCTAAAACATATTCTATCTAAATTAAACACTTGATCCTATGGAAATATTAGCATTGCCGACAGAGGTGCGAATTCTTCATCCTGAAACCACTTTGGGGAAAATATATCTAGATTGGATGCCGCAGCCTGGAAATCACATTGATCTGGACGGTAAAACCTATGTGATCTTAGAGCGCCGTCATCGCTATCAATTGCGAAGAGGAAAATATAACTTATTTACGATTTTGGTATATGTACAATTAGCCCCAGAAAACTTAGAAAAAAGCTTTGTGAATGGACGTTGGATTATTGGCGATGGAAGTTGTAAATATAATGCTGGTTCCGAAATAATTCGCTGTGCAGTCAATCCTCAAGGCCCCTGTGAAGGATGTCGTTTTTGGGAAGAATAAAAAAGAGGAGCCGCTTTGCGGCTCCTCTTTTTTAAGAAGTTAGATGAGAAGTTAGAATTGTAGACCTACGCCAGCTTGGAGGGAAGCACCTGCGGAGCCATTACTTTGACCGTTAAAGGGAATTACCGCATTGCTATACAACAAAGTATTCTTGTTGATGCTGACTTCGATACCAGGTTGCAAAGCAAAGGCAGTTTGATCGCCTGTCATGCTAGTATCACCACCCACTTTAAAGGAAGCTCCAGCACCGAGATAAACATTGGTGCGATCGCCTACGGGTAAGTCATAGGAAACCGTAGGAACAAGAGAAGTACCGCCATTACCAAAGAGAACAGAACTTCTAACGGAAAGTGGTACATCATCAAACTTATAGCGTCCAGCTAAGTTCGCTCCTAATACGGAAGGGGTAGTTGCAAAGCTTTGGAGGGAAACGCCTGCGCCCACATAGCTACCAGGTAATTTGACTTCTTCGGCTGAAGCGATCGCGCTAAAAGAGGTAAGAACAGAAGTAGCGATCGCCACACCTAAATAGATTTTTGTAAGAGCTTTCATGAGATTGATTTCCTGCTGAACTATGCCTCTTTTGACTGGAGATAATTGGCATAGTTCCCATGTTCCCTTTAATTTCAAAAAGGCAGAAATCCAGTCTGTGAGTGGATTTCTGCCTTTTTGAAAGGTTTCTATCTCTAGAGAATCATGCTAATGGGTGAGAGAATAGCGTTTTTACTGGTAATACAGCCTATTGAGGCTTTGAGTAGTACAGAGAAATTTTGGGAAGCGGTGCGGAGCGCCGATCCCCAAAATTTCTCTGGGGTTTAATTAAGCGCAAATTGCTTACCGTCATATTCTCAGACCTGATGTAAACCCATCATAAAGTACATCAAGATGCGCTTGAGAGGCGAGATTTGCAGGAGCAGTAAACCAAAGCGGCGTAAGACTTTAAAGAACCAATTATGGTTAGAGAATAGGATGTTAGAGATATGTGTCAGCAAAATTACGCCGAGGTTATCCCATTTACGTTTGGATTCGTAACGCTTTAAAACCGCGATCGCCCCCAGATCTTCCTTGTTTTGATAAGCAGCCTTTAATACCTTGGCTAAAGCATTGACATCACGAATACCGAGATTCATACCCTGACCTGCGATCGGGTGGGTGGTATGGGCCGCATCACCAATTAAGGCTAAACGGGGTTGAATATAGGTCTGGCTATGCATCCAACGCGGAACATAACTGGCGCGTTCACGCGAAATCACTTTAATATTACCGAGCTTTTCCATAAGGGGATGACCAAAGCGGTTCGTTAACTCTTGCAGGAATGTCGCGTCATCGAGGGCAAGTAAATGAGGTGTTTCCTCAGTGGTGGCAGTCCAGACGATACAGGCGCGATCGCTACCTAGGGGCAGAATTGCAAAGGGTCCACTGGGCTGAAATCTTTCATGGGCAAAATTGTGATGGGGCTGTTCTGATTGAATCGTGGTGACGATGCAGGTTTGCGCGTATAGGCGTTGATCGATCGCAATATTCGCTAATTGCCGCACCAGCGATCGCCCCCCATCGGCTCCCACTAATAATTTAGTTTCGAGATATTGCTCACCGATTTCTGAGCTTATTTTGACGCGGATCAGATCGCGATCTTTTACATACTCAATATCTAAAATTTTGGCAGGACAAATTAATTCTAAATTTTGACATTCCCGCGCAAATTCCCAGAGTGAAGCCAAAGTTACCGAATTTTCGACAATATAGCCTAAGGCTTCTTGCCCCATATCTTCGCACCGCAATTGTACTTGATAGGGTAAATCACCTTCTGAGACTTGGATCGCGTGCATTGGCGTAACCCCTCGGCGCTGCATCCCGCCCCACACACCAATATTTTGCCAAATCTGACTAGATCCATAGGCGATCGCACTGGCGCGACCATCGGCAGCAAATTCTCCGCGCCAGAAATTACCATTACCTTCAATAATTCCTACCTTTAGATCGCGGTTTGCTGCACAGTTTTTATCGCCTAGCGCACAGGCTAAACTTGCACCCACCATTCCCGCACCGACAATTAGTACATCAAACATGAGTTAAATTACTTAGCTTATTATTTTCAGCGAGGGCGCAATGCGCTCTCGGTTCTATTATCGATGCTTTGTAAAGAAATATTGCAGAACTATAGATATTTTTAACCAGAGCAATCCAAAACCATCGGAAAAGTTACAGAAAACACACGAGATATTGAAAGCTCAGAGTCTAGCCTTCGGTGGCAAGCAACAGACCTGAGATGAAAATCGGACGAGCGAATTTATTCGCTTTAGTTGGTAGTCGAGATCTTACAGCAAAACTCGATCAAACCCGCCACAAGAAGGGTCGCAGGGCGAAGCCCCGCAACGGGTTTTATATTTTAATTTGTGGCGGGTTTGAAAACAAATTGCTGTAACTTCTACCAGATAGAGAAAATAAAACGAGTCAGGCTGGTTCGCCGTGCTGATGGTTACTATGCTCAATTCTGTGTAGATGTTGACCGCAAAGAACAAGTAGAGCCATCTAAAAAGACTGTTGGCTTAGATGTTGGTTTAAACCATTTCTACACTGATAGTAATGGGCAAACAGTCGATAATCCTAGATTCCTTAGAAAGTCAGAGCGTCAACTCAAAAAGTTACAGCGCAAAGTTTCTAAGCGTAAAAAGGGTTCGGCTAATCGCCGTAAAGCAATTAAGCGGTTAGCAAGAAAACATTTGCAAGTATCAAGGCAGCGTAAAGACTTTGCGGTAAAAACTGCAAGGTGCGTGGTTCGGTCTAACGACCTGATTGCCTAGGTCGATTTGCAAGTGCGGAATATGGTCAAGAAATCACTGAGTGAGCGCACTTATCAATGCAGTCATTACGGTACGGTTTTAGATCGTGACCACAATGCTGCACTGAATATCTTGGCTATTGGTTTAAATAGGGTAGGGCATACTTAAATTTCTACGCCTGGGTCGAGTTCGACCTCTACCAACTAGATAATGGTCTATTTGGTAAGTTGTCTCACTGAATCAGGAATCTCAGTCGCGTTACTCGCTGAGAGTGTCAATAGCATATTCTTACCAAATTACTAGCAAAACAGGCTACAACTAACAAACGGGTAGGCTGGTATGGTATAGAAAACAATAGAGATTTTATGCTTGCTTCTTTCCATGAGATTTCAGCACAGCAGGAAAATTTTGGACTAGAAAGAAATATTGGAGAAAGTTGGATGAGTTCCCCAGCAGCACTGTCAGCGTCATTAGTACAGATTGTCAATATAGAGAGCGATCTGCGTGCCGCCAATTCTCGTCTGCGATATCGTCTCAAGCTCGTCGAGGATTTGTGGGAATCAGTCCTATTAAGAGAAAGCGGTCAAGAATTGGTTGATTTATTGAGACAACTACGAGCGATGTGTTCCCCAGAAGGGCAAGCACCCGAATATCCTGCGGAAGAAGTGTTAAAAGTGGTCGAAAGTCTTGATTTACATCAAGCAACTACTGCCGCCCGCGCCTTTGCTTTATTTTTTCAACTTATTAATATTGTTGAGCAAGACCATGAGCAGGAGCAAACTAGCATCTATCGGATTAGCCCGATCAACAGCGAGACCGAATATCCCGTCGGCACATTTCGTTGGCTGTTTCCTGAACTAAAAAAGCTGAATGTACCGCCACGTCAGATCCAGAGAATTATCGACAATCTCGATATTCGCCTTGTTTTCACCGCTCACCCTACCGAGATTGTGCGCCACACCATTCGCGAGAAGCAACGTACGATCGCCAAGATGCTCAAGGAGTTAGATCGCTTAATTGGTTTTCGTGCTGATGAAGCCGTGTCACAGGCGATCGCGATGAACTGGGAAGCAGCCTCACTACAGGAGCAAATTGCGGAAGAGATCCGTCTCTGGTGGCGCACCGATGAGCTAAACCAAATTAAGCCCACCGTTTTAGACGAAGCTGACTATACCCTGCATTATTTTGAAGAAGTTTTATTTGATGCAATCCCTGTGCTTTACGATCGGATTGCCTCCGCAATTTCGGTAACTTTTCCTAAACTCAAGTTACCGCGCTATGACTTTTGCAAATTTGGTTCATGGGTCGGCAGCGATCGCGATGGCAATCCCTATGTCACGCCCGAAGTCACATGGCAAACCGCTTGCTATCAACGCAATCTGGTTTTAAACAAATACATTAAGTCCGTAGATCGCCTCAGTCGTTTACTATCGCTCTCCCAAAGCCTCAGCGATGTCTCTCAAGCTTTACTCGACTCCCTTGGCGATGACCAAATTCATTTGCCTGAAGTTTACGAAAAATATGCGATCAAGTTCCGCCAAGAACCTTACCGACTGAAATTAGCCTATGTCAAAAAACGCCTCGAACGTACCCGCGATCGCAATCAAAACCTGCGCCATAGTGGTTGGCAAGCATCGGAAATGGAATTGTCTACCAAAGGACAAGAACAGCAGCTATATACCAATGTTGACGAATTTTTAGCGGAATTAAAGCTAGTTCAAGCCAGTTTAATCGAGACTAAACTCAATCCTAAGCCCCTTGAAAATCTGATCCGCCAAGTTGATGTCTATGGTTTTCACCTAGCACACCTCGATATTCGTCAAGAAAGTACGCAGCATAGCAATACGATCGCCGAAATTGCCGAGACCTTGCAACTTTTACCCAAGTCCTATGATGATTTATCTGAACCAGAAAAGGTGACTTGGTTAACCCAAGAGCTAAAAACTCGCCGCCCGATGATCCCTGCCAATCTGAACTTTAGTGCCAAGACCAACGAAATCATCGAAACCTTTCGGATGGTGGCAAAGGTTCAACAGGAATTTTCGGTGGACATTTGCAATAACTATGTGATCAGCATGAACCGTAGTGTGAGCGATATTCTCGAAGTATTGCTGCTCGCTAAGGAAGCAGGACTGTACGACCCTGCTACTGGCAAAGGCTCCCTCAGTATTGCGCCACTATTTGAGACGGTCGAGGATTTGCAAAGCGCACCGTCAATTATGACCGAGTTGTTTGAACTGCCCCTCTATCGAGCCTATCTTGAAAATCACGATCATCTACAAGAGGTGATGTTGGGCTATTCCGATAGCAACAAAGATTCAGGATTTTTAAGTAGTAACTGGGAAATTTATAAAGCTCAGCGATCGCTCCAAGATGTTTGCCAAAAATATCAAGTGGATCTGCGAATGTTTCACGGACGCGGCGGCTCCGTCGGACGCGGCGGCGGTCCAACCTATGAGGCTATCTTGGCGCAACCTGGCCGCAGCATCGAGGGGCGGATCAAGATTACTGAGCAAGGTGAAGTTCTTGCCTCTAAATATTCTTTGCCCGAAATTGCGCTTTACAATCTAGAAACGATCGCCACTGCGGTGATTCAAGCGACACTATTACCCAGCAGCACCGATACCCTCGATTGTTGGCTAGACACGATGGAAGAAATTTCTAAGCGATCGCGCCAAGTGTATCGCCATTTAATTTATGAGCAGCCGAATCTGGTGGAATTTTTTCACCAAGTCACACCGATCGAAGAAATTAGCCAGTTACAAATTAGTTCTCGCCCCGCCCGTCGTGCAGGCAAGCGCGATCTCGGCAGTCTTAGGGCTATTCCTTGGGTGTTTAGCTGGACTCAAAGCCGCTTTTTATTACCCTCTTGGTATGGCATTGGCGCAGCCCTTGAGGAATTTCTAGAGGAAAACCCCGATGGACATTTGTCATTACTGCAATATTTCTATAGCAAATGGCCCTTCTTTAAAACCGCGATCTCCCGTGTCGAGATGACCCTTGCCAAAACCGATCTGCAAATTGCCCATCACTATATGCGGGAATTAACCAGAGAAGGCTATGAAGAAGCTTTTGTCGAGGTATTTGCGGAAATCCTCGGAGAGTTCAACCGTACTCGCAAGGTGATCCAATCGATTACAGGGCAGAAACAAATCCTTGACAGCGATCGCGACTTACAGCGATCGGTCCAGTTACGCAATGGCTCAATTGTGCCACTCGGTTTTATCCAAGCATCTTTGCTGAAGCGGCTCCGTCAACATCGTCCTGATACCGTCGATCTGCGATCGCGCTATTCCAAAAATGAACTTTTGCGTGGGGCTTTACTCACGATTAATGGCATTGCCGCAGGCATGAGAAATACAGGTTGATCTTGTCCTACTAAAAAGCGCCCTTAGGGTGCTTTTTAGTAGCTACTAGAGCGCAAAGCGTTCTGTATCCATGTTAGGATTTTGGACAAACTGAGCGTGTTTACTGAGCGTGTGTGAGGAATATGAGCCCCAATCGTAATTTCCACGATCCCATAAGGATTGGTGTCATCGGTATCGGTAATATGGGGCAGCATCATGCAAGAGTCCTCAGCTTGCTTAAGGATGCAGAATTAGTTGGTGTTGCCGATGTTAGTGTAGAGCGTGGGCGGGATACGGCCAACAAGCATCGTGTACTTTATTTTGAAGACTATCGCGAATTACTGCCCCTAGTTGATGCCGTCTGTATCGCTGTCCCGACCCGATTACATTACGATGTGGGGACAACTTGCCTTAAGGCTGGCGTTCATGTATTGATCGAGAAACCGATCGCCGCCACCGTTGAAGAAGCAGAATCATTAGTTAAAACTGCTGCCGAACATAGCCGCATTCTCCAAGTCGGTCACATTGAAAGATTTAATCCCGCTTTCCAAGAGTTAAGCAAAGTTTTAAAGCATGAGACGATTTTAGCGATCGAAGCCGATCGCATGAGTCCCTATTCCCAACGAGCCAATGATGTCTCGGTTGTATTTGACCTGATGATCCACGATATTGATCTGATTTTGGAGCTAATCCCCTCAGCGATCGTGCGTGTCTCCGCCCATGGCAATCGCGTGTCTCCCGAATCCAGCTATCTCGACTATGTAACCGCCACCATCGGCTTTGAAAATGGCGTAATCGCCACCCTTACCGCCAGCAAAGTTACCCATCGCAAAAAACGCAAAATCACGGCTCATTGCACTAATTCTCTCACCGAGTCCGATTTTTTGAACAATGAAATTTTGATTCATCGCCAAACCACTGCTAACTGGACAACCGATTACGGGCAAGTCCTTTATCGTCAAGATGGTTTTATCGAAAAAGTTTATACCAGTAATATTGAGCCACTGCACGCTGAGCTAGAGCATTTTGTCGCCTGTGTCCGTGATAAAGCGCAACCCTCAGTCGGCGGTGATCAGGCTTTAAAAACTTTACGCCTCGCTAGTCTGATCGAACAAACAGCTTTAGATGGTCAAGTTTGGCGGAGTTGCGATTTACAACTCCGCGAAGTTGCCACCGCATAAATAATTTTTTGTTTTCAGCGATCGCGAAAAATCGTGGTTAAAATAGCATCACCAAATATTGCTTTGATATTGCTTTGCTTTTAACCATACAAGTCCCCCCGCAGCCGTGAAAATCCTTCAAATTTTTCAAGCCTTCCCCTTTTTCGATCGCACCGTCGATAAATGGGCTACCGAAGCTCGTCTCCTGCGATGGCTGACATTTTTGTGGTTATTTGCAGGATTAGCAGTACTTTTCTCCGCATCCTACCCCGTTGCTGATATTGCCTTCAAAGATGGCATGCTTTATTTCAAATATCAATTAGCTTGGGCAGTGATCGGCTTATTAATGTTTAACGGGATTGTGCATTTGCCATTACGGTTCATGCTTAAAATTAGCCCAATTTTTCTATTTATTATTTTGGGGCTATTGTACGCGACGCATATTCCAGGATTAGGGACAACCCGTAATGCCGCAACCCGTTGGTTATCGGTGGGGTCAAGTTCATTTTTGCTGCAACCATCGGAATTAATTAAGCCCTTTTTAATTTTGCAAGCCGCCCAACTTTTCGGCAACTGGAATCGCACCCATTGGAAAACACGGACTTTCTGGCTCGTTGTGTTTTTATTGGTTTTGGGCGGTATTTTGATGCAACCTAGTTTGAGCGTAACGGCGCTTTGTGGGATTACGCTATGGTTGATTGCCCTCGGAGCAGGGTTGCCCAGCCTTCAGATGTTTGGGACGGCGGCTTTAGGGACTTGCGTAGCATTAGCTAGTGTGACTTTCCGTGAATATCAACGCCGACGGATTATGTCCTTTCTCGATCCTTGGCAAGATCAAGCGGGGGACGGCTATCAGTTAACTCAAAGCTTAATGGCGATCGGTTCGGGTGGTTTTTGGGGTAGTGGTTTTGGCTTGTCGCAACAAAAGCTATTTTTACCGATTCAATATACTGACTTTATCTTTGCGGTTTTTGCGGAAGAATTTGGCTTGTTTGGTGGAATTTGTTTATTGCTGTTAGTGATGATTTACGGCACGATTGGGCTATCAGTGGCCTATAAATGTAAAGATCCTGTCATTCGCTTAATTGCTCTCGGTTCTACGTCCTTGATTGTGGTGCAATCTCTCTTGAATGTGGGCGTGGCGACTGGCGTATTACCAACCACGGGCTTACCTTTTCCTTTCTTGAGCTATGGTGGTAGCTCAACCCTATCTTGCTTATTTATTGCAGGTTTACTAATTCGCTCAGCGCGAGAAATGTCGGCAGCAGAAGTCATTCCGATCGCCAGAGGGAAAAGCGGTAATGCTCTCAAGACTAAACGTCAGGACAAGCTCGGTACAAGGAGGCAGTTTTCATGAACGGAGTCAGTACTCAATAATTCAGAAAGGCGGCGTGATGCGCCGCCTTTCTGATCGCTATACAATATCTGTCTGAATGCTACTGCTACTTTAGCCACCTTAATTGATGTCTCAACCCGATCTAAATTCCCCTGCTGGTTATTTAACAGTTTTGCGTAATCGCCAATTTTTAGCATTGTGGATCGCGCAAATCCTTGCCCAGCTAGTTGATAAAGTTGTTCTGATTTTATTGATTGCTCTTGCTGTTGCTAATGGGGGGAGTGATGTAAATACCAAAGAATCATCAATTATGATTGCGATGACTTTACCTGCGGTGTTTTTAGGCTCGATCGCAGGGATTTTTGTGGATTGGCATCCTAAGCGCGAGGTTTTAATCTTATGCAATTTTTTGCGCGCCGCTTGTCTTTTTGTGATTCCATTCGCGCCTCATTCTTTAGCGGTATTGCTAGTTCTGACCTTTATTATTTCTACTCTCACCAATGTTTTTGCTCCTGCTGAACAATCGGCGATCGCGCTGGTAGTTCCCAAAAATGATCTTTTCCCAGCCAATGCCCTATTTACAATTACAGAGGTGGGATCATTAATTGTGGGATTTGCGATCGGTGCGCCCCTACTTGCCCTAACCCTAAATTTGTTTCCTGATGCGAAAGCTTTTAGCCGCGAAATATTACTAGGGAGCTTATATGTCATATCGGGGTTATTTTTACTAGCTCTACCTAAAGACGAGATTATCCATCCTAAAAAAGTCGGATCGGGAATATGGACTGATCTTAGAGATGCTTTTCAATATGTGCGCCACAACCATCTAATTGGCGGTGCAATGTTGCAGATGGTTCTGCTATATGCCGTTTTAGGAGCCATGCAAAAATTGTCACTAAATCTGGCGGAGGTGGTTACAGGTAATCGTCAAGAATTTGGCTCTTTTGTTGCCTCAGTTGGTGTGGGATTAGCGATCGGCGCATTTATTCTAGGTAAATTTGGCAAAAAAATTGTCCATCGTCCCTTGCCATTTATTGGTTTTATGGGAATGGCGATCGGTTTATTAATGTATGCCTTTGTCACTAATCAATGGGTTGCTTGGCTAATTGGTGCTTTTATTGGTATCAATGGCTCCTTAATTGTGATTCCTATGCGAACCGTAATTCAAGAACATACCCCTGAAAATATGCGTGGCAAGGTATTTGGCTTATTGAATAATGGCGAAAACATTGCAGCTAGTTTGCCTTTAGCCTTGATTGCCGTCTCGCTAGATTTTTTAACAGGTGTATTTGGGGTTCAGAATGGTGGAAAACAACAAATTGGCTTTCAAATCGTATTAGTTGTTTTTAGCTTAATCGTATTTGGGCTTGGGTCTTGGGCTTGGCAAAGAACAAGGCGAGCTTTAGAAAAGGTTTTATAAAAAAAAGGGCGCTCAGCGCCCTTTTTTTTATTTATCATTTAGCGATCGCCTCTTGGACGATTTGGGCTAGTTCGCCGCGATTGTTGAGTTCCATCACAATGTCGCATCCCCCAACAAACTCACCATCAATATAAACCTGAGGAAAAGTTGGCCAACTGGAAAATTCTTTTAGTCCTTGGCGTAAATCATTGTCTTCAAGAATATCGGCGGATTCATAGGGTTGTCCCAAAGAGTTAAATACTTGGACAACTGCTGCGGAGAATCCGCATTGGGGCTGTTGAGGCGTGCCTTTGATGTAGAGAAAGATTTTGTTGTCGTTGATCTGACTTTCGATTTTAGTTTGCAAAATAGGGCTAAGCATAGTTAATAGGATTAATTTCGATGTTGATTAATTTACTATTGTTACTATAGCAATCCTATAGCTGTCCTCACTACATCAAAACCCAAGAAGTTAAGTTGTGCCGCAACTTAACTTCTTGGAGAACTAAACATCATGTTTTGCCCGCCAATTTGGATAATCAGATCTAGGTGTTCTTAAGCTCTCTTCGACGATCTCTGCAATATTGCGCCATGTGATGTCATCCCGTTGGAGTAATGTCCGTAGTTGGACTAGGGTATCTTCTAACTCCAGATTAAATCTTTCAAAAGGTAATGGTGATAAAGCTCGCTCAGGTTCTTGACTTACCTTTACTAAAGCCTCTTTGACAATACTGATGATTTGATTGGTCATCTCCGACTTGACTCTTTGGCGTAAACTTTGCAAGCCGCGACGACTAGTGGCATACATGGGCGGCAACCGATTGAGTACATAGGCGGCCACTTCATCAATGTTGATTTTTTTCTGACTTGTTTCATCAAGGCGTTGGACGCGTCGCTCAATGATCGCTGATACGAGAGTCTCTAAAATATTGCTATACCGATAAACGGTTCCTGACATATAGGATTCAAAATCTTTGATTTCTGCGGAAATATCTTGCTCCGTTTTGGTGGATTTAGAGGGATTTATTAAAATGTTCGGTGTGGTGCGACGACGAACTGCATAGCTACGAGCTAATAAAGAATTACGTCGATCCAAGCTGACATAAGTCCCATTAGATAGGCTCTGGTAATAACCCGAATCTAAGGCATCACGCACAGCATTGGGAACATCTTTCCATTTGAGATAATCTTTGTTAAATAATTTCCTTAGCTTTACTAGCGATCGCGCCTGACTAATTAACTCATGGGCGGGGATCGGGTCTTGCTGCCGTAAAATATCACTTTGAGTACTTAAAAAGCCATTGCGGACAGTCTTGATGATCGCTGAGTGCAACTCTTGTTCTGCTTTTTTGCGTTGTTGTACCCAACCACGTTGAGTAGTGGCATACATTGGTGGTAAGCGATTGAGCGTGTAAGCAATTACTTCACTAAGATCGACGCGCTTCTTTACATCAGCGCCCAATCGTTTGTATTGTGCTTCGGCTTCTTCAATTACTAGTTCTTCTAGGGCATTTCTACAACTGCTCATACGCAACCCTTTTACCTTGGGGATTAAATAGGTTAGGATTCAGCTTTTATCTAATTCTATAAAAGGGTTAGACTTTAGCATAAAAATATATTTTTGTATTATAACTATTGTCATTTAAACAAAAACTTGTATTTCACAATAACTATTTAAGATCGTATGTAGCTTTTTCCAGTCTAGTGAGGTATCGCGATCGCCATTCTCGTTAGGACATAAAACCCGAATAGTGAAAGGCGACGCTCTGCGTCGCCTTTCACTATTCGGGTTTTGATTTTCCCTAATAGGATTGTTTCCCCGCCGAAGGATGGCAAACAATCTTAAAAATCATTAATTAATGTATCGGGAATGGTTGTTTTTGATAATCCTGCGATCGCTTTTAAATTTTGACATCGGATTAATTCCGTAAATTCAGGCGTGTTCCTTCCAATAAGCCTAGCTACCGCAGGAATTGCCTCTAATAATACTTTAGCTGCTTCTTCCTCCGTATAACCACGTTTTTGAGCAATTGAAATTGCCTCTTGATCGGCTTCTACCCGCACTTGTGAACTTTTATTACCTCGCAAAATTTGATTGATGCCAATTGTGCCGAGTAATAAAGCGATCGCAATTCCTGTCACATCTCCCTGTAAGGTCTCCACGACTCCCCCTACCAAAGATACTGCGGCAATTCCTTGATATGCCCCAATTTGCAACCATTTAGTTTTTTGTCGCCAGCTTATTTCATGCAAAAGCAATAGATCTCGCTGTGCTTCAGGCAACTGCCGCCACCATCGAAAATTGATACCGACCTGTACACCCTTACTCCAAGGCAAAATCTGTGAACTAGCGATCGGCTCATTTTGCTCAGGTTTAGACTTAATCGATGTGGTCATGCGCCAAGAAGCAGGTAGAAGATCTCGTAAACGCGCAATTTCTTCGTTAATGTTCATAATACAATTGAGCTTTATCCTTAACTTCGCAACCCATGAGCAATAATTTAACCATCGCCGATGCTGAGCGCGTTCTCTGGGAACTAAGCGACTTAGATGCAGAAACTGCAACCCCAGAAAGGCGATCGCAAATTTGTGAAGCCCTAGATTTTTTAACTAATCAGTCTGATTATCACATTTTTGGGATCTGCGCTGAAAATACTGCCGAAGCATTACAAGCCTTAAAAAATTATGCTGCCCACTTTCGCTATGATTTGCCCGAAGAGCAGTTACCAGCGATCGCCGACGGTGTTTATCTAAAATATAATCCCCGTAGCCGCCGTTATCATTCTGATAATTACAAAGGCGATTATCGTGGGGCGCTGTTATCTTTTCATACCGATTTCACCGATGGCTATAGCGGCACACATGGACATTTTCCTCTAGATCTCTTCTAAGAAAAAGTTAAGTGCCGCGCTTCGCGCGGCACTTAACTTTTTCTTGAAAGGGGTGCATCGCGTCGCTTTTTAAAAAATTTCGTGGGTGAAACTACCATGTAACCCATAGGGGACGTGATGTTTTAGATGCAAGGTGGCTACAGGTTTGCCCGTAATGTTCTGAGCATCCAAAATTACCAAATCAGAACGGTTATGTTCGGCATTAAAAACTAAAACCATTACCCAGCCATTATCCTCAGCACTATCTATATTGCGATCACGGGGTACAAAAATCGGCTCACTAATAAAGCCGCGTGGCGCAAAACTATGAAATTCTTGCTTGCCCGTTTGCATATCGATTTTGGCGATCGCCTGCAAAGGTGCATTACCCGATTCCTTGGCGATCGCGCCAATATAGCTATAACGATAATCCTGCCCCACACAACGAGGATGCACCACAGGAAACTCACATGATCTCTCTAAAATCAGTTCACGTTTGACAGTGCCAAGCTTAGGGTTAATTGTAAAGCGCCATAACTGTCCTGCAATCACCTTGTCAAAATCAATCTCCCGAAAATCCGTATTTGGCTCCAATTTAGGATAGTCGGGGTAACAAACTGAATCCACAATAATTTCATCACCCCGATCAGATGTTGTTTCATAGGCATTGCAATGATGAAATACAAAACAAGGATCAGTCTCAATCGTTTGCAAATTACCTTGGCGATCGATCAGCAAAAATTGACTCGGTGCATTTGGCTTTAGCTCAATACATCCCCCCGCCGTAGATAATCCCAAAATAAAAGGCAAAGGCTTAAAGGAAACAGGATTTTGCATGAAAATCCGATAGTTCGGCGTATAGGCAAAATCATGCAAAAAACAAAATCCTGAGACCTTAACCTGAGATTCCGTCGATAATTCGCCTTTGTCCGTAACCCGATAGATCGAAATCGTAGATTTAGGCCCAGGCTGCACCCCAAATCCCCACAAATCTCCAGTGCGATCATCCTTGCGTGGATGCGCCGTAAAAACTTTTCCTGCTTCTAACTTGCCATCAAAATTTTCTAACCCTACAGTATCCAGATTTTTAGGATTGAGCGCATAGGGTTGAGCCGCCTCCCATAGTGCCAATAACTTGCCGCCCTGATACACCACATTAGTATTAGCAACATTTTTATTTTTGAGATCAAAAATATTGCTCAGCCAGCCCCCCTTCTTCTGTGTCCCAAATACTCCCCGATATAGGATTTTTCCTGCTTTCTGCTCCGCCAAAAATTCAGGAGTTTTCACAAACTGATTTGTAAAATGAGCCTTGCCATCTTTAAAAGCGATCGCGCAGACCATGCCATCGCCATCAAAGGGATGCCCATACTTTTCGCCATTAATATCAAGCTTTCCCGGTCCATTGCGAAATAATGTTCCTTCAAGCTCTAGTGGTATTTGCCCCTCAACCTCATCAATCCAGTAAGTTTGCTCAGTATTGAGAGACTCATACCCCTTCTGCCAATCTTCACGCGAAAAAGTAGCCGATGCTGCCTGAACCATAAATATTCACTAATAACTACAAATAGCCTTTGAACTATTGTAACAATTTCGTCATAATTTATCCCTGATTTTGGGGTGGGCTAGAAATATCCTTCAGCGATCGCCCCATTTCTTGCTCCGTTTCCGTTAAAGACCATCGATAAGAAACTTCAATTCCGTGATATTCACAAAGCTCCTCCACCTGCTTCTGCAAAGCAAAAGCCTTGCGTAAATTAATAATGGCAGCTTGCAGATGCCCTCTCGAAACATTCAACTTTGCCCCTAAATGAGGCTGCTTTATCTCGTTGTGCAGCGTAGGTAAAGTCTGACGCTCTAGCAACTGAAGCAAAAGTTCATAGTGAATATGGGATGGGACAGGAAGTGAACTCACATATACCTCAATCAATGCAAAATAAAAATCAAAATAAAATCAAAATTAAAACTTGGATGTATATTTATTGGGAGTTTAGCTAGACAACCTCAAATACTTCTTCAAGAAACTATCTGAAACGCTTTCCGTCAAGCTCAACACACTAAAAAATGAAATCAAGAATAAATAAATTGTAGAGGATAACTTTATGTCATCTCCAGTGACATTTATACGGACATCTCTGGGACTAGCATTTATCTTTGCCTTTGGTATGCCGCAAATAATCACATCAACCATACCCGCGATCGCCCAAACTAATACTCCCGTAATTACCACGCCCACCCAACCTACACAAACCAATATCATTTTCGTCTCGCCTAACGGATTAGACACCAATCTCGGCATCTCAGAAAACCAACCCCTGCGATCGCTCACCGCCGCAATTAACAAAAAGCCCCCAATCGGCACAATCATTCAACTCGACAAGGGAAACTACACCGTCGAAACAGGTGAAAAATTTCCGATCAAAATTCCTAACGGTGTAACTGTACGAGGTAACACAACTAATCAAGGTAAAGACATCATCATCTCAGGCGGTAGCGTTTTCATTAGCCCCACCTTTGCGCGTCAAAATATCGCCCTCCTAGCTGGAAACAACTCCCGTATAGAAGGGATTACTATCACCAATGCCAATACTAGGGGCTACGCACTGTGGGTTGAATCCGCCCAAAACGTCATGATCGCCAATAATACTTTTACAAAATCTAACCATGATGGCGTTTTCCTCACAGGTAATACAACCGCCGACGTGATCAGCAACATCTTTTTCCGCAATGGAGCCAATGGCATTTCCGCATTGGGAACAAGCTCAGGGAAAATTCAAACCAATACCTTCTATGACACAGGCTTTGGCTTGACGATCGGGCAAAAATCTCAAGTCTTAGTGCTAGCCAACCGCATCATTAACAATCGCGGAGGCATAGTTGTCTCCAACATCGCCACCCCAACCTTTCGTAACAATCTCATTGCCAACAATTTAGAAAATGGTTTGGTAATCCTCAGAGATCGCAAAGGTCAACCAACCGTAGACCTCGGAAGCGCAAACTCTCTTGGACAAAATATTTTCCAAAACAACAAACAAGCCGATATCAACAATGCTTCAGGCGTGAAATTAATTGCGATCGGCAACCAAGTCAATCCTAAATGCACTGAAGGCGAGATAGACCTGCTCATCCCCCAAACCCCTTTAACCGCACCGATCACACCTGAACCAGTTAAACCTATTGAGGTGGTCAAACCTGCTTCCAAAGCAACTGGATCTGCAAATAATGTGAAACAACCTAAGCCCCCTGCGGCCAAATCCACCGTTAACGAATCTTGCCCTGCCAAGTTGCCCACAGTAACTCCAGCTAAACCTAGCGCACCCCCATCTAAACCTGCAACTAAATCTAAATCGATTGAAGCGGCATTGCCTAAATTCTAAAACTTTTTTAGAGGCTACAACCCTTCTACCATAAGGAATAGATGAGCCAGGACGAACTATTCTCAAAACTTTTTCAAAAAAAGGGGTT